>JAPLNX010000522.1 GCA_026400935.1 Planctomycetia bacterium | reverse complement strand
CATTGACGCCCGATTCCTTGACTCACCTTGTGACCCGATGGGCTGTGCTCTCGGTGCGCCCTGCCCACGCCTTCGGCGAATACTTACCCCATTCATTGACAATCTCTTGCACCGCTGAGAACTTACGTCGCAACTTTGAGCGGAACTCGGTGCAACACAGGCCGTGCTAGCCCGCGTTCCGCAGACTCAACTGTTAGGCATGATGCAACCCGGAATGGCCACTCGCAACAAACGCAGTCTATAATTTTCTAGCTGCGGCACTCCTGTTGATCGCTGCGGGCGTGGCGCTCGGTTCGACGCTTTCGATTTACCTTGGGCTTGTTTTGGTCGCTTCCGTTATTCGATACCGCAAAGAACCTGCAGCCTGGGAATACCTTTGCTTCGTTGCGCTTGCGCCCGCGGTGGTTGCTTGGAACATTTCCACCGGTTCTGAGACTTCGCCCTTGCTCGGTGCCATTCCGTTGATGTTGTCCTACGTCTTCGATTATCTCGATGAACGGAGACAGAAACGTGCCGTGGCTGCGGACGCAACCGTGACCGTAGGGGCAAGTCATGGCGGGAGGCTTGCCGAACCAAGCGCTCCACCGAATGGCGGCCCCGCTACGCGCTTGGAAAAGTCGGGAGTCACTGAAGGGCCGCCATCGGTGAGCTGAATCGTTAGGGCATACATGACACCACACGAGATGCATCCGAGATTTGCCGCAGAGATTGCGCGAATGAAGAAGCTCACCATCGAAAAGAACAGGCGGGATGGCCGTTGTCTTTTAGCGGTCGCTGTCGCAGGGCTTGTGGCTGCTGGTGTTGCCTTATGGTTCGGCTTGCCGGGACCAGATCGCACCTTCGGAGAGAAAATGGGAGTTTCAGCCGTAGTAGGAATGCTAGTTTCAGTGATAGGGTTTGTTATCTGTTTCTGGACCGACACACCCGCCGCCCCCTATTGTCCGCGATGCAGCTATTGCTGGGGAGTAGCAGAAAATGTGAATGAGTGGCTTAAATGGAATTGTTGCCCTAGTTGTGGACTGAAAGTCAATGATGACGCTGAAGCTAAAGAGAGGCCCTAACCATGCGCTGCAGCGAACCCGGCCGGTGTGCTACTGTTGCAATCGTGGCGTTTCGTGGGCCGGGTCGCTGAGCTTGGGTCGTTATGCCGCAAGCTCAGCGTTCAGCGTTTTGGCAAGTGAGGTGTTCGTGAGACATTCATGTCAGATTCCAAACATGCGGGCCGTTTACGGTGCCACGGCAATTTGTCTCATGGCCATTTGCGGCTGCGGTGAAACGGACACGCCGACGCAACAAGTCGCACCAGCGCCGGCGATTTATGCCCAACCAGAAATCACCGAACTTGACCAAGTCAAGCTTTACTTTCAAGTGGACGAAGCGAGATCGGACAAGCCGGTTGTCGAGGTGTGTTTGTCCAATCTTCGCGTAACCGACGAGGCCTTGGAACACCTAAAAGATTTGGCAAACATAAAACATCTTGCGCTCAACAACACCGAGATTTCGGATGCCGGTTTGGTGCATTTGCGCGGTTTGGTGAGCCTTGAACACCTTACCCTTAGTGACACTCAGGTCAGCGATATTGGTTTAGAACAACTCAAGGGTCTGACCAAACTCCGATCATTGAATCTCAGCAACACCCAAGTTACGGACGCGGGGCTGGATCACCTTTCAGGATTAACAAAACTCGAATTCCTCAAGCTTTCTGACACAAACGTTACCGAGCCTGGCGCGAAGGGCCTGCAACAGTTGCTGCCTCAGTGCCATATCCACTTGGCAGATTAGCGTTGTTGGAAAACGGCGGGGTGGCCCAGCTTGCTTCAAGCTGGGTGCGAAGCACAAGAAACTTCAGGACGAACGTTTAACAAGTTCGAGCGTTCCACTTCACAGCACGTCGACTCAATGTTTCTTGTGCTGACGCACCCGGCTTGAAGCAAGCCGGGCCACCCTGCGCTCGTTGTGATTGGGACTCCGGTCTCCGTCGTCCTGCTGATGGCGCGTTTCTCGGGATACCAGTTGTATGAATAAAATTCCGACTAATCAGACGCTTGATATTCACGGGACGACAAACAGTTCCGAGAAGGTCGCTGCGCGGCTCATTGGGGCCGTCGCCTGCGTGGGCCTTGGAACTTACCTTTTGCTACACGTGGAGATCTCCTGGCCACTGTCCGAAACAATTTTCATGGTTTACACTGTCGCCCTGATATTGTTTATCATTGCTGTGCTTTTGCCCTACAACGAGCATGCTTACGTCGATTTTACGGACCGCCAGATTCTGACGTTGAAGCACTATTGCGGGTTTGAGATATCCAAACGCTGTCGTCCTTTGACAGACTTTAGCAACATCGTGGTTCGGCATCTCTGTCACCCCGGTGGCGAAGGGCCGGACACATACACGGGCAGCGTCGGTCTTAAACCTGTGGATGGAAGAGCTGCGCTATGGGTGAAGAGCTTTCCCACAACCGAAGATGAAGTCCCTCGGACTGCTTATGAGTTTGCGAGGAAGTTGCAAGAGATGACGGGATTGCCGGGCGCACCGGGGGCGAATTCAAAAACGAGACGCAGTAAATTGAGAGTATGACTTTGGACTGGCCTAACAAAATCGGTCGAGCGAACCGCCGCCCCGCTTTTCCGCTGAACGCTGGGCGGCAATTCGGAAGTGCCTCGTGCGCTCCACCGTTCTTCTCGGCGGCGGTCGCTCACCTCTGCCGTTCGGCGGTAGATTTCCGAGGCACAGGAGACAACCATGCCCACGCGCAAGACAGACAAGACTTCCAAGCCCACAGTCCGGAAGCCGGTCAAGCGCTCGGCGGCACAAGGCAATGCTGCTACCATGCTGCCGGAATCCATGATCACCGGCAAAGCAAGCCCCGCGAAGGCAGCGGACGGTGACAAGCCGGTCTTCGCCTACATCGCAAGCTTGCCGCAGCCGCAGCGCGAGATCGCCGAGAGAGTCGATGCCCTGGCGGCCAAGACGCTGCCCGGCCTGCAGCGCTCCATGAAGTGGGGCATGTCATACTATGGCGTCAGCGACGGCTGGTGTTTCTGTTGCGGCGGTTTCGCGGGGCACGTTAAGCTCATGTTCGTGAATGGCGCGACGCTTGTTCCGGTGCCACAGGTGACGCCGGTGGCGATGGGGAAGTCGACGCGGGGCGTGGAGTTGAAATCCATTGATGACATCGACGAACGCCAGATCACGACGTGGATGACACAGATTACGGCCGTGCCTGGTGTCGGCGGGAAGAAGAAATAGGCCCGTCGTCCGCCTTGAATGCGAAGATCGCGTCGGAGCGCATGTCCGGAACGCGGCCAGAAACACGTCGAACATCTATATGGCCCCACTCTGTCAACAGAGCACACCGCGAACGCGGTGAGGGAATTTGAAGAAGTTTTTCGCCTCACGAGTTGAGGTGACAGATCACTGAGTTCATTTCTGGTTGCGGGTCGCGTACGGGGTGGCTTCTACTAACGGTGTCATTGCGCAGCGGATGGTTCCGGTGCGACGCACCAAACATCTATTGAGGGTTCGGCCGAAGTGATCTCGCGATCAAGGCGGCTGTCTGAAAAGGCCAGCGAGCCAAAAGGGCGCTCGCGTCGCTCAGGTGTTTCAGCCTTCACGATGGCGGCTCGACTCGCACTTCGTTCCGGGGAACGGAGCGGCGTTCGAGAGGCACCGTGATTCAGACTCTCCTAGAAACTCTTTCGTACCTCAGCCTCCGGTGGATTCAAAAAAAGCGGGCTCACGGGATGAACCGTGTCCAGTTGCTGGTCACTCGGGGTGAGGGCGTCGCAGTCCAGAACTCTCAGGTCTGGTAGCGGCTCCGCCGGGCCAAGCTACGACTTTCTTGGCAAGCTGTTAGACTGCTCAGCCATTCGGAGCCCGCTTCGCCAACCTTCTTCGTGAGATCATGCCATGTTGAGCTTTGTTTGTTTTCGGAGATTGTCTTTATCCGTGCGTGCGTTGTCTGTTGCCTCGCTGATGTTGGCGGCAACGTGTTGTTCCGTCGCACCACAAGTCGCGCACGCTGCGGCACCAGACGGGACTGAGAAAGCTCCGGCTCCGGCGGCGGGCAATACGTGGGCTCACATTGAGCTGAAGGGGAGTTATCCCGAAGGGCCGCAGATGCTCGGCCTGTTTGGTGAAACGAGCGAGAACCTCGCGGAGTTAATCGGACGGCTCGACAAGGCGGCGAATGACGCGGCGGTGGCGGGAGTCATTCTCAAGATCGACAGCCCAACGATTGGTCGCGGGAAGCTCAACGAATTTCGCCAAGCGATCGCACGTGTGAAAGCTCGCGGCAAAAAGGTGGTCGCGTTCTTTGAGTCGGCTAGCTCCGGCGATTACCTCGTGGCGGCAGGCTGCGACGAAGTAGTCATGCCCGAATCGGGAGTGCTGATGCTGCTCGGTCTGCGATCGGAAGTGAGCTTCTACAAAAACCTGTTCGACATGATCGGCGTGAAGCCGGACATGCTGCGAGTTGGCGAATTCAAATCAGCCGCGGAACCATACTCACGCACCGAAATGAGCAAAGAGTTCCGCGAGGAACTGGAACAAGTCCTCGGCGACTTCTTCGACCAGATGGTGGAAATGGTCGCTCAAGGACGTGGCATTGATGCAGAGAAGGTCAAGGCGGCGATCGACAACGGCCCGCACACCGCGATGGCCGCGAAGGAGCTGGGGCTGATCACTCGCGTGGCTTACGAAGACGAACTCACCGCGATCATCAAGGGTGACAAGCCGGACGCGACGATTAAGATCGCGAAGCGTTACGGCAAGAAGAAAATCGACACCGACTTCAGCGGCTTCGCCGGCATGGTCAAGATGATGAACCTGCTCATGGGTGTTGAGCAGCAGACTCGAAAAAGCTTTGCACCGAAGATCGCCGTCATTCACGCCAGCGGCATGATCATGCCGGGCAAGAGTAGCAGCGATCTGTTCGGCGATAGCTCGCTCGGCAGCGAGACGCTGATCAAAGCGATCGAGAAAGCAGCCAGCGACACGACCGTGAAGGCGATTGTTCTACGGATCGACAGCCCTGGTGGAAGTGCTCTCGCGAGCGACCTGATGTGGCGAGCCCTCGAAAAAGTCGAAAAGCCGATTGTCGCCAGTATGAGTGACGTCGCCGCCAGCGGTGGCTATTACATCGCGATGGGTGCCGACACGATCTTCGCTGAACCGGGAACAATTACCGGTTCGATCGGCGTGGTCGGGGGGAAGATGGCACTCGAAGGGCTTTACAACAAAGTCGGCATCACGATGAGCATTGTCGCTCGCGGTAAGAACTCCGGCGTGATGAGCACTCTGACTCCGTTCAACGACAGCGAACGAGCAGCGATGACGAAGCTGCTCTTCGACATCTACAAGCAGTTCACCGAGAAGGCGGCGAAGGGTCGCAAGATGGAAGTCGCCGCGTTGGAGAAGTTGGCGCGAGGTCGAATTTATTCCGGTGCGACAGCCGTGAAGCTCGGCCTGGTGGATAAGTTGGGAACGCTCGACGACGCCGTCGAACACGCGAAGCAACTGGCAAAGCTCGGCCCCGATGAGAAGGTCGAACGATTGATCCTTCCGCGCCCGATCAGCCCGTTTGAATCATTGCTCGGCCCGATCAATCCCGATGAGCAAACGCGAGTCGATGGCGCGACAGAAGCCGCGTTGAGCAACATGCTCAACGCCATCTCGCCCGACCTCGCCGAAGACCTTCGCCACGCGATGCAAGTCAACCGCCTCGCCCGCGAAAGCCGCCTAATGCTGATGCCGTTCAAGATTCGGATTCGGTAGCGTAACGCCCAACACAAACGCAACCTAAACCACAGAGGACGCAGAGATCGCAGAGGACGGCACCGTCTGATTCTGCGAACCCCGCGTTCTCTGCGGTTCTATCTTCGTACTCGTAAAACGCTTTTCATTTTCTACGGGGTGATTGATGAATCGTGCATTCCGTCTTTTCTATCTCAGTTCGCTCTGTGCCTCCCTCTCTCTTTGCTGCCTCGGAATTGCGGCTGATTCTGTCCCGCCGAAGGTGAGCGAGTTCATTGCCGCGCCGCGATACAAGACGGCTCACTGGGGTTTGCTGGCGGTGGATTTGAAGACGGGGGAAGTGCGGCATGAATTGAATGCTGACAAGCTGTTTGCTCCAGCTTCGGTGACGAAGTGTTACTCGGTGGCATCGGCTCTCGATGCGTTGGGAGCGGACTTTCGATTTGAAACGCCGATCGTGCGACGCGGTGAGGTCAACGACAAAGGAGAATTGACCGGCGATCTGATTCTGATCGCGAGCGGTGACCTGACTTTGGGCGGACGGACGACTGAGACCGGTGAGATTGCTTTCACGGACGGCGATCACACTTACTCAAAAGGCGGTTCGGAGTCGCAACTCACTCCACAAGACCCGCTCACAGGGTTGAACGATTTGGCCAAGCAAGTTGCGGCGGCCGGGATTAAGCGAGTTCGCGGCGACGTGCTCATTGATGATCGGCTCTTCGAGAAGGCCGAGGGAACCGGCAGCGGGCCGGGGCGACTGACTCCGATTTATATCAACGACAACCTCATCGACTTTACGATTGAAGCGACCGAGGTCAGCCAGCCAGCAAAGGTCACTTGGCGTCCGCAGTCAGCCGCAATTCGCATCGAGACACACGTCGAAACGGTAGACAGCAAGGGGACCGTTGAGTCGTCGATCCGCGACTACGGGGCAGGGCGGTTCAGTATTCGCGGCAAGATTCCGGCCGGTCACAAACCGGTTCTGCGAGTGATGGAAGTTGCCGATGCGGTCTCACACGCTCGGACCCTGTTGATCGAAGCGTTGCAACGAGTCGGCGTTTCTGTCGATGCCTCGCTGCAAGCCGATCACCCGATCGGCAAGCTGCCACCGCGCGATGAGACGGTCAAACTGCCCAGCGTTGCGAAACACGTTTCGCCGCCGTTCGCCGAGAATGCTCGACTGATTTTGAAAGTGAGCCACAACCTCCATGCGAGCACGCTTCCCTTGATCGTGGCTGCGAAGAACGGTGGCCGGACTTTGAAAGATGGCCTGAAACTTCAACACAAGTTCCTCGAAAAAGCGGGAGTCGAAGCGAACACGATTTCGTTCGGAGGTGGTGCCGGAGGTGATCGAGCGGACTACACGTCGCCACGAGCGACCGTGCAACTCTTAAAATACATGGCGACTCGACCGGACTTTGAAGCGTACCGAAAGGCGTTGCCTCGACTGGGAGTCGATGGAACGTTGGCGAAAGCGGTCGGTCCTGAAAGCCCTGCGAAAGACAAAGCGAACGCGAAGACCGGAACGCTGTTTTGGGATAACGTTATGAATGGCAATTCGCTGCTGACGAGCAAGGCGCTTGCCGGATATCTAACGACCGCATCAGGTGAAACTTGGGCGTTCGCCCTCTTCGTCAACAACGTCCCGCTCCGCGACGGAGCGACAACAGCCTCGATCGGAAAAGATTTGGGGCGAGTTTGTGAGTTGTTGTTTGAAGGGCCGTAGGACGGGCACTGCTACCCGTCTCGCGTTCTCAAAAGACGGGCAAGAGTGCCCATCCTACATTGAGTTCAACTGAATTACAGAATCTCTAGCGTTGGCAGTGGCGCGTCGAGCACGACTCGTTTCACGATTTGCATCGCGACGTTTTCGGTCATGCGGAGAAGGTATGGTCGCGCCGGATTGTCTTCCTCGACCAGCGATGCGATCTTGCCATCGTCACCACGTACGCGGATCGTGGCTTCGATCGGAATCTCACCGAGGAATGGGAGGCCGAGTTCTGCCGCTTTCGCTTTTGCACCACCGCGACCGAAGATGTCGCCAGTCATGTTCTCAACGATGCCGAGCACCGGAATTTTGACTTGATCAAACATGCTGATCGCTTTGATGGCATCGAGCAGTGCGACCTTCTGCGGCGTGCAAACAACGACCGCACCGGCGAGCCCCAAAAGTTGCGACAGCGTCAGCGACACGTCACCGGTTCCGGGCGGCAGGTCGATGATGAGATAGTCGAGATCGCCCCAATCAGTTTCTTGGAGGAACTGAGTCAGCAGTTTATGCAACATCGGACCGCGCCAGATGACCGCCTGGTTTTCTCGAATGAGAAAACCGATCGACAGGATCTTCATGCCGTCTGCTTCGATCGGTTCGAGCCGCTGAATCTTCTGACCGTTTTCGAGTTCAAACTCTTTGACGATCGGCGTTCCCTTCGATCCCGTCAGATGCGGGATGCTGGGGCCATAAACGTCGGCATCGAGCAGTCCGACTTTCGCTCCGAAATGCTTCAGTCCATAAGCGAGCGATGCTGCGGTTGTGCTCTTACCAACGCCACCTTTGCCGCTGCCGACCGCAATGACGTTCTTGATTCGCAGGCCGATCTTCCCGCCGGTCTCTTTACCAAGGACTTTCCAGGAATAAGTCACGTCCACTTTGCGAGTGGTGGATAAGGCATAAATCGCCGTGCAGATTGCATCGCCGATTCGCTCGCGACCGGGATAGGCTGGGGTTGGAAGTTGCACGTCAATTTTTATGGTGTCGGCGGTGATCTGAATGGTGTTGATCAAGCCGAGACGGTCGTATGCGAGCCCCAGTTCGGGTTCGACCAGGGAGCCAAGTTTCGCGCGGATTTCGAGTTCGGTCATAGTCTTTTCAGTGAGTGGTAGGCGGTTTCTGACGTGGCGGCAAGCTGCCAGCTTGCCGAAGAGTGCTCACAAGCTGGCAGCTTGCGGCGACGGCTTGAAGCGTGCGGATTTGTAGCAGTCGGGGTGAGCACAAACAACGATCGGTTGGCGTGGACTACCAGAGGCGGCGGCAACAGCGTGCGAGTCGTTGTCCGGAATACTCATCGATCATCACTTCGAGAACGCCAGCGTCGCGCAAGGCCCATTCGAGTTCAGCCGACTCCGGCGAACAGAGAACGACGACTGCCGGAGCTTGTGGCTGTGTTGCGAGACCCGTGATCCACTGCAAACAGGAGGCGGCGTTTTCAGAAACTTGCAAGACTACGACATCAGAGATTTCCGTTGCGTTCACCGTATTTATGATCGTTTTCGGGAAGACAAGCGACGAAAGTTCTTTGATTGTCCGGCATCCACAAACTCGAACGGCCTCATTTCCGAACTGCCGCTGCAACTCCGGCTCCCAGCGCGACCGGGGTTCAAACACAACAATGTTTCGCAGCGAGTTGGACACGACTCATCCGACAGCGTTGATCGTTCGCGGGGGCCGAATTGTTTCCTAGGCCGTGTGCTCGAACGACCTAAGTTGAAGTTGCGAGTTGGCCGTTAAACAACCACTTCTGAAATCGTTGAACATAAAACGCAGCAAAAACAACCACGTCAACAATGGCTACTTGTTGGCTCTAGCCGCAGCCTGTGCTCGAATTTGTTCGATCGGCGAAAGCTTCTTGCCATCGGCGACCTTCGGGGCAGTTGGCTTCGGTGTTTCAACAGGAGTTGGAGCATCAACGGCCACAGCAGCGGCTTCAGCAACTGGTACAGGTGCTGATTCAGTGGCAGGTGCTGGAGCACCACTGGATTTGAGCGCTGCTTGTTGGCGAATCATTTCGAGTGGCGAGAGCTTCTTTCCCGCGGGAGCAGCCACTGCCGCTGACGGCGTACTAGCGGCGGCAACACTAGTTGCGCCGGCAGTCTTAGCTCCCTGTTGGCGGATCATTTCGAGAGGACTGAGTTTCTTTTCTCCGACGGGAGCCTTCGCAGCCGGAGTGCCAGCTTTTTCGAGCGGAGCGGCCTTCTCGGCTTTAGCTTCAACTTTCTTCGGAGCAGGCGCATCGACAACGGTCAGATAGGCCGGGTCGATATCGTACCAACCGATGTCGGCCGGGCCGTCGAACATCACCAATGCGCGGCAACTCATGTTGACCGTCTTCACGACTCCCGTGAGTCCCTGAAAACGCTTGAGTTCGGGCACACCCGGCTTAACGACGACGAATTTGTCGGTGTATTGTTTCTTCAACAACTCGGCTTGTTCAAATCGAGCGGACATGGCTGAAGTATGTATCTCAAAAGGCAAATCGAATGACCGTCAGCCGAAGCTCGACCGACCCGGTCCACGAAGAGGGTGGGATGATACTGACCGAGTCTGCCGATGAAAACCAATCGCAATCTGAAGTTTGTAGCGGTCTTCCCGCAGGTGACTTAAAGTGAGCACGGGAGACAATCTGTGATTTAGCGATCGACCACTCGCCAGTGCGTCTTGTTCGCAGTAACCCTCGAGTAATCCAGGCTATTCCTTGTCGAGTTCAGCGAGGTGAATCGCCACGCATTCGGCGAGCGCTTCGACGTTGTAGCCACCTTCCAGCAAGCTAACGATTTTTCCGCCGCAATACTCTTTCGCGATACCGATTACGGACTCAGACAGTTTGTGGAAGTCTTCGGATTCCAGTCCGAGCGAGCCAACGGGGTCTTTCGCGTGAGTATCGAATCCGGCGCTCAGCAGAACGATCTCCGGTTGGCAGCGTTTCGCGACATCAGTCAGCATCGTTTCAAAACGTGCGAGGTAATCGCGCCGCGATGTTCCGAATTTGACCGGCAAATTAAAGACGGTTCCTAACCCTCTGCCCTTTCCGGTTTCGTTGCTGTCTCCTGATCCCGGATAAAAAGGAAATCGGTGAGCCGAGAAAAAATGGACATCACCGTCTTCGTAGAAGATGTCTTGAGTTCCGTTGCCGTGATGCACGTCCCAATCAACGATGAGGACTCTCCGCAGACCATAGGCTTGTTGGGCATGACGAGCGGCAACAGCGACATTATTGAACAAGCAAAAGCCCATCGGGTCATTGACGAGCGCGTGGTGGCCCGGTGGTCGAATCAGACAGAGCGCGCGGCGGTGCTTCGTATCAGCGGCCGAGACCTCGTCAACGGCGGCACATGCTGCTCCCGCAGCTCGAATCGCTGCTTCGTAAGACTGCCGACTACAAACAGTATCTGCTTCAATTCGCCCGCCGCCGTCACGGCAAAAACGTTCAACTCGTGCGATATGTCCGGCTGCGTGAACTCGCAGCAGTTGTTCTTGAGTCGCGGCGACCACTTTGCCAAGTTGTCGATCTTGAAGCCGCTTTTGGTCGATCAATTTCGCGGTGATGCGGCGGAGCCGTTCCGGCGATTCTGGGTGCCGCCCTGTGTCATGTTCCAAAAAGATCGGATCGGTGAAGAGAATGGTCATGTCGTGGTCCGTAATGCAGAGTTGTCCGTGAGGCAGTGAGAGTTATTGAATTCACTGTCCATGAAGCGACAAAGTCTGGTTTGGCAAGATGTCCCGAATCAACGGGTTTGGTAATCCGACCGACTGCGGTGGGTCGTTCGGATTGTGGCAAACCAATTGATGTCCGAAAACCTCGCTTTTGAGGGGGCGGCTTGACACTCTTGGAAATTCGGTGATAGGTTTGCGGAACATTTTACATTTCTTGCCGGAGACTGAATCCTCCGGATTGCCGGGGACGAAATCACCGGCGACATTGTTCACTTCTTTAGTCCCTTCCAATGCTCACTCTTTGTTGCCACGTGACAGGCTTCATGAAATTGAAACGGCAATCCGTCCGTTGAAGGACCGCAACGTGGCAAAACCAAAGGCTTGTCAGTACCTTGTCGCCCCCTTACGGTCGGGCTTGACGATTCAACTCGGTCGTTTTGGTTTTTTCGCAAAGAAACAGGGAACGGTTGGGCGTGATGACGCTGTCCAACGAACGTTCGTGGCCAGTCACTCGACGATCTCCTCACGAAGCTCTCGTAGTATGCCTGTTCGACTTGCCTGCATTCGATCACTGAAATCAACGGTTCGCATCGGCGCCGGGAGTGTCGTGTTGACGTTGATCTTGGCCCCATTGGCGTTTGGTCAAAACCGTCCAGCCGATACGGCCGAAGCCCGACCGGAAGATGTCGCAGGGCAGCCCGGTGAGAAAGAGCTTCCCGGCAACCTACTACAAGGCCAAGAAGTCCCTCCGGAAATGGACATCACAAAAGAACTCCTCACGGAGGGTGATGAAACGGAGTTCCGTAAAAAGGGTGGCGAGCAAGCGTTTCAAAACGCACTCAAGTCCACAAACCCCTCGGATGACGAAAAGAAAGCACTCGACGCAGCGGCAAAGCATTACGTCTACCGGTTTACTTTGAAGAAGTTCCGAGAAGAAGAAACACCGGTCAAAAAGGAACCGAAGGGAGAGCAACCGAAAGTCGCGCCTCCCGCTGGCCCGAAAGAGCGATTGCCGGACCTACGTAAGAGTCTGCTGAATTCGATCCGCACTTATGCCAAGACTCCTGCCGCTCGTGAGTATTTTCTCAAATCGTTGACTGATCGACTGGCTGAGATTCTGGACAACCATTTTCTGGTGCGGCTCAACGCCGTGCTGTTGCTGGGCCAATTGCAGTCAGACAACGGCAACCCTCAGAAGGGGATTGAGCCGACTCCGTATGTTGGTGCCTATGTGGTTTTGTTGAAGGTGATCAAAGACGAGAAGCAGCACATCGTTATCAAGATCGTTGCCGTACGCGGCCTGACTCGGATTTGCCGTGGCGGGTTTGCGGATCCGAATGACAAACGCCGTTCAGAAATCGCGATCGCGTTGGCACCAGAATTGGTAAAGAAGACAACTCACTGGTGGTATCAGATGGCTTTGGCTGAATCGCTCGGCGCTGCCGGTGTGGTTTACGACCCTAGCAACAAACAAAGTCCGGTTATCCTGCAGGTGTTGGCCGAAGCGATGGCGGACAAGAATCGGCACTGGCAAGTTCGTACCGAAGCGGCTCGTGCGATTGGCTATCTGCCTTTAGACGGAAATTTGAACTTCGCACCTGTGGCTTACGAGATGGTCAATCTCGGCTACCAAATGTCATTGGCTTACAATGCGAAGCCGGGGCGCGATGCTTGGAGCAATTACTACTTGAACCTGTATCTCGCGTTCAAAGCCCCGAATGCAAATTTGAAAATCGCAGGCGGAAAGCGCAAGCCTGGACTTTTGGAAGCTCTGCCAAGTTCCAAAGAAGTCAAAGAGGCTTACGAGCAAGTCGTGCTAATGACCGCTCACGTGTTGAATGGTGCTGGCAAGCAGTTTTCGGCAGACCAATTGAAAGCGGTCACCAGCTGGCAACAGTCTCATGTTCCCGGTAACGACCGTATTACTCCGGGCTTACCACCGATTGCTCCGAAAGATGAGCCAGTCAAAGCCGAAGCTGCTCCCGCAGACATTAAGAAACTGCCCGCAGCTGCGAAGAATCCGGAACCTGCAAAGTCCTGAATATAGGTGGCTGGGGATTGCTTCAAGTAATTCCGGAACGCGGGCGTCACACGTGATACCGCACTTTGCCTGCAACGATGACTGTGTGTGCTCGGCCTTTGACTTCCCAGCCGGCGAACGGGGAGTTGCGACCTTTTGAGCGGAACTTCGTCGGGTCAATTCGCCATGCGGTGGTTGGGTCGATGATTGTGATGTCGGCATCCGCTCCGCTTTTGAGCGTTCCCTTTTGGATGCCGAGGATGCTCGCCGGATTGACGGTCAGCTTTGCGATCAGCTTCGACCACGTGAGATGTCCCGGTTCGATGAGTGTCTTTACACAAATCGGGAGCAGTGTTTCCAAGCCGACGACTCCGGCAGGGGCGATGTCGAGTTCGTCTTGTTTCTTTTCTTCAGCAAACGGTTGATGATCCGAGCAGATGACATCAATCGTGCCATCGCGCAATCCCTCGATCAAAGCCGCAACATGCTCCTTCGTGCGGAGCGGCGGATCGACTTTGAAGTTCGTGTCATAGTTTCGCAGGTCGGCATCAGTCAGTGCGAGATGATGGGGCGTGACCTCAGACGTAATTCGGATTCCCTTTTCCTTCGCGCGGCGAATGTGCTCAATAGCGCCGGCCGTCGTGACAGTCATCAGATGAACGAGGCCGCCGGTCATCTCGGCCAACGCGATATCGCGAGCCACCATGATGACCTCGGCACCGGAGGGAATTCCGCGCAGTCCCAGCAACATCGAGTAATACCCCTCGTGCATGATCCCCTTCGCCGCCAGTTCAGGAACCTGCGGATGATTGAAGATTGGCCGACCAAACATCCGCGTGTATTCGAGCGCTCGCCGCATGATCTCGGCGTTGGCGATCGGTTGTTTTGCGTCCGTGAACCCGACCGCGCCACCTTCGACCAATTGGCCGATCTCTGCCAGTTCTTTGCCGTCGTGATTCTTGGTGACGGCGCCCAGCGGGAATACGTTGCAATGTCCCGCGCGAGCACACTGCAACTGAATGAACTCAACTGCCGCGCGAGTATCAATCACCGGCGAGGTATCCGGCATACAAGCGACCGATGTCATCCCGCCAGCCAGCGCCGCAGCCGTTCCGGATGCCGTCGTCTCGTCCTTTTCATCACCCGGTTCGCGTAGCGAGACATGAATGTCGATCAGTCCCGGACAGACGATAAGCCCGCTGGCATCAATCACGTGATCCGCAACAGCGGCCCCAGTGTCGATTCCTTCAATACGGTCGTTCCGCAAGAACAAATTTCCGACCCGATCAATACCCTGACTCGGATCAATAATGCGCCCGCCGCGGATAAGTGTGGTGCTCATAGCTTCGTATTGATTCTGTTTTGAAACTGGTCTGTACTCAGGTAGTTTACGTCCGCTTGCAGGGAGCCACCGCACTCTTCATTCAACGTTTGGTAGCTCACACAGCGTTTGTCCTTCTCTTCTTGCAGATAAATGACGCTACTGATCGCTCCTAAGTGCCCGCATACAACGATGAATCCGGCTGCGTAAAAGATCGCCCTCCAAGGCTCGGCACCAAGGAGCGACGCGACGGCTGTAAAGAACACGCAGACCACACCGAAGCCAAGAAACAAACCGGTGAATCCTCCCAGAAGTCCAAAGAAATATATTCCGGCGTGCTCCTTGAAACTCGGCTTTTGGTTGACCGACTTCGACACGTTTGTGAGTCCTCATCTTTTGAAGAATTCGTCCCAATCATTGTTACAAATCAATTGTTTCCGAGTTCTTGACGCCGTTGTTGCAGCAGGAAGAGGCACGCCATGCGGATCACCAAGCCGTTGCTGACTTGATCGAGAATGACTGAGTGTGGGCCGTCGGCCACTTCGGGGGTGATCTCGACTCCGCGATTGATCGGGCCGGGAGCGAGGATCAAGACGTCGGATTTCGCTCGGCGGATGCGGTCGCCGTTCATGCCGAAGAAATGGGCGTATTCGCGGATCGACGGGAAGAACGCACTCCGCTGACGTTCGAACTGAATTCGCAGTAAGTTGATGCAATCGCACTCGCCGAGGATTTCGTCGAGATTGTTCGAAACCTCAACGCCAAGTCGCTCGACATGTGCGGGGATCAATGTCGATGGGCCGCAGACGATGACTCGCGCACCGAGTTTTTTCAGGCCCCAGATATTCGATCGCGCGACGCGACTGTGCAGGATGTCGCCGACCAGCGCGACGGTCAGTCCGGCGATTTTCTGGCGATGTTGTCGGATCGTGAAAATGTCGAGCAGTCCTTGAGTCGGATGCTCGTGAGTCCCGTCGCCCGCGTTGAGAACGCTCGCTTTGAGCAACTTCGACAACAGATGTGGCGCGCCCGACGTGCTGTGTCGCACGACGACTTGGTCGACTCCCATCGCTTCGATGTTCTGAGCCGTATCGTAAAAGGTTTCTCCTTTTGAGAGGCTGCTCGTCGAAGCGGTGAAGTCGACCGTGTCGGCACTCAGTCGTTTCGCCGCGAGGCTGAAACTCGTCTTCGTGCGTGTGGACGGCTCAAAGAATAAGTTGGCGACGACGGTCCCTTTGAGGGAACTCAGTTTCGTCTCACCCTCGGCGGCCAGTCGTTTGAATTCGGCGGCCTGATCCAAAATAAGAGTGATTTCGTCGGCGGAAAGCTCTTCCAAACCGAGCAGATGTTTCTTGGTCCAACGCACCCCAGCAGCGGCCGAAGCAGTCGCGATGGTCATGGGTGATCAAGTCCGACAAGAGGCAAAGAGCAAAGTTCGGCGGACTGTACCGACCGCGCACGCTCGCTTCAATCAACGAATCGAGGACGTTCGTTTGCCTCTCGTGGAGGAGGACGTCGATCGGGCTCTGGAGGTCGACCATCAAACTCTGGCCGACGTCGTGGCCCCCGTTGGTCGCGCATATCCGGCGAGCCATTTGGTGGCAAACGGCGTGGTTCGAGGATTTCTTGGAGCCAGTCTCGCAGATCAATCGACAGCACTTGCATCCGTGGTCGGACTTCACGGTCAGCAATCTTCCGTGCTTCTTCACGATTCCCCGTCAGCCCTTCTGCCAATGCGAGAGCGGCCCAGGCAGCAGCCATAACATTTGTTGGCGGAGCGTCGCGGGCTCCGGTGATTTCACGACAGAGCCGCTTCACTTCCTCGAATCGCTGTTGTCGTAGCTGCCGAAAGATCAATGCCTGCCGAGCTTCATGATTTTCAAGTGCATCTCCAGGAAACAACGTCAGCACGGCCTGCCACGCATCGTCTGTGTTTTCTCGCCGCGCAAGACTGAGCTGTTCGGCAATCGTCGATTTCTTTGCCACGTGAGTCAGATTCTGAATCGGTTGCCTCAACGCCGACGGGCGATCGGATCTCGCTCCGACCGAGGCAGAAACGGCACCAATTATTGCTCCCCAGATTAAGAATGAGGCCCACGGGTGAGAGACCGGGCTCAACCAGGATAGGGTGCGCTGAAGTTGGCCGCGAACATTGTTGACGTTCGTTCGGTCAACTTGGCTCGCGCCGGCCAGACATTCGCTCACTGTCACGACTTGTTTGTCGATGTCGCGCAGTTCACGCAACAGTTCTGCAGCCGATTGAAAGCGGTCTTCGGGTTGCTTTGCCATCATTCGTTGGACGATCTCGCAGATCGATTTCGGCAAGTCACGTCGCAGTTCGGCGAGTGATGGCGGTTGCGAATTCACCTGGTGATATGCGACAGCAAACGCCGTCTCACCGCGAAACGGAGGGTGTCCCGCCAACAAGTGAAATGTCGTGACTCCCAACGAATACAGGTCGCTTCGATGATCGACCTTCTTTCCTTGAACCTGTTCGGGACTCATGTAAAGCGGCGTCCCCATCGTCATGCCTGCTTGAGTCAGTCGCAGATCGCCCCCTTGCATCAGTGTTGCGAGCCCAAAATCGACAATCTTGGCGATTCCCTTTTTGGTGAGCAGAATGTTTTCAGGTTTGATATCGCGATGCACGATTCCGGCTTCGGCTGCAGCCTGAAGTGCTCCGGTAATTTGCTTCAGCAGATGCAACGCGATTTCGAAAGTAGGCGGGCCTTTCTTGGCGATGTAGTCCCGCATATTCATTCCGGCGACATACTCCTGAGCGATGTAGCGAATCCCCTCTGCCTCACCGATCGCAAAGACCTGGACGATGTTCGGATGGTTGAGGCCCGCCGCTGCGTGAGCTTCTTGCTCAAATCGCCGACGACATGTTTCATCCGCTTGGATGTCAGGTCGCATCACCTTAACGGCAACCTGCCGCTTGAGTGACTTCTGCTCGGCGAGCCACACCTCGGCCATGCCGCCACCACCAATGCGTCTGAGCAATCGGAACTCACCGAGTTCCTTGTTCTGCCATTCGACCGCTCGCATCAACCCGCTAACTGCGCCGCCTCCTGCGATCCGACTCTTGGACAATGTTTGAGTGATTGACGTCGGCGTTTGCGGAACCAAATTGCTTCGCGGGATTGCGACAGTCGGTTGATGCTCCGACGAATCCACAGAATCAACCGCCGTTGCAAATGGCTTCTGTGATTGCGAGGACGATTCCGGCATTCAAGTACTCCTCATCGCAAACGCATTACGACATCTGTCCCAATTCCTTCGAGCGGTTCGTGGCCGCTTCGACCGCGTTCATCAGCGATGCTCGCAGCCCGCCCCGCTCGAGGGCGTGCAGGCCGGCAATCGTTGTTCCACCGGGACTCGTCACGGCATCTTTCAGAACTCCGGGATGCTGACCTGTTTCGAGCACCATCTTCGCCGCCCCCATCACCGTTTGAGCGGCGAGCTTCGTGGCGATGTCGCGTGGCAAGCCAACCCGAACTCCTCCGTCGCTCAGCGCTTCGATGATTTGATAGACATAAGCAGGACCGCTTCCCGATAGTCCCGTCACGGCATCAAGCAACTTTTCGTCGACGGCGACTGCCACGCCGACAGAAGACAGCAGTCGTTCGACCAAGGTCTTGTCGTTAGCGGTCGCTGCTCCGCCAATTGCGAAACCACTTGCAGACTCGCCAATCAAACAAGGCGTGTTTGGCATGACTCGCACCAATCGAGTGTGGTGGCCGAGCACAGATAGGATCGCGTTCAGCGATATTCCTGCGGCGATCGAAATCACCAAATGATCGGCAGTCAAATGATGTTGCAGTTCGGCCAGGACGCCGCTCATCCGTTGCGGTTTAACCGCCAGAATCAAAATCTGTGCAGAAGTTGCGACTTCTGCATTTGAATCAACAACACGAGCCCCAGTCTCGTCTGCAAACTGCGTTCTTGCTGCGGGAAAAACATCGCTAGCAACGATCTGGTCTGTCGTCGAAAAGCCTGCCGCGACAAGTCCGCGAGCAAGTGCCGTTGCCATTTTGCCCGCGCCGATAAATCCAACTCGCCAATTATTTGACTGCGTCACGTCTGAGTCACTCCAAAACCGTGTCGTGCGTTTTCTTTCTGTTCAATACTTTTGAGTCAAAGCACACCGTACTTGCGATACGCCTCACCCGCCAGCATTCCTCCAAGGATTGCGTCGCGAGTGATGTTTTCGGCATGGACCTTTTCCCAGGCACGCCGGATTGCTTCCACTTCCAGTTCCCGAGGGACAACGACGATACCGTCGATGTCAGCAATGACGAGGTCTCCCGGACGGAACTCAATCCCATCAATCGCAACGGTGACGTCAATGTCGATGACTCGTTGCCGATGTAAACTGTCGAGCAAGTTTGTTCCGCGAGCCCAAACAGGAAATTCCATGTCTATCATTTGCCGAACATCTCGGACCATCCCATCTACAATCGCCCCCACGCAGCCGCGATTCTTAGCCGCAGTGCTGAGCAGTTCGCCCCAGATACCAGATCGATTCGAACCACTCGCAGCACAGATCAAGATGTCATCCGCTTGGCACGTATCAACGGCGGCAAGTTCCAGTTCATAGGGCTTTGGATCTGTGTGAGCCATGTCCGCCCACAGCGATGTCTTACAGCGGCCAACGAGCACTCGATCGGTCACCGTCAGCGGTAGTAGTGGGATCAACGGAGAATGGTGACGATGCCCCAAGCTATCCAGCGCATCCGACACCACCGCAGCGGTCAAGGACTGTCGCATCAGTTCCAACGTGATCTCTTCGGGAGTGATACTCACAACGCTTCTCCAATCATTTCCAAATCGTTGTTCAGAAAGTGGCGAGTGTGATACCCGAACGATCCGCGAGTTTCCACGCGGTGGCTCGACATGGCTTTCTTCGGTCGGGATCATGCGACCGCATCGTGAAGAGGTTTTACCTAGCCGTCATCGCTCCGCGTGGCGGCTAAGTACATGCGGCATTGCCACGAATTGCATGATGGTCTGTGGTTGCAAAATGATCCAACGCGGCGTTGAGCTGCCGCACTCCAAAAGGGAATGGCGATGAGTTTGTTGCCTGTGGTTTTGGTTTCCGCCGTTTTGTTGTCGATTGCATACGTGACCTACGGTCGACTTCTGGCTCGACTATTGCAACTAGACGCGAATCGACCAACGCCAGCCGTGGAACTGAACGACGGACTCGATTTTGAACCAATTGAGTCGAAGTTTTTGTTGAGCCAACACTTCTCAGCGATCGCTGCGGCTGGACCAATCGTCGGTCCGATTTTGGCGGGAGTCGCCTTCGGCTGGGTTCCCGCACTCATTTGGATTTTGGTTGGCTGCGTTTTCATTGGCGGCGTGCATGACCTGACATCTTTGACAGCGTCGATCCGGCACAAAGCACGATCGATTGCGGAAGTCGTCCGCGATCACATGACGAAGCGGTCTTACATTCTCTTTCTGAGTTTCGTCTGGATCGCATTGATCTACATCATCGTGGCTTTTACGGACCTAACTGCGTCGGCGTTTATCGGTCGGCAAGAACTAGAAAACGGTGAAGTTGTTACTGGCGGCGGCATCGCGACGTCGTCGCTGATGTATCTCGTCTTGCCAATCGTGATGGGCTTGCTTCTGCGTTACACGAAGTTGTCACTTAATTGGGCGACCGCGATTTTTCTACCTCTTGTCGGCGTTTCGATTTGGGCCGGTCAACTTTTGCCTTTTGATTTGCAATCGGTTTTGCAGACGACGCCGGACAATGCCCGTCGGATTTGGGATGTGCTGTTGTTGTCATACTGCTTGGTGGCGGGAGTCGTTCCCGTTTGGATGCTACTGCAACCGCGAGGGCATCTGGGCGGCTACTTCTTATATGTGGCTTTGGCAGGCGGTGCGTTGGGACTGATGCTCGGCGGCGAAACAATTCAATATCCCGCATTCAATGGCCTCACCGGATTGAATGGACAAAGCATGATCCCGATGTTGTTCATCACCATCGCCTGCGGAGCTTGCAGCGGGTTTCATTCGCTGATTTGCTCAGGCACGACATCGAAACAGCTCGCTAAAGAGACCGACGCGAAGACGATCGGTTACGGTGCGATGCTGCTCGAAGGAATGGTCGCGATTGTGTCGCTGTGCTGCGTGATGATGCTCGCGAAAAACGCACCGGTTTTGTTCAACGCCGAAGGAAAGCTCGCGCCAAAACCGAATTTGATTTACGCACTAGGCATCGGCAACTTTTTGGAGGTGCTCGGAATCAGTAAGAAGTTGGGCGTCTCGTTTGCGCTGATGGCCTTCACGACGTTTATCTACGACACGCTCGATGTTTGCACGCGATTGGGCCGCTACATCATTCAAGAGTTGACCGGTTTGCAGAACAACTTCGGACGCTGGTTAGGGACCGCGTTGACTGCCGGTGCGCCGCTCTTTTTCTTGCTGAAGCCGGGCGTGGATGAAAACGGCAAGGCTCTTCCTCCGATCTGGCAGGCGTTCTGGAATCTGTTTGGTGCCAGCAACCAACTGCTCGCCGCGTTGACGTTGTTGGGAGTCACGGTGTGGCTGTGGAGGACATATCAAGCTAAGTGGGTCTGGTTCGTGACTGGGATTCCGACCGTGTTGATGTATGTCATGAGCACATGGGCTTTGGTTTCGATGACGTGGCCTAGGTTCTTCAACCAGGCGGGATCGTTTGCGCCTCCGCAAGAAGTCGTACCGTGGATCGGACTCGTACTTTTGGTGCTCGCGATGCTGATGCTGCTAGAAGCAATCGCCGTGCTGGCTGGAAACCGTTCGTCGTCGCCGCCATCACAGACGGGAGAAGTGCCGGGGGCGGTGGCGTTGGGGAAGTGACCAAGAACCAAATCTGAAACCTCAAGTCTGAAATTTCCTCACCAATGCCTCATCCCTACAGCCACATTCCAGAGTTGATGAACCTCGAAGCGGGGCGCGGGTTGGTGCGTATCCCCGTCGAGTTGGATGTGCCGTTTACGCCGCGAGTCCGCGCGTTGGTCGATACGGCGGAGTTTCAGCGGCTGGCGCATATCTCGCAGCTTGGGCTGACGTCGCGCGTGTATCCGGGGGCGACTCACACGCGGTTTGAGCACGCGCTGGGAGTGTTCCTCAACGCCTTGAAGTATCTGTGGCAGTTGGGGCGCGATCCGCGTTTCACGGCGGTCGTGGATACGCATCAAGCAGAAGTCTTGATGGTCGCGGCGCTGCTGCATGACCTCGGGCATTGGCCGTTCTGTCACCCGATCGAAGATATGGATCTGCCGGAGTTACAGCATCACGAGGCGTTCGCGGCGGAGTTTCTCAAGCCGCATCGCGAGCTGGCTCAGGTGCTGCGCGACGAATGGCAAATTGATCCGGCAGAGGTGCTGGATGTGCTCGTCGCGAAGACCGACACGGTGCCGTTGAGGCTGATGCGTTCGATCCTGTCGGGGCCGATCGACATCGACAAGATGGACTACCTCGATCGCGATAGCCTGCACTGCGGCGTGCCGTATGGGCGGCACTTCGACAAACAGCGGCTGATTCAATCGCTGCTGGTCAACGAAGCGGGTGACGGGTTGGCATTGAGCGCGAAGGGAAAGACGGCGGCCGAGCTGATGGTCTTCGCTCGCTATGTGATGTTCAGCGAGGTTTACTGGCATCACGCGGTGCGGTCGGGAACGGCGATGTTCGCGCGCAGCTTCTTCGAGTTGCGGCACAAGTTTGAGTTGCGTTCGTTTTTCGAGCTGACCGAAGCGGACACGATTCGCGAGTTGCGTCAGGCGGCTCGCGGCACGGATTGCGAGACGCTGGCCGAAGGGGTCTTCGGGCCGAAGCGGCGATTGTTCAAACGCGTGGTCGAATACACGCACTCGCTGCATCCCGATGTGTATTCGCAATTGGCCGGGCAGCCGTATGAATTCCTCGTCCGTTGCGGCCGGCGTTTGTGCGAGTCGTTGTCGAGCGTGCTGGGACGCCGTTTGTCGCCGGTCGCGATTCTGCTGGACGCCCCGCCGCCGCATCGCGAAGTGGAGTTCAACGTTTCGATCTACTTCCCGAAAGAAAAGCTGTATCGCCCGCTTCACTGCGTCTCGCCGGTGGTTGATGCGCTGGCGAAGACGCAGTTCGATGACTTCGTCAAAAGAGTCCGCGTCTTCGCCGATCCCGAGATCGCCGGCGAATTGAGCGAGATGCCGGCGTTTGCGGATGAGCTGTTGAAGGCGATTGCCGCCGAGACAACATTGAAGCGTGCATAGAAAGCGGCGGATTCAATCTGATGTGCAATGAACATTGCACTGTGTCACTTCGCCCGCTGCGGAAACTTCGGCAGACGTTGCAGGAAATCAAAACGTCCGGGTTTCGTGGCCGATTCAGGATGTGAGTCGGCATTCGACGGAACCGCCGACGGATCAGGCAGGTCGTGAGCGATGACGCGGAGGTCGTCGAACTGCACGTCGCCGACGCCGTGGAGAGTGATGGTCAGCGAGTAATCACCGTCTTGATAGGCTTCACGCAGCAGTTCGATTTTTTGCCATTCCCGTTTTTGTGTTTCACGCCATGCGCCAGTCATACCGGTGAGGTTATCGCTGAGCGTAACACCATCGATGTTCCCCATGATCGGCGAACTGATGCGAACGCTTCCGCTGATGTGCAAAATTTGACCGGCTCGCACGGGGATTGGCGGAGTAACAATCGTGATCGGTGGCGTATCGATAACACTGGGAATATCGGTATTCGTATCGGGAGCTGCGAAGAGCCGCAGGCAACGACTATCTCGACCCGGTGCAGCAAACACGAGCGCATCGGAGCGAATGCCGACGAGATCGGGCGAAACAAGTTTCTGCCAACCAACACGGGCCAGCGCGGCGAAGTCGAGCACTTCGAAATCACCTTTTGGCAATAGGTTGATCGAATCGCGAGTTGCCGCTTTGCCGAGGTTTGCTACCAATCGCCAGTGATCGGGCAACGTCTGAAAACACAAACTGTGCGGACTACTGATCGGTGAATTCAATCGAAGCGTCGCGGTCTCCCAATGCGCTCGTTGCAGAATTCGGAGCGACTGCAGACTTGCTTGGCTAAGTCGCGCCGCCTCATCGAAGTTCTTTTTCAGCATGACGACATTCGCTGAATTGGCGGATGCACGCTGGCCGGACTCTCTTGCTTGAGCCTGAACTCGTTCGATCGCTTCGGCAGGAAATCGGGTCTCGGCATCTTGTAAAAGTCGGCGAGCTTGCGCGAGCAACTGCGGAGCGTCAGTGAGGCCAACTCCCAACTTCGTCAATTCGTCGTCAGCGATCCGTACTCGATTGAGTTTCGCCTTCGCGAGGTCAATCTGGACTCGCGCGCTTTGAGCCTGCATTGACTCCATTTTGCGTTTGAGGTTCTCAACCACGCTGCGATCAGAAGTGACGACGATCGCCGCCGTCATGTCGAACTGAGGCAAGCGAATTTTCCGTCCTCCCGGGATCGGTTCGCTTGGCAGATTGATGATGCGTGTGGTCGTGACTTCCCACGCTTGAGCGGTATCTGGCACGCTTGCGACATCGATCGTCGCGCCCGGAGCGGCCATCTTTCCGGGTACGAATTGAGCGTCGTGCTCATACCAAACCGGCAGTAACAACGTTGCGTTGTTCGTACGAAAGACTGCGGCTTCTAGCTCGCTGCGTAAACGCGCTTCGCGTCGCAACGTTGACGTGTGAGCCGCTTGTTGAATTTCACGATCGGCTCGCGAGATCGCCGAGTTCCGAAATGCGACGTTATGCGAACTTGGAGCATCGATCACGAACTGACGTTGTTCAATCAACGTTCCGCTGGCGAGAAAATATTCAAGGAGTTCTAACTCGAAGTTGAGTTGCGAGATTGCGAGACGCCGTTCTTCAGCACCCGGAGCTTTTGATTCCAACGACTCACTGAGTGAAAAACCTAAACCGCGATAGCCTGCGGCAAGTGAAGCATATGTGAGTAAACGCAGTTGCTCCGGTTCGATGATCATCGGGATCAATCCTGCAATCTGCCGTTGACGAGAAACGTCAGGCAACGCTTCCGTCGGCAGCCATGTAAACATGAAGCTGCCGGGGCGTGCGAGTTTGCGGTGATGGTCGAGCGACTCGCGAAAAGATTTGAGCGACTGATCCGAGTTCAACACATGCCGACTGCTGCCGAGAACTTGGAGATGCCGCGAGTAAATTCGCTCACCGCCTAGTACGTCGGCCATGATCGGTCGATGCCGGTCACGGTCGGCGCTTTGTACTTGAGTAATCCATTGCAGCACATCTCGTCGAGCATCAGCCGGCATCGCAACTCCGAGATTCCATATCAGGATGTTGTCCCGGTCGCGCGGAATCGGCAGTAAGCTCGCCTCGTTGCCATTGAGCAATTGTCCCGTCGATGACTGCAATCGAGGTGGAATCGCAGCCCCCCAAAGTCCGCGCTCTTTCAGCGAACGCTGCAACTCGACATCGCCTGCATCGGGAATCCAGACGGTGTTGAAGCCCGAATCGCGCAGCATGTCGAGCGATTCATTGTGATATGGGAGCATTCTTAGAAAAAAAGGTCTACCGTCAATCAAAAGTCTGTCCAGTTGAAACGTCACTGGCCACGGAGCCGATTCATCGCCGACCGTGATCGCTTTCGCGTCCGTTACGGAAGCGGTCGGAGGAACCACTGGCCCGAACACTAGATCATCCAAAAATAACTCGGTTTGGCCGACGTCAAGCGTCAGTTCCAAGCTGACTCGATCGACAACAGGATCACGCAGATCGAGTGATGCGGGTTTTAATTTCGCTCGCAGTAGACGACTCTGTTCTTGCAAATTCTTCGACGTCACGCCGACGCTCAACTCTTGCCACTTCGGCGATTGAGTGTATGTCGTTCCTCTCAAGGGCAACTTCAATTGCTGCGCCGCACTGGGATCAGTTCTCGGATCAAATTGTCTTGGAAAGACCACACGGAAGCTGACAGTTGCCCCATTCTTGTTCGAGCGGATCATTAACTTCAGTTTGACGTCGTCAATTGCTCGCGAGACTGGAAGTCGATGATCCAACAGGACCGTTGTCGGCCCATCAGTGACATGGAACGCGAAGTACTCGGCTCCTGTCCCCTGACGCATTCCCGAAGTGACTCGGCGTTGGTCAACACGATGAATTTCTCCTTCGGTGACGCGGATCTTCCAAGTGGGTTTCTGGCTGTCGAATCCTTCTTCGTACTCTTCAGAGCAAGTGATCACAGGCAGAAGCAGGGCGAAGCAAAACCAAACGACGACACATCGCCACAGCCTGAGCTGCGACGTGTGTTGTTGGTCCGTTCTTGGCTTCGTCATCTCGTCCATGAGAGTTTGCGCGACCCGCAAAACCGGATTGCTTCGACCCCTGCGTTGTTGAATTTATGAAACAACCTCGTGTTGATTTCTTACCACAACGTCGCATTTCAGTTGCGACGGTTGAGTGCCCACTTCATGCTGTAAGTGTTGGACTCTACAGGGAGTTGCGAAATAGGCCAAGATGACCTCCGCTGCGATCGTTGCAATCAATACGACAGGACTGGAATCCGTATTTAAGATGCAACATCAATATCAACAATACGTTCCGTCAAGTGACTTGTAGATTCTAAGCCTCTGGCACAAAATCTGATCCTTGTAGCGGAGACGTTGACTAGGAGTTTGCGACGATATGACCAACCAACCACGATTTCCGGACGCAGGCGAGAGCGATCTCCCTCGCGAATTGATTGAACTCGCCCAAAAAATCGCTGGGCTTCCGGAGCCTCTGCAGCGGGATTTGGAAGCGTCGTATGGTAGAGTGGTCGAATCCGTCCGCCGCCGCCGCCGCATTCTGTCGCTCGTTCAAGAGGCTCTTTCTCAGCTACGCTTGGACATCAAGTACTTGATGTTCGATTTGGAAGTCACTCGCAGAGAGCGTGACGCGTTGAAGATGAAGCTCGAGCAAGACTAATGTCGTTTCACTTCGAGTGGCGAGGTGGGAGTGAACATGTCGGGCGATCATTTGGCAGACTACTTGGCTCAATGGCATGATCAAGGCGAATTACTGCGTGTGTCGGCTGAAGTCGATCTGATTCACGAGATTGCCGCAATTACTGATCGTGTCCGCCGCACTCATCCCGGAAATCCCGCCCTGCTATTTGACCATGTGCGCGGGCATTCGCTCCCCGTTGCGACCAACCTTTTGGGAAGTCCTCGGCGAATTAGCTCTGTTTTCGGAGTGCTATCATTTGATCAACTCACCCGACGCATCGACGACTGGCTGGCAATTTCGTTGCCGCGCGGAATAGTAGAGACTTGGAAACTGCTTCCGCGTTTGGCCGAACTGTCTCAATGGCCTCCGACGATTGTGAAATCGGGATTGTGCCAGCAAGTGGTGAAGGTCGGTCGTGATGTAAACTTAGCCGAACTACCAATTCTCAAAATGTGGCAGAGCGACTCGGCACCGGTCATCACGGCAGGGCAACTTCACACACGGTCGCCGAAAGCAGACTCAGTTGACTCCACGACCGACAGCGCGTCGTATCGACATGTTTCAGTCGTGCCACTTGAAGTTTGCGGACATGATGGATTGCTCATTCATGGCGATGAACAAACCGAGTTGTGGTCGTTGTTGGCCGAATATCGAACTCGCGGACAACAGATGCCGGTGGCGATCGTGCTCGGCGGTGATCCACTAATGCATGTCGCGGCATGGGCTCCTCTGCCAGCACGGACCGATCGGCTAGTTTTTGCAGGATTCTTACGGAATAAGTCTGTCGAGGTCGTTCCTGCGAGATCGGTTCCGATCGATGTTCCCGCATCAGTAGAGATCGTTATCGAAGGCTACGTGAACCCCGAGGAAACTTGGCAAGAGTGCTCGCCGATTTCTCGCGACACAGGTTTTTTTGTCGGTGGACAATCACTTCCGATGATTCACGTGACTGCCATCACGCATCGAGCCAACCCAGTCTTCCCTGCGATGGTGACAGGAGTCGCACCTTCGGAAAGCCACTGGCTAGACCGCGCCTGTGAACGGCTGCTGTTGCCGATCGCGAAAATGTGGATTCCTGAACTGGTCGACTGGTGCTTTCCATTCTCAGGGTCTTGTCGCCATTTCGTCTTCGCGAGCATTCGCAAGACTTACGCTCAACAAGTTCGCAAAGTGATGCACGCGCTGTGGAGCCTACCCCGAATCGCGACGGCAAAGATGCTCGTGCTGGTAGATGACGACATCGACGTTCAGGATGAAAGTGCCGTACTTGCGAGAATCGCCGCTCACACCGATCCCGCACGCGATCTTGTGCTTTGGGACGGCCCCTCCGACCCACTTGATCACGCCACCGCCACTCGCGGTGTAGGTCGAAAGATAGGAATCGACGCGACGCTCAAACGATCGAATGAGTCTGGAGCAGCAACTCAAGCTCAACCGTTACGCTCAAATCCCGAGATGGAAGAGCATCTTAACGCGAGGTGGTCAGAACTCGGGCTTGAGTATCGCAAATGATGGGACTGAAGAATTTTCTCCGACGCTCTGAATTCCGTGAATGTCCTTCGGACGACACGCCTCTTCCTGCGGTAAAATTCACTCTCTGATTAAGTGTTGTGGCCATACTCCAGTGGCACGCGCCAACGCGATTTTCCAACACACAGCAAAAAAACTCCCCTGCAACATGGAAACGCGAATCGAACTCACTAGAATCCCGCCCCGCTTCGCCCCTATAGCTCAATTGGTAGAGCAAATGACTCTTAATCATTAGGTTGTAGGTTCGAGTCCTACTGGGGGCACTTAGACAAAGCCGTACGCCGTAAAGGGTTGCGGCTTTTGTCGTTCTCAAGGAAATCTTTTCCGTGTTCCAGAATTCAGTGCGGTTTTACAAGTTTGAGGACGAATTCTGGAACAATTAGTGGAACACCTGCGACGAGTGATGCTTCAATCGTCGCCACGGAAGAGCAGCAATTGCCTTTCCACTTTGTCCGATGCCTGTCGGATTTGCCGCACCGCCCACTACATGTCGATCGAGAAGTCAGTGAGCGAGTTTTGAACTGCGGACATCTCTTCCCGGATCGTCGCTTGATTCAGGTCTGACCTGGAACCTGTCATTTTCGATCCCCATCGGATTCCCCTACCGCCTGAAACATTGTCACGGTGAGCTTTCGAAAACGCTTCGGAGACGTTGCCGACAGGGATCGTCCGCCAGTCTTGGAAGCCAGTCTGGAAGCGACGAAACGACCACTCCCCTCTTCCGTGGAAGGGTCGCGAGATCACTCTGAAACCACTTCCGGAACCTCGTCTGGAATGGTCTTTGGAATCCTTCTGAAAAGGTTTCGGATCGGTTGGATTCCCGAGACGTTTCGGTAGCTCGTCACTCCCCTTTCGGAACCTCAACAGTCCACGGCTCTGGCAGCAGTCTGGAAGCCAATCGGAATCGTCGTGGAAATGGTCGCGAACTTACCGAAGAGGTTTCTTGACACGCGACATGGAACGTCGTTGGAACGGGTTGCCAATCACTCTCGTTCTGATAGGCTCGGTCTGATCATTTCCCCTCTTCCACGATGCCTCAATTTCTCACGGTCAAAGAAGCGGCGACGCTCACCGGTAAATCCGCGAGCTCGATTCGCCGTGTGATTTACCCGATCATTCAGGGCAAGGATCACCCGGACCGTCAGCAAATCGAACCGACCGAGGAGGACGCGACGCGATTGCGGATGCAGGGTGAAAACTTCGCTTGGAAAATCAGCGAAGAACTTCTTCGCCGCGAGATCCCGGTGGATGCGGAGGGACCGGCCGAGCAACACGCATCCCGTGAATCGAACGACGGGAACGGCGAGTTGCTGGCGATGCTGCGTCGAGAACTCGACATCAAGAATCACCAAATCACCCAGCAGTCGGAAATGCTTTCGAAACAAATCGAGTTGATCAGCGGACTGAGCGAGCGGCTTCGCGAGGGGAACATTCTGATCGGCTCGCTGCAGCAGCAACTGGCACTGCCGGACGGAAAGGTTCGTAAGCAGCCAGACGTTTTCGACGCGAAGGCTTCCGAGTCCGTGCCTGCGGAGAAGGGGACTGAGACCGCCAAGAAAAAGGCCAAGCCGAAGAAAAGTTTCTTCTCTCGTCTTTTCCCATGATCGACACGACTGCTCCCATCACCGGCCCACAGCCGAGATCGGAGACGAATCGCTATCGGCTCCCCGGTATCCAGCGAGAGGGGATTGCTCAATTGAGTTTGTTGGAGACGGCGTTGTGGCCGCTCGGCGGCAAACTCAAATCGTCGGTCTTCGGGACGTCGTATTCATTCGTCACGCCGGCGGGGAAGAAGAGGGCCGAGGTGACGGTTCGTTCGGCACTCGGTCTGCAATCCATCGACGAGTTCGTTTTGTGGGGGCTCTTGGGAGCAACGCTGAGCCGGCCGAATGCTGACGGCGTGTTTCTCGCGACGCCGTATTGGATGCTCAAGCACTTGGGGCTCGACACTGGCGGTTCGCAGTACGCGATGCTGCGGGAGTCGCTCGTGCGGCTCACGGCGGTGAGCTACCAGAACTCCGGCTTCTACAACCCGGAGACGCAGGAGCACGAGTACGCCGCGTTCCAGTTTCTCAGCATCTTGCTGCCGACCGTGGGGGGAGTGGGCGGCATCGTGGACAACGACCGCTGCTGGCGGATCGAGTGGAACCCGGCCTTCTTCCGCTGCTGCCGAGCCACCGGCGGCAATCTGCTGTTTGACCTCGACCTGTATCGCCAACTGACTCCGGCCGCTCGCCGGTTGTTCCTGAAGTTGAAGGACCGCTTCTGGCGATGCCACCGCGTTTTTCTGAACGTCGATGATCTGACCATCGACGGCCTGGGATTCTCGGCCGATCGTCCGCTCTACAAGCGGAAGTTCGACCTCACGAACTGCATTCGCGAACTGCTCCAACACCGGATCATTTCGCTCGGCAAGGGACAGACCGATCCGAAAGATCTGTTTCTCAAACGTGGCAAGGGCACTTACGTCGTCGTGTTCTACGCCGGGGACTACTTCCGCCAACCGCTGACGAAACGCACCGTCCATCAACAGGCTGCGATCACGGACGACCCGCTGTTTGAGCCGCTTCAGCAGATCGGTGTCGATGAGGCCGGCATCCGCCGCTTGTTCCAGAACTTCTCGCGGGGCGCGATCAGCCGTTGGGTGAAGATCACCGACGCGGCCATGCACGAGCAGCCGCGTGACTTCTCCGGCTTCAAGGTGTCGCCGGCCGCATTCCTGATCGACGGCATTCAGAACAATCGGATGCCACCCGATTGGATGTACGCTCACGAGAAGCAGCAGGAACGAGAGCAATGGGAGCGCGACAAGGCCGCGTTCATTCCCACCGAGCACACACGGCGAGACGAATACGATCGAGAACGGGCGAAGGCGTTCGAGGAGTTCCGTCGTTCTGCGAAAGGTGCCAAAATCTACGAGAAGACATTTCCGATCTTGTTGGCCTTCCACAAAGTCACTGATCCGCACGGCTACGCTGAGGCCGCTCGGCAGGCGACGTTGTCCCGCATGGAACGAGAGGACTTCATCTTCCCGGAGTTCTCCGTGTGGATCGCCAACCGGCCGAGGATCAACGCCGATCAGGCCGCCTGAGCCACTCGGCATTCGCCGGATGTTTTCAAGTGCCAAGTATCGGCATTTGCCGGATGGACTATCGGCATTCGCCGGATGTTTTTCTCTTGAGTTGAGTCACATCTCGGCTTTCCCAAGCCAAGAGTCAGCACTCGCGACTCGGCCTACAAAGCTTTCTACAAAGCATTTCTGTGAAGCAAAGCGGACGAACTGCTTTTAATTTCGTCTTCTTTAAGCACATTGATTCGGCGTCGCTGGCCGACGCTGGCCCGCAGCTTCAGAAGGTGCTCGACTTCCGCAAGTCGCTCGAAGAGTCGCGGCAGGTGCTGTATCACGGGTTCGCGAATGAGGCCGAGTTCAAAGCGGAGGTGGACCGTCGCCGCCGCAATCGTCGAGAGCTTTTCGCCACGCTGGATGGCCGCCAGTTGCAAACATTGGAACATGTCCGCCGACAGGTGTCGCTGTTTTCAAGGCTTCCGTGACGTACAAAGCAGAACGTGAAAAGTCAGGCAAGAGAGGTTACTCTCGTGCAAATGCTTACCGGGTACAGGCAGAGAAGGAGCTAAACATGCTATTCGCAAGCGACGGTTCTTTTATGAGAACTCTTGATCGAATGACGGAAAGTGTAGGGCTAGGTGTTTTGGTGTTGCTAATCATGTTGCCCCTACTCGCCCTCGTAATCGTTCACGGATTCTAAAATGATCTCGCGTTATTTGGGATTTTCTGCGATCAGTAGGTGATGTCGTCGGTCGTCACGGAAGAACTGATTGCGAGACAAACGCCTGAAGCACAGGCGATCATTCGGTTGTTGTT
>JAPLNX010000278.1 GCA_026400935.1 Planctomycetia bacterium | reverse complement strand
GACCTACACCGGCAAACCGACACAATCGCAGCCCGTAGCTCGGTTCTGCCCACCGCACCGGCGCATCACCCGCACCACAAAAATCCAACAAGCCGCACTCCAAATCTAATGGCAGGTTATTTCTTGGTCGTGGCACTAGCCATCACGCTCCGCGTGATGAGCTGGTCGCTGCAATAAACGTTGGCGAGCGTTCGGCTCGTCACGCGGAGCGTGACGGCTACGTACAAGCAGCTTCGCCTGTCACGTTTTCCCGCGCATTGCCTCAGCCACAGCCGCCGCCGCGTGCGCGTCTTCAAGCATCTGATCGGTACTTTGTGGATCGACTTCACGACAGCTTTCTGTCACGAGGTTCGAGAGTTCGCGCAGTTCATCGGCCCACGCTTGCTGGTCCATGCCTGGCGGACAATGCGGCATGAACTCTTCCAGTAGCAACACGAATCGCAACAGGTGCCGGAACAAGACTCCTTCTTGCCGAACCGCTTGCTTTGCCGAAACCAGATTGCCGAAGTTGCCACCAAACCGAATCAGCTCGCCGACTGCCCAGCAAGGTTGCATCGGAATATCAGTGACGTCGGGGAACTCGGCTTGAAATAGCAGACGCAGTTTTTCAGCCAGCGTGAGCACTCGGGGGCGATCTTCGTCCCACGCTTTGTTGTCTTCATCCTCTTCCTTCGCGGCTCCGAGTTCCGCATTCGTCGCCAGCCCACGACTGAGCAATTCCGGATGCAAGACCTCCAATGCGAGTGGTCCGAACGGCAAGAATTCAGACCGAGGAACTCGGAAATACTTCGCCGCCGAGCGCGCGATTTCGAGCACGCTTTCAAACGCCTGAATCCGCTCTTCACGATTTGCTTTGCCGAGATGCTCAATCAAGAACATCCCGTAGATCGGATTGACACTGCGAAACGTCAAGAGCTGTTCGAGTCGCTCCGTTGGAATCGCTCGCTCCGCGCGATAAGCATCTTCAGGACGCGCATCAGTGGCCACGACCTTGCCCCGTTCGGTCGCCTGAGTGATCAACAACTTTGCAGCGCTTGATGTCTTTGAACTCCGTTTGTCATTGCCCCCACCGAGCTCGTCTCGGTGGCTCGCGGGCTTCTGCACTACGAGACTAGGCGCTGCCTGTGAAGCGACTCCTAGTGCAAAGGCCTGATTCCACTGCGACCCTTCGGGTGCCCGGCTCAGTGGAGTGGTGGCGACATCGCTCGCTTGAATTTGAAGACCAGTCCCTTCCACTGTGGCCACCGGCGGCAGGTTCAGCGTTTCAGCGGCCACGCTTTCTCGCTTTGGCGGCTCCGGTTCCAACGTGACATAGCCGCCCGCCCACAGCGAGAGCAAACGGTTATCGAGCTCTTTCTGAGCCGCGGCGACATTCTTTCCGTCGAGCAACCGCTTGCCGACGAAGTCGCGCAGCCGAATGACATCGGGAGAAATTCGCAACAAGTACGCGAGCAATCGCCACGGTAACGGACCCTGACTCGAAAGCTTTCCCGGCGGAGCAGTCTTCAGCTTTTCGAATTGTTCCTGCGACCAATATTGCTCCGTTGTTCGCCGTGTCGGCATCTTCTTTTTCATTGCCTTTTTGGCGCGAATCAGCAATGGGTCTTTCGTGTCTTCCGGAATCTGATCGTATTTCTCTTTCCAACGCAGGATTTTGACGTCGTCTTCGTGAGCGAGCGCATAAACGAAACCCTCTTTGTCGAACTGCGGCCGCCCTGCCCGACCGAAGATTTGATGCGCGACGCTCGGCTCGATGATTTTCTTCTTGCCCGGCGGGCCTTTCATCAATGCCGTGAGAACCACCGATCGGGCGGGTAGGTTCATTCCAGCCGATAGCGTTTCCGTGCAAACCGCGACAGACAGCAGCTTCTGCTGAAACAACTCTTCGACAACTCGCTTGTAGCGTGGTAATAGTCCTGCGTGATGTACGCCGACGCCGCGCATCAACATCGCCTTGAGTTTCGTCCCGGCTCCGCGGCTCAGATCATAATTTTCCAACGCCGCGATGAGTCGTTTTTGCTGGCCGTCGGACAGCATCGATTTCCCCTTAAGCTGCTCCGCAACATCCCAGCATTCGTCTCGATTGAAGCAGAAGACGAGCGCCGGCGTTCGTCGTGATTCGTCGTCGCCCGATGCCATCCATTCGAGATGCTCGTTGAGCAACATGTCCGGAATCCATTGATGGCTCAGTGGCACGCGACGCTCGGTCCCTTGCACCAAATCCAACAAACGACCGTGTGCTCGCTGCATCCACAACGTGAAGTCAACGGCATTACCGACCGTCGCCGACAATAACAACAACCGCGTGTGCTTGGGCAACATGCCGAGTGACAGTTCCCATACGATGCCACGTTCCGGATCGGCGAAGCTGTGAAATTCATCCATCACAACAGCGATGACGTCCGTGAAGTCGAACGCTTCGGCGTGCAACAATCGGTTGAGCAGAATCTCCGCAACAACGACCAGCACCTTCGCGTCCGGATTGACTCGACGATTCCCGGTCACGAGTCCGACATCGTCTGGCTTAAAGCCCCAACGCACGGCAGCCGCTTGTAATTCTTGAAACTTCTGATCGGTCAATGCGATCAACGGCGTCGTGTAATACGCGGTCTTGCCCGTATGCAGCGCCTCGAATAACGCCGCCTCGGCGATCAAAGTTTTCCCGGTCCCTGTGGGAGCACAGACCAGAACTCCTTGCTCAGTCGTAAACCACGTCAGCATCGCCTCTTCTTGAAGCGGATACGGCGGGTACGGAAGCTGAGCGAGATATCTCTCCGCGAGATCATCGCGAGACTGGACTGAGTCTGACATCCGTTTCATCCATTCGAGAGCAACCGAGAACGTTCCGGGCTTCACCTGAGCCCTCTGCATGAGCAAGGGATGATCAATCCGGATCACAGTAAAGAACTGCGCGTCTTCCAGTTCGGCTCGTCACGCGGAGCGGTGACGGCTACGAAGTCGTCACCGCTCCGCGTGACGAACTGAACGTTTCACCGAGCGCATTCAATTTCTGTGATTCGGATTAAGAACGTCCCTCGTCCACATTGCGAGCAAGTATGGAGAGGTCCACCGAGAAATTCCCATCGTTTCAGGAAAATTCCTGCGAAGTCCAACCGAGCATCACTTCTTCAACATCAGACGTCGTCCGTCCAACGTCCGCACGACAACAGACGCTTTGTCGAGCTTGCTCACGGCGGCAGCAAACTCATCGGGAGTTCGCACAAGCAGCGAATCGATTTGCGTGATGAAATCCCCCTCTCGTAGTTCGGCATCTGCGGCACTCGATTGTGGTGCCACTGATGTCACAACAACCGCAGTCGGATAACGCTGCTCCGGCCAATTCATGAACTTCGCTCGTGCAGTCGGATAATCAACTCGCAAACCGCGCCATTCGGGATGCCGCTGCTGTGTCACTACGAGTGTCTCTTCATCGTTCAACGGCCATTTGCCGAGCTCCGCCTGCAACGTCACTTCGCGACGTTCAGACTCGCGCCATAACCTGAGTTCCGCAGTTGCGGCAGGTCCGAGTAATCCGACTTCACGCAGTAAATCATACTTCCCAAAGATCGGCTTCCGATTCACCGCCAAGATGATGTCGTCTCGCCGAACCCCTGCGAGCCCCGCCGGCGAATCTGCAAACACAAGTAACACTCGAGCGGCGGTCGGCTGAGTGACTCGTGGAGGTAAATGTCGTAACGGCGCTAGTAAACAATCATCCGGCTGCAATCCGAGGAAGCCGTACTCCACCTCCAGGCCTTTCGCGAGCGATTCGATCACTCGCTTCATATTCGCATCCATCGGAATCGCATAACCGACAGACTTTTCATAGCCCTCGATCGCCGCGAGCGATGTTGTGAGACCGATCAGTTCTCCCTTCAGATTGAGCAATGCTCCACCGCTGCCACCAAGATTCAACCGCGTATCCACATGCAGCAACGTACCCAGATGATGAATCGTCGTGTCACGTCGCACGGGGCCGGTATCGGTCTTGTCGTTTTCAACTTGGGCCGGGTATCGCGAGATGTTGCTGATCAACCCCCAACTCGCACTCGCCGATCCATCGCGAGCAATCGCATACGGGTTCCCCAGCGAGATCACAAACTGTCCTTTGCGCGGCGGAGTCGGCTCATGCAGTTTGAACGGCTTGAGGTCTTCTCGATTCAATTTCGTTCCTGCGAGATCCAAACGCAGCACCGCCAAATCCGATCGCGGATCGGCCGCCAAAATCTTCGCTTCACAAATCTGCTTGCCGGGCAAACGAATTCGCAATTGACGGTCGTTCGGGGCATCACGACCAACAACCGATGCTCCCTTCACGAGATGAAACATCGTCAGCACCAATCGTTCGCCGTTCGGCTCGTCGCCATTGCCAGCCGTGATGATCACTCCGCTCCCAAATTCGTTGGGAATGAAGTCAGGACCAAACTCGTCCGTCGCTCGTGGGGTCACATCAATGCCAAACCCATCCACTCGCAACGCGCGAGCCGCAGTGCGTTTGATCACACCCACGGCCACTACCGATGGTTCTGCAGCAGCGATTACTTTCACAAGTTGATCTTCAGCAGCCGACAAGACAGCGAATGAATCCAGCGGAGTGGACTGCGCGATCGCCTGCGGGGGAAACATCAACAGGGCAACGACGACAACAAATCGCGACATGAGATGATCCTTTTCAACGGGTGATGCCCAACAGCTTCGCGAACATCGCATCTGCTTTCTCCGTGTAGTTGTCGCTCTTCTGTGCAAACGTTCCTGACTCTATCGGATTGCAGGGGTGAGTGACGGAAAGCCGGGTTGGTGATTTGCGGTTCGATTCTCAGACTTCTTCTTACTAAGGCAGCCAGTTGAAGATGATCTACCAGCAGTTTGGCTTGGTGAGTTATAGACCGCGAAAGGGTTTCGGAGAAACATCCAGGTCTCAGGGACGAGACGATGAGTGCAGAGCTGACGGCGGCAGTGATTGAAACGGCTCGTTTGGCGGCGCGGAAGCTGACGGGGCACCAGCGGCGTGCGTTTCAAGCGGAGATGGCGGAGCGGCATTGCGGCATTGCGGTATTGCGGTAGCAG
>JAPLNX010000083.1 GCA_026400935.1 Planctomycetia bacterium | reverse complement strand
CGAGCGATCGTGATGTTCTGGCCGTCGATGCCGCGGACGACGACGACTCGGTTGTCTTGATCGGCCAGGAATCCGTTGACCGTGCGTCCGTCGGTGCTGACGACGGTGATGCTCTCAAAGCCTTCGCGGATTTCGGCGCTGGGGTTCACGACGTTCAACAGAATCCGCATCACGTCGTCCCGTTTGAACGTCGTCAGGTCCGGTCCGATGCGGCCTCCTTCGCCGAACAGCAGGTGGCATTTGCCGCATGACTGCATGTAAATCTTCTTCCCCTCGAACGGTACGCCCCCTTCGGTCTTGGCGATCGGAGCGAAGCGTTCCATTTGTTGCTGCATCTCGGCGGTCGAAGCCCCTTCGAGTTTCGGCCAATGCTTCTTCAGCAGTTCGGCCACGCGAGCCTCTTTGTGGAACGTCAGCTTGCGAACGACGTCGAGCGGAATCGCATCGGCTTTGAACTTGCCCGCGTCGACCGCTTCCAGCCACTGGCGGCTCCATGCGGCTCGGCTAGAGAGCAACGTTTGAGCGACAGACTGCACGTCATCGGGAAACGTCCCGTAGATCGCGACAACGTCCGCTCCAATGCTTTCATCTTTGAACGCCAGCAGCGATGTGAGGGCCGTTGACCGAATCTCATTGTCCTGCGCGGTCTTCATCACGGCGACGAGTACCGCCATTGATCCAGCCGGTTGAACTTCACCCAATGTTTGAATGAGTTCGATTCGACGAGCCTTCACATCGGCAGCAGCGACTTTATCCGCCGGAGTCGCCGCCGGTTCGACCGCGACCGTCTTGAGTGCCTCTTCGATAGCGGCAGCCTCTTTCTGTCGAACTCGCAGTGCGAGCGAGCCACCACCTGCAGCGGTGATTTCGCGAACCAGATCGTCTGGCAAACCACTCAGCGGGCGACCTTTGAACGCAGTCTCAAAGCCCTTCAACAACTCCTTCTTGTGCTCGATCGTCGGTGCCTTTGCGAGCAACTGAGCACAGATCATCAAATCGTTTCGCGAGCCGCCTTGAGCAAACCGTTGCATGAGTCGTGCGACGAGATGTTTTTCGGCGAGCGGGCGTTTCCACACTTCCGCGTTATTAAACAGTGCGACGATGTCGGTCGCGTTCTTGGTCGCCTTAGATTCGATGGCCCACCACAACAGCAACGGGATGTGAATGTCGTCGGCATCTTCGTTGTGTGCCAGCAGCGCATCGATCAGCGGCAGCGCTTGATCGGCGGGCAATCGTTTTGCAGTCGAGGCCAATTGGCTGCGGACTCGCACGTAAGTTTCCGCCTTCGCGACATCGACCAGCTTCTTGGCGATCGAGTCACTCACGCGAGTCTCTGATGCTCGATGCCCGATGAGGTGCGCGTCTGCTTGAAACGCAGTCTGCTTCCCCGGAGTCGCCGGGGCGTTCGGGTTCGCGACCGCCGGTTGAACACGGCTCATATCGACGACCGGCTTCGCGGCCACAGTGAGCGTCATGTCGCCAAGCAGCCGCACGGTCCACTCACGCACGAGCGGCTCTTTGTGCGACAAGCCGACCTGCGCGAACGAATCATCGAGCCCGCCGACTTGATACAGCGCCCACAAACATTCGAGCGAAAACTGGCCGACGTTCTTTTCGACGCTCTGCTTGAGCAACGGAATCACCGACGTGTCATGTCGCTGACCGATCAGCCGCAGAGCCGTTTGGCGGAACCACTTGTTCGGATGCTTGAGCACTTCGACCAATTCGGCGGTCGTCTTCTTCCCAAGATCAAACCGCTTCAACGCGCTAGATGCGTCCTTCGACTGCAAGCGATAGATGCGACCGTTGTCCTTGTCGATCAAGCCTTGAAAGTGCTGGTGATGCGCAATCTGCGGTTCGTACATGTCCGCCACATAGATCGCTCCGTCTGGTCCCACTTTGACATCGACCGGACGAAAGCGTTTGTCAGTCGAAGTGATCGGAAAGCCGAGATCTGTAGACTGGAACGAGGAGCGATCATCCTTGAAATCCGCTTCAACAAGGCGACCTTGAAGCGGCTCAATTCCGAAGAGATGACCGCGATACTTTTCGGGGAGCGTGGCTCCCGCATACAGAATGAAGTTGTGCGTGAATCGTTGCACTGCCGCATGTTTCATCGCAGCGAAATAGCCGTAAGCGTATGGGTTCGATAGCGGACCATGCTTATTGAATCCCTTCTGCGAATAGCCTCCCTGCACGTAATGGAAGCCGCGCGTGTCTCCGCCGTTGTGGCCGGAGAAGATTCGACCCTCAACGTCGATCTCGCATCCGAACGAGTTGCCTCCCCCTTCGGCGAAGATCTCAAATCGGCGAGTCGGCGGGTGATATCGCCAGATCAATTGACCCATCGAATGAACCGGCAACTTGTCTAAGCCGGGACGAATCACTGCGCTGCTGGTTGTGCTCCCCTGGCAGCCATACAGCCAGCCGTCCGGCCCCCAGCGCAGACTGTTCGCGACCGAGTGCGTGTCTTCCAATCCGAACCCCGCGAGATGCACTTCGGGATCGCCGTCCGGCACGTCGTCATGATTCTTGTCGGCGTAGTAGAGCAAGTACGGCGGGTTCATGATCCACACACCGTCGCGGTCGATCGCGCAGGAGGTCGCGAGATTCAAACCCTCGACGAACGACTTGTGCGCATCGAGCAGTCCATCGCCGTCGGTGTCTTCGTGAATCGTGATCTTGTCCAGCCCCGGCTCCCCCTGCGGCGGCGGGAGCGGCACCTTGTCGTAAACTGCTCGCAAGAACGCATCGCGGCTGAGCATCTTGAGACCCGCCGGATACGGATATTGAATGTACTGCGCGACCCACAGCCGGCCTCGTTCATCCCACGTCATGAATAGCGGTTGCTTGATGACCGGTTCGGCCAACACCAATTCGAGCTTGAGATCCTCCGGGATCGTGAAGGTCTTCACCGCTTCTGTTGACGGTACGATCGGCGAGTAATCGGTCGGAGCTTTTCCGACCGGCGCACTGTGCGGCGAGGCGAGCACTTTGCTGAAGCTCGCCGGGCTTGGCGGCAGTTTGTCTTTGTTGGAGTCATCGACGCGGGCTGAGAATTTTGCATCATCGCCAATGCGGAAGTCCCACTTTCCTTCCGTTCGAATCGTCTGCCCCCCAGCGCTTACCGACGGCGCGGCTCCCTTGAAGCCCCCTTTGCCGTCGTGATCATAAATTCGAACCGCCAGCACGTTCGCCTCGCCGTATCGGATTTGCTCGGAAGGAACGACCGATCGCTTCGCCTCGTTGAGCCCACTGACATATTTCGGTGGAAAGCCCCCGGCCCCTCCAATCTTCACGCCGTTGAAATACACCTCGTGAGCGTTGTCGATCTGCTCGGTCACCACGGTGATTTGCACCGACTGCCACTCCACCGGAATCTTCACCTCGCAGCGATACCAGGCGATACCGTCAAAGTTCGACAAGACTCCCAACGTGAGATCATCCCACGTGCCGGGAACTCCCAGTTTCTGCCACGCGGATTTGTAGTCGTCCGCCTTCAGTGCCGGTTCAGCCGCGCCGCATCGCGATGTTTGTAAGAGCTCGCCTGTCACGAACAGCAAAGTCAAACAAGCAACGACCGAATTCCAAGCAGATCGCAGCATCGCGCGCTCCTGTGGCAAGAACGAAAGAAGGCAGGCAGGGTGTGTATTCACGGTGAGGCGATCAGTGTAGCCCGCTACGATCGGGAAATCTCTCGAACCGGTCAGACGATTAAACGAACACGAAGCGTCAGATTGGATTTACGCCTTTTTGAACTCTGAGCTGCGGTGGAGTGTTAACCCTCTGCTGTTTGGAGTCATCAATGGATCGTGACCTCGCAAACTTGGCTCAAGATGAATCACTGATGATCGCCAACTGGCTCCGAGGCGGTCGATATCTCGGTGAATTTTCGCTGCAATCGAACGCATGCCAGCGGCGGTTCACGAAACGCGAACGAGGTTGGTTCCATCACCGCGATTCGTTCGACATCGCCAAGGGCCTTGAGCGATGAGATCTGGCGATCCTCGATGATCAAAAACAACTCAGGACTTTCTTGAAGCCGCTGCCTGAGTTCTTCAATCGTGTTTGCACGGCAAACGGGATCTTGCAGGTAGTAGACCACGGGGTTCATTCCTGGCAGGACGCCTCCAACGCCGAACATGCAAATTGACTGGTCTCCCAATACGTTTTGACGAAGCTGTTGTGCAAACTCAGCAGTCGGCAATCGTCGATCAACCGCTCGATTGGTTGACACAGTCAACAGCAAGTAACAGCCGACCATTCCTGTGAGCGAAGTCAACCCCGTCGCTGCCCACTGACGTCGATGAATCCACCACCACATCATCGACAAAGTGACCGCCAAACAGATCGCCGCCAGTTGAATGTCGAACTGCGCGGTCGGCCATCGCGGAGCCACTCGAATAAACAAGAAGCCGCCCAACGCCACGGACGCTAGTCCGCCCGCCAGTGAGATGACTGCTGGAACCTGTACCAGACCACGTCGCATCAAAGACACAGTCCAAGCCCAAGACTGACACGCAAACAATGTTACGGGCGGCATCGCAGCCAAGAGATAGTTCTCGTGCTTGTCAGGAGACAGCCACACCAGCCCTAAGTCCACCGCCAACCAAGTCCAGATAAATCGCTCACGCTCATCCGCACTATGCCACGCTCGACGCCAACTCTTCGGCATCGCTCGCAACAGATTGATCGTCCACGGCAGCGTCAGTGCGACCAAGTTTGGCAAATAAAACCACCAAGGATCACGCCCCAATTCGCCAACCGCGCGGCCCACGGTCTCCGTCCTCCAAACCGACATCGCTTCAGGCAATTGACGCCACACCAACCACGGCCAAACCACGACGCACGCGACTCCCACAAACATCCCTAGCGGATTGAACAAGTCGAGGAAGTTTCGCCAACGTCGTTGAATCACCCAATGAACCATCGTCGGACCAAGTACCATCGCAGGCCCGTAGTGAAACTTGCACATCCATGACAGCCCCAACAACGACAAGATGCCAAACCACCGCCATCGTCGCTTCGAGGCCGACTCTTGGTCTGGCTGAGTCGCAACTAGGAACAGCGACGTCGCGATGATCAAGCACAAGAACATGTCCACTTCCGCACGCCGACCGTAATTCAAAACCCACACGGAAGTCGCTTGCACCAACGCCGCTCCGAAAGCCGCTTCGCGACCGTACCAGCGTGCAGCCCACACGCTCATCAGCGCTAGCAATCCCAACGCGGCGAATGCCGAATGCAAACGGACAACGAACTCACTGAATGACCCACACAACCAGCCGTTGAACCCAATGAGCCAATACACCACAGGCGGCTTCTGAAGCCGAGGAACCGTCGCATATCGAGGCACAATCCAGTCGGCAGTCCTGGCCATCTCACGAGCCGGAACTGCCGCGACCGCTTCATGTGATCCGAGGGTTCTGAAGTCCCCCAACTCAAAAAACAGAAACGTCACCGCCGCCGTTAGAAGCAACAGCCATGCGGCAACCGGACGCATCCGGAATTGTTTGGGAAATTTCATGAGCGCGAAAAGTCGTAGGCAATTGGGGTGTTTCGAGAAGGTCGGGGATGTAGGCCGAATCCTCAGAACGGGTCAAGATGATGTGCCTGCCCCAGGAACATTGGCTGCCGTCAATCTGGCCAAAGTTTGCTGATTGCGTCGCCGATACCAACGGTACGGGTTGTATCGCTGCGTTGCGCGAGCGGTCCGTCTTTTGGTCAGTTTGCCTCCAGTAGGTGAGTGTTATGACGCTTCAGCCAACACGCTCCACGTTGTCGCATCGTCGGCGAGCATTTCGAGACGCCACTCGACGATTGTGTTGCCGCATCGCGGCAGCCGCAGTTTTTGGCTCGTCGTTGATTGGCTGTGCGACCAGCGAGCCGGAACTGAAATACCTCGGCGACAAGCAGTTGTCGTACTACAAGCAAGCGGCGACCACGATTGACTATCCCGTTGCAGATACTCAGACGAATCCTGAAGCAACGTTTGCTAAACGCCCGCGAACAGTGACCGATCGTGACAAGGATGAAGTTTGGGAAGTCTCGCTCACTCAAGTGATTCAACTGGCCATCCAAAACAACAGCATGATCCGCACGCGCGCTGATAATCGAGCGGCGTCCACAATTCTCTCAGCAGGTGACCGAGCACCGTCTGCGTTTGACCCGGCCATTCAAGAGACCGGTGTCTTGTTCGGCGGTCGGGGCGTTGCCGCAGCGCTCGCAGCATTCGACACGACGCTGAACAGCTCCGTGACTTGGGGCCGCAACGAACTTCCTCAGAACAACCGCATTTCTGGTGGTGGTATCGGTGAGGGAGCCGCCTTGGTGACCGAAACAGGAGCCTTCAATTCTCAGCTATCAAAACCGTTTGCCAACGGTGGCTCGTTCAGCCTCAATCATCAAGTCAACTATCTGGGAAATAACTTGCCATCAGGCGCACTTCCCACGGACGTCCAACTGTTTTCGTCCGCGTATACCGGAAACGTTTCCGCTCAGTACACGCATCCGTTGTTGGCGGGATCTGGCACCGAATTCACGCGCATCGCTGGTCCCATAGGCCAAAGTTTCGGTGGCATCTCAGGCGTCAGTCAGGGTGTCGTGATCGCACGCATCAATCAAGACATTTCGCTCGCCGAATTCGAGGCGGGCGTCATCCTGATGTTGAAGGACATCGAAGATTTGTACTGGGACCTTTATCTCCGATATCGCGAGTACGACACCGGCGTCAGTGCGCGTAACAGTGCGTTGCAGTCATGGCGTGAAGCGCATCGCATTCTCGAAGCAGGGGGCAAGGCCGGGTTCAAGCCGTCGGATGAAGCTCAAGCCCGCGACTTCTACTTTCAAACGCGAGCGGCGACTGAGAACGCGCTGTCAAACGTCTATTCGGCTGAGGTGGTGCTGCGCCGAATCTTGGGGCTGTCGGTGAATGACGGACGCATTATTCGCCCAAGTGACGAGCCGACGACTGCTCAGTTCTTGCCGAGTTGGGAAGCAAGTCTGACCGAAGCGTTAACTCAGCGCGTCGAACTCCGCAAACAGAAATGGACGATCAAGAGTTTGGACTTGCAGCTCTGTGCGGCTGAAAGTTTAACGCAGCCGAACTTGAATTTCGTGTCGGGCTATCAGGTCAACGGCTTAGGAAACGATCTGCTCGGCAATACGCTCCCAGGATCGGCCCCGGGCCAGAATTTCCCAAACCTGTACCATTCAATCACCGGCGGCCAATACACCGGCTGGAATCTCGGCTTCAACTTCAACATGCCAATTGGCTTCCGTGCTGCTCATACGCAAGTCCGCAACATCGAACTACGGTTGGCAAAAGCTCGCGAACAACTGTCGGCTCAGGAAATGGAGATCAGTCACGAGATCGCACAGGACTTTCAAACCTTGGCGGTGCAGTACACAACCGCTCAATCCAACTTCAACCGCTATCGAGCGGCTCAACAGCGCGTGCAACTCTTCAAAGCGGAAGTCGAAGCGGGAACGAAAACTTTCGACGTTCTGCTGCGAGCGTTATCCAGCCAGGCTGAAGCGGAAGTCGCGTACTTCCGCAGCTTGACCGAGTACAACAAGGCGATCACGTCGTTGCACTACCACAAGGGAACGCTGCTGCCGCACGATCATATCTGGCTCAGTGAAAGTGAATGGACACCGGACGCTTACAAGAACGCTGTCCGCGAAGCGTGGGCGAGAACTCACGCCTTCGACAACACGCATCTCGAAACTAAACCGTCCGAATTCGTCGCCCAGCCCGGCTGGGCCGCTCAAGAAGTCGCACCAGCGGGAACACAGCCGCCACTACCGGCGCAGCCCTATGAAGAGTCTGTCGCACTCCCTCCACGACCGGTTCCCGCTGCTGAAGAAGCGCAGCCGAAATAGACGTCTAAACTTCAGGGCGTGGCAAAGCTGCAATGTGGCACGACGCTCCGAGTCACGCCACAATCTTGCATGAAAAACATCGCATTCGGCGATAACGATATAAGCGGAGAACCAACTCTGGGAGCATTGCTAGCCGGTGCCTGAGCCGTTGTCTCAGTCGCATCTGTCTGTCATGTGTAGCTGCAACGTCACGACTCCCCCAAGAATGCCTTAGCGTAGATCTTGAGCCATGAAGTAGAGGATCATGTTGACGGCCAGTTTCGTGGCGTCGGCGGAAACGTAGCCTTCGCAGGCGATCGCAGTTTGGCGTTCAAGTGCGCAACTGATGTCGTACTTGCTGTAGATCACGGCGAAGCGTCCGTCGAGATCGAGCCCTTCTAGCAACGGCTCACCCGTCGTGACTGAGTTGGCGAGGACACCTTTGCCGCCAGCGAGGTCATTGCCTCGGCGGCGGACCTGTTTGAGATCGTGGCCGCCGCTGCGGTCTTTGAACAATTCGTGATCGACGGGAATGCGGCTGATCTTTTTGTCCGGATACATCTGCGTCATCAGCTCGCGGAAGCTCTTGTCGAACTGCGGTGAACTACAACAAGCATCCGCGAACAGGACACCGCCGTTTTCGAGATACGATTTCAGTCGATCTCGTTCCGCCTGATTGAGCGAGAATTTGAAGCGACCGTGCATGTAGGCGATCGGGTAGTTGTAGAGATTCATGTCACTGGCATTGAGCGAACGCGGCTTTGTTCCGGCGGCGAGTCCGGCGGTGTCATTCATCGCAAAGAGCATGTTCCGCAGGGCGTTTGGCGCGGTGTCCCAGCCGCCGGTGTGCTTCAGTTGGACGACCTGCAATAAGCCCCCTTCAATGCGGTCTTGCTGTCCGGCGAGAGCGGCGAGCTTGGCTTGTTCGAGCTTGTCAGGCGGTTCGCGTCCGGTTGCATACGCGATGACGTTGGTGCCGATCTTTGTCGATTTAGAAACCATTGCCTTTAGTGCGGGCGAACGATTCGGCGGTTCGGAAATACTCCACTTGCTCCACAGACAAGAAATGTCATCGGGCGAGTAGACGATTGCCGTGCGGCAGCCGAAATCGACTCCCCATAAATTCACGTCAGCGTCGTCGAGCAAGTACTCGCTGCGAAAGATAGGATGATCCTTCGATAACTGTTTGAGTTCTGCTTCGCCGTCTGGATACATACGTTTGATGAGCTCGCGAAAGCCGGTGTCAAAGCCCGCTCCGTTGCAATTGCAGACTGCGAAGATGAAGCCGCCGGAAGTAACGTACTCGCGAAGCAAGCCAACTTCTTTTTCACCGAACTCCTGCGCGTCGCGACCAGAAAGAAACAAAACGGGAGCCTGCAATAGGTCGGCAACGCCGGCCCCTTTGATCGCCTTATCCATTTCGACGACTTGCCATGTCACGAGCTTCGGCCACTTGGGCATGCCGCTGATGAGGTCCGTGAGGTTGTGAACGTCGCGTCGATGTCGGTTCCAATCCTCCGTTGCCAAGCCGTTCGGGCCCACGGCAGCAGGCGGACCAAACTTCAATTTGTTGATCATGACCGGAGCCATTCCTTTGGAGAGGAACAGCAACGCGAAGCTCGTTCCAACCACGACATCGCCGTCGCCATGACCTTGCGCAGAAAACGATCCGTCGCCAGTTTGGCCGTTCACCAAAAATTTGGCCCCTTCACGGAACCAATCATGATTGCCAATGAACCGCTGGCCGCTGAGTCGTCCGGCACGCTCCAAGCCGTAGAGGTAGTACAACGTCCCGCCGATCCCACCCGCACCCGGGTTGTGGCCAACGGCAAAATTGTTTTCGAGCCACTTCAGTCCTTTATCGAGCGCCACGTTTCGCGGCTCATCTTTGCAGCAGTCAGGAATGCCATCACGACCGACATCCGAATCGTCAGGCAACATCGTGTCGGCGATGACGAGCGTCGCGATCCCGGCCACGCTCATGCTGCCGGAAGAGGCATTACCAGTAGCAGTATATCCCCAGCCGCCGTCTGCTGATTGAGCGGTCACCCAATGTCGCTTCGTGGCCTCCCAGCCTTTGCGGCTGGTCGGGATTCCGGCGAACGCCGCCTCGCGAAGACCGAGCACTGCATACTGTGTGTTGCTGTGATCCGAACCTGGGCCTCCCATCAAACCATAGCTCCACCAACCTGAACCACCCGCAGTGTCCTGAGCGTCTTCCAACTTCTTGACGATCGTCGCCATTTGCGCACGGTCGCGAGTTCCGTCCTTCGCAGCGGCATAGACCATGAGCTGCAATCCGGCCTCGTAGGTCTTCTCCGGTGCACGCTGCGAACGGAGATAGTCTAACGCCTTCTTGATCACGGGATCTTGAGGTGTCAACCCGATGTTGAGCAACGCGAGCGTCGCCAAACTCGTCGCACCAGTGGGGTATGGCTCGTTAAAGTTGCACGGCCATCTGCCATCGGCCTGCTGTGAATTCAGCAAGAACCGTTTTCCTTTTTCAATCGACTTAAGTACCGCTTCCGGTTTGAGATCATCGGCGGCGATCGTCAGTTGTGGTGCTATTCCTATATTCGCCAGAGTTGCGATGGCGACTAGCCAAGTGAGTCTGCGGCAGTTGATCATGGCAATCTCCCGAAACGACAAAGTCACACCCAAAGTGTCTCGAAGCGTCAATCACCGTTCTGATTAGTGATTAGTATCGAGCTCCAATGTAGGCAGAACGGATCGTGATCTGTTTGGCGCAGTTATGCCATTCGCAGCAGCAATGTTTCGGTTCTGAAACAGCTCGTTGACAATTTTGGGGGGTAGACCTAACCTCGCCCGGCAGATTTTGCCGATGGGAACGGGACGATGCGATGTTGTTTCTCATGGTCAATTTCACTTTTTCGGACAGCCATGAATGGTTGCCCGATGGCGGTTCACCAGGATGTTGTGAACCCACCCTTAATTGATGCGGCGCTGGCTGGACCACGTCCGCACCACTCACAATGAGTGACCATCATGCCTACCGCCTGCCTCTCACGACTTTCTGCCCTAGTGATTCTGGGCGTTTGCTACGCCTCTTTAGCGTTTGCTCAGGAACCAACCTGGGCGGAGAAGATGTTTGATCAAAAGAACATCGACTTTGGCGTCGTCGCTCGCGGTTCAGATGCGGTTGCTCGCGTCAAGATCACGAACCTCTACAAACAGCCAATTCACATTGCTGACGTGAAAACGACTTGTGGATGCTCCGCAGGCAAACCCAGTAAGACGTCGCTAGAAAGCCTAGAAGAGGGCTACATAGAAGTGACGATGGACACTCGCAAGTTCACGCGTCGTAAAGACTCAAACGTCATCATCACGATCGACGCGCCGTTGTATGCTGAGGTCCGAATTCCAATTACTGCCTACATCCGCACCGACGTCGTGTTTGATCCGGGTTCAGTCACGTTCGGGGCCGTTGAGTTGGGCAAAGAGTCAACTCGCAAAATCAAGCTGCAATACGCTGGCCGTGATGACTGGCAAGTGAAAGAGGTCCGGTCTCGCAGCGAATCTGTCACCGCAAAGGCCGTTGAACTGACTCGCGGTCCCGGCCGAGTTGATTACGACATCGTAGTGACGCTTGCTGCGAATGCCCCAGTCGGACCTATTCGCGAGCAACTGATCGTGATTACCGACGATCAAAACAGTCCGCAAGTCCCACTGCTCGTTGAAGCAACCGTCGAAGCGGACGTGATGGTGACGCCATCTGTCATTTCGCTGGGAGTGATGAAGCCGGGTGAAGCCAAACAGTTCAACGTCGTCGTCAAAGGAAAACAGCCATTTCAAATCGACAAGATTGAGTGCGACTCCGAAACAGGAATCTTCAAAGTCCGTTTGCCGCAAAATGCGGCCCTGGTACATGTCTTGCCTCTGACGATTACTGCGCCAGAAAAACCGGGCAACATCGTCGAAGAATTTACATTGACTGTGAATGGCCGATCGCAACCAATCACGTTCAAAGCGATGGGCAAAATCGCTGGACCCGAGGGGACTGGCTCTTAAGCCGTCGCTAGTAAAGGTGACTTCATACTCTCATTGCCCGGTTTTCCAAGCCGGGCTTTTTCGTTGAATAGAGTTACAAACGAGTCCTGAATATCCCGGCGATTGTCTCAACGAATTAGATTGCTTTGAAAATCCGTTCTAAAAAGTGTGCTTGGCCGCTGGCTCAGTGCTGCGTAGACTCCGCCCGATGCATGCACTCGAAGATGACACTGCAGCCAGAGGGCTTGGGAATGACGATCGCCAGCGATAGTCAAACAGTTGGTCGGCCGATGGAAATTTTGATGGTCGAGGACAGCCTTGTCGCGGCTCGGCTGACGATGGGCGCTCTGTCGAAGGGACAGATTCAACATCGCATGTCGTGGCTCAAGACAGGCGAAGACTCGTTGGAGTTTCTGCGGCACGAAGGGAAGTACGTTCGCGCACCGCGTCCCGATTTGATTCTGTTGGACTTGGGCCTGCCGGGAATCAGTGGCAAAGATGTCCTAGCCAATGTCAAAGATGACGAGTCGCTTAAAGGAATTCCGGTTGTAGTCCTGACCGCCTCGACCGATCCCGCAGACCGAGCGGATGTCGAACCCTTCGATGTCGCCGCGTATCTCACGAAGCCAGTCGATCTCGAAAAGTGTTTGTTGCTCGTGAAAGAACTTAAACAGTGCTGGCTATCGGAAGTGATCCTGCCTCACATTGAGG
>JAPLNX010000454.1 GCA_026400935.1 Planctomycetia bacterium | reverse complement strand
TTGAACGGGATCAAGGTTGGCCCAGCGAATCTCGCCTCTCAGGATGCGGTCCATGCGGTTCGCTCCCCGTCGAGCCATTCTTCAGCGATCGCTTGTTCCTCTACTGGATCAAGCTTTTGGCACTCCGTCAGAAACTGATCGTGCGACTCCAAGCGTTCGATCTTTTCCCGAACAGCAACCGCGACCGCGTCGCTTCGGCTGCGAAACAGATGACCTTCCACGAAGCCATCTAACTTCGCCAACAGCGAAGGCTCCAACTCAATCATCACACTCGATGCACTCATTTTTCACCTGCCTTCCCCATATTGAGAAGCCGTCGATTAGCTAACGGCGAAAGTATCGGTGATTCTGAATGAAGTCCAGACGCAACCCGGCGACCGCCTGAAGGCGGAACTACAAACTGAGGCGATCCAACAATTCCATGATCGACTCGAATTTGTTTTCGACGACGATGGGGCGGTTGGCGGCGGGGGTTTGGGGGACTCCGGCTTTGCGGAGCATGGTGGCGTAGGCGTCGTCCTCGGTGGCTGCGGCGGCGGAGAGGCGTGCGGGATCGACGGAGTGGTAGGCGACGGTGGCGGTCGGGTCTTTGAGTTGGTGGCCGGTGAGGATGCAGACGACTCGGTCGCTGGGGGAGATCACCCCTTGCTCGCGGAGCAGTTTGGCTCCGGCGACGCTGGCGGCGCTGGCGGGTTCGCAGCCGAAGCCTCCGGCTCCGATTTGGGCTTTGGCTTCCAGGATCAATTCGTCCGAGACCTCGCGGACGACGCCGTCGCAGACTTCGAGGGCTCGCAGACACTTCAGCAGGTTGACCGGGCGGTTGATCTCGATGGCGGTCGCGAGCGTTGAGGCTCGGCGGTTGTCGGCGTCCATTTGAGTGTAGAAGCCGTTGATCTTCGCTTCGTCGAACTTGCCGCCGTTCCAGCGGAGTGTGCCGTGGCGGACGCTGCCAGCGTCCGGTCCGACACTGGCAGCGTCGGCCACGAGACTCTTGTGTTGCTCGAAGAGTTGATACAGCGTGTTTGAGCCAGCCGCGTTGATGACCGCCAAGCGTGGGACGCGATTGATGAGGCCCAACTCTTTCAGTTCGGAAAACGCTTTGCCGAACGCGCTCGAGTTGCCGAGGTTCCCACCGGGAACAACGATCCAATCAGGGACTTCCCAATTCATCGCTTCGAGCACTCGGAACATGATCGACTTCTGGCCTTCCAGCCGGAACGGGTTGACGCTGTTGCACAGGTAAATCCCGCGAGCGGCGCAGACGTCGCGGACTTGCCGCAGCGCGTCGTCAAAGTCCCCTTGAATCTGCAATGTCTTGGCTCCGTAGTCGAGCGCCTGCGACAGCTTTCCGAACGAGATCTTGCCGCTGCCGATGAAGACGATGGTCTCAAACAGCCGCGTGGTGCTGGAGTAAATCGCCAACGACGCGCTGGTGTTTCCCGTCGAGGCACAAGCGGCGACCTTCGCTCCGACCATGTGCGCGTGCGTGGAGGCCGCCGTCATGCCGTTGTCTTTGAAGCTGCCCGACGGGTTGAGTCCTTCGTACTGCAACAGCAATCGGCCCGGCTGAAATCCGGCGTACTTCCCGACACCGGCGGAGGCTTGCAGGACGGTTTGTCCTTCGCCGATCGTCACGATCTGCTCGTCGCGCGCGAACGGCAGCAGTTCGCGAAACCGCCAGACGCCGCTGAAGTCGAGCGGATTGCGGCGAGTGCTCCAACGCGATTCAAACTGTCGCAGCGAGCCCGGCACGGGGACTCGATCCCAGTCGTAAGCGATGTCGAGCAGATGCCCGCACTTCGAACAATCCACGAGTGTTTGATTGACTGAGTAAGTCGCTCGACAGGCAGGATTCATGCAGACTTGATGGGCAAGGTCAGTCGAATTGGATAAGGAAATGATGTCGCTCCCGAATCGAACGAAGCCGAAGTTGTACGGTGAATTCATGCAGAGACGCAGCGAGAAAGATAGCGTAACGCCTCGGAGATGACTCGCCTCCTGTACCGAAGATTTCGGTTGCAGTCATGTCGAGCTAGTACCACGACCGAGAATTGATCCTCCATAAAAAGCGAGTTTGTGTCATTACTGCATCACCTTTAACGGAGGGTGGTGCGATGCCAAGGAAGGCAGTGCGGATTGAGGCGACGGAGCGGCAACTGGAAATCCTGCGG
>JAPLNX010000107.1 GCA_026400935.1 Planctomycetia bacterium | reverse complement strand
GCGAACCGACATCCCCACACAACTCTGCCACGCGACACCTCCTGGTCTGGACTCCTGCGCTCCAGCCCATAGTCACACGACCAGAGAACTCACGCAGACATATTCCAGGAGACAGAGATACCATACAAACAGAAAGAGCGAAAGTCGCCCTAGATTACCCAGTTATGCGCGCTGGCCCTGCATCGGTGACCGATGTCATGAAGAATCGCATTCATGCGATGTTCGCGCTATCCTGCCGCTCACCAATTTGCTTTGCGGAACAATCACGGAGTCTTCACATGCCCAAGGTATTGTTAGTGATCGGGGACGCGACCGAAGTGCTCGATACGATGTATCCCTTTTTTCGTTTGCCAGAAGACGGCTTTGAAGTGGTCGTCGCCGGGCCAGAAAAGAAGCTCTACCACATGGTGCTGCATGAGGTCCCACCAGGATCGACGTGGGATATCACACAAGAGACTGCCGGTTATCACCTCCAATCAGACATTGCGTTTCGAGATGTGAACCCGGATGAATACGCGGGCCTGTTCCTTTCAGGAGGCCGGGCGCCAGAGTACCTCCGATACGACCAAGATTTGCTTCGGGTCACTCGGCACTTCTTTGAGAAGAACAAGCCAGTCGCGTCTGTCTGCCATGGGATTGAGATTGTGGCAGCCGCCGATTGTTTACGAGGTCGCACGGCGACGACGGTCGCGAAATGTGCCTTGGATATCACTCAGGTCGGCGGCACATATGTAAACCAGCAAGTGGTTGTTGACGGCAACTTCGTGACCGCTCGCGTATGGATGGACAACACACCGTTCTTGAAAGAGTTCATCAAGCTGCTAAAGGCTGCGACGTAGTTGTAATACACGCACTAGCGTGCATCCCTGCTTTGGAATTTAACGCGCGCGAACTGCGTGCGCTTCATTGAACGGAGTCCCTCGTCATGAACCCACGATTTAATTCTTGCTTCTGCTGCCTCTTTCTGACGATTGCAGGGCAACAGCTTGCCGCTGGCGATTGGCCGCAAATTCTGGGGCCGAATCGAGACGGGCTCGCCGCAAAAGACGAACGATTGGCGGACTCATGGCCGAAGGATGGGCCAGCAGTCTTGTGGCAACGCAAAGTGGGCGGCGGGTTCGCTGGACTGGCGGTCGTACAAGAGACCGCCGTGTTGTTTCATCGCGTCGATGATGACGAAGTCGTTGAATCGCTCGATGTGACAACGGGCAAGCCGCGTTGGACATCGAAATCGCCGACTTCGTTTTCGTCCGGCTTCTCTGACGATCAAGGTCCGCGATGCACGCCGCTCATTCATGGCGATCGTGTGGTCGTCCTTGGCGTACAAGGTCTATTGCGTTGTTTGGAATTGAAGTCAGGGAACAAAATCTGGGAGCGGGCGACACATGCGGAGTTCAAAGCACCGGAAGGGTATTTCGGGGCGGGAAGTTCGCCGATCGTGGTCGGCGACAAAGTTCTGGTGAATGTCGGAGCGGGGAAAACGGGAGCGGGTATCGTTGCGTTTGCTCTTGCGACGGGAAAGACCCTTTGGAAAGCAGTCAACGACGACGCGAGTTACTCATCGCCCGTGACCACAACCGTTGATGGCGTGCAGCACGTGATCTTTGTTACGCGATCGAAGACGGTCTCGCTCGATCCCGAAACTGGCAAGGTTCGTTTTGAATTCCCGTTCGGAAAGCGTGGGCCGACCGTCAACGGAGCGACTCCAGTTGTTCTCAACGGACACTTGTTAGTCTCGGCACATTACGGAGTCGGTGCGGTCTTCGCGAAGATTGGAGCCACCAGTGCTGATGAAGTCTGGAACAGCGACGACATCTTCTCATCGCAATATATGACACCGTTGACTCACTACGGGTTGGTTTACGGAATACACGGGCAAGAACGAGTATCTGAGCCAGACCTTCGTTGTTTCGACGCGAAGACTCAAAAGGTGCTGTGGTCAAAACCAGACTTCGCGTTTGGGACCATGCTTCAAGCGGACGGCAAATTCGTGACACTCACAACCGATGGCGAGCTAATCCTGTGGAAGCCAGATGCGAAGCGTTATCAAGAACTCGCCCGCACGCAACTATTTCGTTCAACCACACGAGCATTGCCAGCGCTCTCGAACGGACGGTTGTTTGTACGCGATTCATCGACTTTGAAGTGTGTGCAGTTGGGATCGACGAAGTAGATCAATGTTTTGACGCCGCACCAATCGCCAGTGAAATGGGAAACACGCCTCTCATGAACGAACCGCTGTTCGACAGCCTGGCGGCAGTGAGTGCGTTCTTCGCGATTGCGGCTGTGTTGACATTGAAACCGGCTGATCCGCCACCAGCGAACGCCGAACGAATCAAGCAGCGGCACGCGATCGGGTTGGTGTTGTTGGCACTGAGCGTCGGAGCTTTGTTGTTTCGGTGGATTGATTCTGTGATGACGGTTCCGGTGGCCGACCAACCTGCTTCGATTCGCCAAGCATTACTCACTGCGGTTTGCGGATTCGGTATTGCTGCTGCAATTCTGTCGGTGACTGCGACAACTGTGACGGCACGCGTCAAAAGTTTTCTGGCGGTCGCGGTAAGTGGGGCAATCGCGCTGATAATTGCGGCGGCTTGGGAATGGGTGCTGCTTTGGATCGCGCTGTTGGCATTTGGCTGTTGGATTGCACTGCGAGCCACTCAAAAAATTGCTGAATCAGCCGAAGGTCGCGTCGGCTCAGTTGATGAGACTCCACGCGAGTCCGGTTTGATCATGTTCGCTGCGACATCGATGCTGGTCTTGTTGCTCGGAACTTGGCAGCACGTCGTGGAACACGAATCACAGCGGCACACTCGCAGCACCAGATACTCCGCTTGGCCGCGTGCGACCGCCTTGGCAAACGCCTGGGAGCGAAGCGGCTGGGTTGTGAAAAAGGATGAAACCAATCCGCAGAAGTCCGACCCCCTTTCGGCAGAATTGGTGACAACACTGGCAACTCGCGAACAACACATCGCATGGGGACTGGGAGCAATGTTGTTGGTCGTCGCCGGAGTTGCTTGGCGTCAGTCGATGGATTCATCGAAGGAAATTTCACATGAATGTTGAGCTAGCCTCATGGCGTCCGCTATTTGAGTTCGCGATGGTTTTGATTGTCTTAGGACTTGCCGGATGCTTGAACGGCCGCGATCGCATTTCGTGGTGGCTGTCTCAGGGACTAGTCTCGTTAGGTGTGATCGTCGGCATCGCCGCAACCGGCACGCTACATCCGCGAGTCGATCTGTTTTCATTAGGAATGTGGCTGCCGTTGGTGGCATTGCTGGAACTGATCCTTATGCAACGCAAAAGTTGGAAATCTTTACCTAACGCAAAGATTCCGCAGAACGACTCACTAACCCAAAGCGTGAGCTGACATGGAGACGCTGCGAACCGTTGAGTTGTGGGTTTTGATCAGCACGCCGGTGATCGGTCTGTTGTTGGCCTGTTTATCGCAGCGTTTTACCAGCAGCTTGATTGGCGTGCGGGGCTTGGCAGCGGGCGCATTACTGAGCGCGTTAGCGATGTTGGCAGACGTCACAAAAACAGGGCAGCCGATTGAAAAATCGCTAGGAACATGGCTGTCTTTAGAGGCGATGCCGCGGACATTGACGATCTCGTTCGGAGTTCGCTGCGACGGGCTGGCGTTGTTGCAATTGGCTTGGACTGCGGTCGTGTTATTGGTCGTGTTGGCTCGGTGGCCGAGTCAAATTTCGCTGCGCTGGCTGATGCTGGCATGGGTGGGGGTGACGGACGTCGTAACGGCAGGGAATCTCGGACAGTTGTTTTGGGGTTGGTGCCTGTCGGCGTGGGCCAGTTCAGAGTTGGCTCGGCGCGATGAATCACTTGGCAGTGAGTCCCCTGCGTTTCGACCGGTCTGGTTGGTGCAGCGAGCATCCGATGCGCTACTGGTCACGGGCATCGGTTTGGTTTGGATTCAGTTTGGTTCGCTGGAGTGGTCCGCCTGGACGACGGAAGCAATCGCTCGGCAACGCCCGGAATTACTCAGCAGCGTTGCGTTGTGTGTGTTAATCGGAGTGATCGGTCGCTGTGCTCAGTTGCCGTTGTCAGTGTGGTTGGAATCGGAAACTGGTTTCGCTGCGAAGTCGAACCGATCCGTTGTGAAACTGTCGGATGAAATGGTCGGCTTGTGGAACGTTCCCGACGGGCATCAAGTCGCAGAACGTTTGAAGGCCGATCCTGCGGGACGTTGGCAGACGGACGACGATGAAGCGATCTCCGCATCGGTGATGGCGTGGTGGTTGTGTGCCGCATTTCTGCCAGTGGGAATCGGTGTGTTGCTTCGCTTCGAGCCATTGTTGGCGGTGGCCTCAAACACAAAATTACTAGCCGTGGCGGTCGGTGCATTTACGTTGATGCTTTGCTCGGCGAGCGCAGCAGCACAGAACAGTTGGGCTCGCGTCGTGGGTCAATTGGCAGTCGGACAATGCGGCCTGACACTGCTAACGATGAGTCTGGCGAAGTCGGACAACTCGCATTTGGCGTTGTTCATGCTGCTCTGGCAAAGCGTGTTCTTTGCGTTGTTGCTGACGGCAAGTGTTGGCTCGGAGCGACGTCGCAGCGGCGGGTTGGTGCTCATCACGGTCTTGCTGTTGGTCTCTGGATTGTGGGGGCGGCACGCAGTAGTTGCTGTTTTGTGGGACCAAGCGTTTCCAGCAGCAATCGCAGCCGTGTCAGACTCAACTGCGACAGACGCAATCGGTATGCGGGAAACAACTGACGGGAGTGACGATAACGTCGTACTCGGAACAACTTCGTCCGGCTTGCTGCCGTTCGTGGCGGGCTTGGTCTGCGTGTCGGAGTTGCTGCTGAGTTTCTCGCTGTTTCGCGCGTTCTTCCTCAGTCGCCGTCAGGAAAGTAGGTCGATTGAGCATTCGCCCCTGCTGACGCTTCGAGTTACTGATCGAGCGAACTCAAACGCATGGCTGTGGCTAGCGTTGGTCGGCAGCCTGATCTCTGGTGTGTGGTTGGGTTCGAATGCTGGCTTGTGGAACAAGATACTGACCGCGGGTGATGCAGTGACGAGTTCGGTCGCATCGTATCGTGTGGCGTTGGCATTCGGACAACTCATGCCGTTGTCGGCGATAGGCGTGGTATTGGCGTGGTGGCTGTATGCGTCAGCGTCAGCGTTGCCGGAAAAGGTCTCAGCCAAGCTGGGGCCATTCGCGCGATTGAGCCGCAATCGGTTCTATTGGAACGACCTGTATTTCCTATTGGTCTCACAGCCAGGAATCTCGTTGGGCCGCTGGATTGTGTGGCTCGATGAACAAGTTTGGGAACGTGCCCGACAAGCTGTTCGGCATGGCCTTGCTCGATTCGCAGGGGAATCGTGTGAGCCGTTGGCTGATCGATCATCGTCAGTCTACGCACTGACAACTTTCAGCTCGACCGCAGTGCTAGTTTGGATGCTGCTATGGTTGAAATCGTCGTCGTAAATATTCAAAGCACCGCACTGAGCTTGTCTCGGTGGGACCGGGCTTTTGCACTACGAGTCACTTTTAAGTCGCCGTAGTGCAAAAGCCTGAAAGCCATTGAGGCAAGCTTGATGGGGCCAGAAAAAGTTTGCGATGAGGATTGAAATCCTCAAGGAAATGACCTTCGATGTGGAACCTTTATCTACGACCGATCCGCGATCAACTGCCGCTATGGCTATTGCTGTTGCCGTTACTCGGCATGGTGATGGTGGCTCTCGGTCGGCGCTTCCATGAATCTGCCGCGAGACAGACGTTGTGCGTCAATGTGCTGACTTCGGTATTGCTCTGCGTTTGGTTGGTTGCCGCTTATGAACCGCTCAAACCAACGCCAGATCGCGAGCAGGCGTTGATCTTCGGGACGGTCGACCGATTTCAGTTTCGCTCGTCGTTCAGTTGGATCGGTGAATCGCGATCAGAAACGCTTGAACGAACTCTGCCGAACGGTCAAGTGTCTAGTTTGGAAATCCCCATTCGATGGGGGCCGGATATTCGCCTCGAAGTGGGAGTCGATGGGATCAGCTTGTGGTTGACCGCGCTCAGCGTGTTGTTGGTGACGGTCGCGTTGAGCGTGGAATGCCGCTCAGAAACAGAGGTGCCGGCCATCGCTTGGCTGTGGCTGGAAGCGAGCTTGATTGGGACGTTTGTCGCACTGGATGTTGTGCTGTTCTCGATTTGTTGGATGAGCACTCTGCTTGCGGTGGCCTGGTTGATGGGGAACTACGGCGACATTCAACGACACGCCACAGTCCCACGACTGATGAAAGCAACAGCGATTGGCGTCTGGCTGGTGACAATCGGGTTATGTGGCTTAGTGCTCGCGTTCGGCTGGTTGCGACAGTCGCCGAATCGTCCGTATCCACCGTTGATTTTTTCGATGCCGGAACTAATCGCAGGACTCGGTCATTGGACCGCCGGTGGCGACAACTTGATCTTGTGGGCGAATGTCAGCCCGTGGTTGTTCGGGTTGCTGGTGTTTGGCTTTACCGGACCGATGTTGCTGGCTCCGTTTCATCGAGCGTTCGTCATGTCGATCTCGTCCGCGCCTCCAGCGGTGTCGATCGTGTTGGTCGGTGCGTTGATCAAAGTGGGCCTGTATGGCTGGCTGAGATTCATCATCCCCGTCTTTCCGGACTTGCTGCGTTTGAATGCCGAATTCTTGACGACGCTCGTTGGTATCAGCAGTCTACTCGCCGCAGTGTTAGCGTTCGGGCAAACGCATTGGCCGCAGCGCATCGCTTTGGCCACGACAAGTTCCATCGGCCTGAGCCTGCTGGGACTGATGACCTTCACGCTTGAGGGCATGGTCGGTGCGATGCTGCGTCTACTCAGCCACAGTCTGACCGCCGCTCTGTTGCTGTGGCTGTTATCACGTTCGTCCAATTCCGAACACCAACCCGAAGTGCTGACGAAAGAGCCTCACAATCACCCGCTCCACAATCGCCAGCGTGCGCTCTTCCGCCTTGCTCTTTGCGCCTGGATCGGGCTCCCCGGCCTGAGCGGTTTCGTGGCGGAGTTTGTTTCGCCGTTTGGCCTCATTCAGCACGAATTCAACCTCGCCCTCTTGAGCCTGACTACCAGCGGTCTCATCGCCTGGATGTGGGTCCGAGCCGACCGTGACGAACCCCGCTGGCCACTCACTCCATGGACCTCTCGCGATTGGAGCGTCGCCATCACGCTAGTTGGCCTCAATATCGCACTGGGGATTGCCCCGCAGTTCGTCATCACTCGCATCGAACCCAGCCTCGTCGCTCTGCTCCCGACAGACCGCCCCGAACTCACGGCCAAAGCAGGCTCACGAGCGGTGACGGACGCGACTGTTGCAACTCGCAAATGATCGCATACCAGTGTCGAACTCGCGTTTGATTTCACGCAGCCTGTCGTCATCGGAGTGGCAGGTTCGATCTGTGTTAAGAATTGTGCTCGTCCCAATGAGCGACTCTGGCTTGCCGGTCTTTTCAGACAGCCGCGTTGATCGCAAGATCATTCCGACCGAACTCTCAAAAGATGTTTGGGGCATATGCCCACAAGCCTGTCGCAATGTCGTTTCCTCATAGCAGTGTCATTGGCCTTCTACGAAAAGCGTGCTAAACGACTCGGGGATGATAAGCTGTCCTCCTCCGCCTTGGACCATGACACCAAACTCATTTCCGAACCACTTTTTGGCACGAGGCGTGAAGCTGACGTTTTGCCCCTGTGCAGTCCGTGTCCAAGAATCTTTAGTTCCGGTAGTACTTGACTCTAAAGCCCGCACTGGAGTGCGGACAACGAAATGGACAGGTCCGCGACCAACCGTATTGATGCCTGACACATGCATTGATGCCCCACGCCGTGCGAAAAACAACTTGAAGGGCGATTCACTGCCAGTTCGAAACCCAATGACTCTCTGGCCCGGTGTGAGCGTTACGTCGGTGACTGGCTTCGACAGATCCATCGCGGCGACAAAAGACACAGCATCGCTAATAGGTAGACCAGGCATTTCTTTGGAAAAAAAGACAGTGCCGTTCGGATTCCAAGGCGAGGAATTGGGGCGTCAACGCACCCCAACTCAGCAATCCATTTGCCTAGACCAGCATCACTAAGGTAGTCGTGGATCGATAGCGACATGGCTTTCACCAATTGAGAAAGGATTAAATCTGTATCGAGCGTCATGCCCAACGACAAAGTTAAGCGGGCGGCGGGGAAAAGACTTCGATGACAGGTATCTTCCGATCCGCCGCTCGGATTGACCGGCTCGATACTCATCATGCCGCCAGGAATGGAGGAATCTGTCCTAAGTTTTGGCGCGATACCCGGAGGCTGGTTCTTGTGGAACCGGCACGTTTTCGGAACAGACGCTTCTTTCTCCAGGAAACCGATGATGAGGTTCTATCATGCGACGAATTCCTTCTACTGCGGGGTTGATCTGCACGCAAGAACCATGCATGTGTGGAGAAGCGACGACGCAAGGGCCATCCGCGCCGGTCATTTCTCGAATGCCTAGAACCCACCGACAGGTGCGCCCTTCGCCGGGGCTTTCTGCGGTGGGGAGCCGGGGAGCTTCAATGTTTCGAGAGTCAGCTTGATTTTCAAATCCATCCTTTCACGGGCATCAATGCCTTTCGGTATGATCAGTAACAACGCGCACTGCACATCTTTGGCTTCAGTTTTGTAGAAGTGGATCTCAAGTGGCGGGTTGTGTTCAGCGAGTTCGATCGTGATGGATTCGATCTTCTTCTTGGCGACATAGGGTGACATCCCACGCATCATGTCCCAATCCCACGGTGAGTCTGACGAATCGGCCTGTAAGTTCAGCGCATTGGCGATTTGATTCGTCAGATCGGCGAGGTATCTCGGTGGCTCGATGTCGTTGTTGGTTTGCTTTTCGATCCAACGTTCCCAGTTGCTCAACAAATGGATGTAAGCGGGAGCTTCGCCATCGGACTGTCCCGGTCCTTCAGTTCGAACCGTTCCCTTCCACGAGGCCAGCACACCTTCGGGCATCACGTTGGGGAAATAACCCAAGCGTGACGGATCGACGTCGGGGGAGAGTTGTTCGGCAGGCGGTTCACCCTCTTTGGGGACTGCTGCCGGAATGAGTTGCTCAAACAACTTGGGGACGCGGATTTCAAATCCCTCAAACTTGAACGCTCGGTTCAAGGCGACATTCACTTGATCGAGGTACTCAAAATAGCGTCGCGTTTGGGTCAGGCGGTCCTGATACGTATCTGCTCCGCAACCAGCGGCAAGCAACGTTGTGCTCGCTAATCCTGCCAAAAAAGCTCGACGATCGAGAGCGGACTTGCCTTCTGACGATGTGAGCGACGACATGCTGGTCTCGTGAAATGTTTCGGGATAAGCGGCTCCAGGAGGTCTGCGATTGTGTGAGTGGTGTCCATAAGCGTCAAGCCAGTTCGAGTGATCTGAAGGTTCCTCGACGAGTCAGTCATCGCCCATGCTCAAACCCGTTTCCCAAAGAACATCGCAGCGCGAGCAATAGAAATTGATGGGCACGCCAGATCGTCCTGCGGTGTTCACAGAAGTTGGAATGTGCTGTTTGCAGTCAGGGCAATGAAAGTTGTTCATCTGCCAGATTGTGGCCGCCACGGCTGCGATCAACGCCGCACCAAATCCTGCTGCCCACCACCAACCGTTGGCTTCTGAGATTCTCAACATCATCAGAAATGCGACGAACGAAGTCACTGCCGGAGGGCTGTAGACTCGCCACTGGAAACTCTTGGCTGATTTGGTCTGCATGAGCGATCCACCCAAATAAGGACGGGCACAAGTGCCCGTCCTTTGTAACCATAGTCAGTTTTCGAGCAGTTGCTCGAAGCCGAGTTCGTTAGACATTCGCCAGTATCTTGGCATTCCCCCAGAGGTAATTCCCCAGTTTGGAACCTTTCACATTGCTGAGCGACAGGTAGAACGTTTCATCGGCCTCTTTGAAGACATCGTCGATCAGTTGGATTTGGATCGTCTTCACCGATTCACCATCAGCAAATGTAACCGTTGGCGAAGCGGGTTTCACAAAGTCCTTGCCAGCAACTGCGGTTCCGCTGGTGATATTGAGATCAATGCTTGCGGTACCAACCGTGCTTCCCTTGCGGACCAATGTGATCGTCATATAGCCGTCACTCTCGTTGACGACGTAGTTGGTCGTCCCAAACTCGATCGCGCTGTCGTCTTCGATGATTGTTACGACCGCCTTCGTAACCGTACCGAGCGTCGCACCACCGGCTGCGTTCTTCAGAGTGATACTGAAGACTTCGTTCTGTTCGACGGAGCTGTCATTGATGACCGGAATGCTGATGACTTTGCTAGTTTCGCCCGGTGCGAAGGTCACTGTTCCACTCTTGCTACTGTAGTCGGAACCGGACCAAGCAGTGTTTGGATTTCCGGTTGCTCCATCGGAGGCCGCATATTGCACTGTCACAGTTCCGTTGCTGCCACCAACACGATTGATCGTCACGTTAATGACGCCACCCGCTTCACTGCCGGAGAAGGTTGCCGAAGCAAATTGGAACTTGCCAGGAGCGGCAGCGACATCGTCATCAATGATGTTAGCTGCCCAAGTCCAGTTCCCTTGATGGGCACCAACGGCGTTCGACATGTTGACATAGAACGACTCCTTCGGTTCCACCATCGTGTCGTTGATGACGGGAACGTTGAACGTCTTGCTCGCTTCGCCCGGAGCGAAGTTCAGCGTGACGGTAGTCGGCGTGTAATCAGAACCGCCAACTGCTGAACCGTCGCTGGTGCTGATCGTCACCGATGCGGGTGTCGCGAGTGAGCCTTGTCGAACGACGGTCACCGGCATCTTGCCAGTCCCTTCAACTGATTCGAATGAATATGCCGAAGAGGTCGCTTCCTTGAAGTAGAAGGTTGATTCGTTGTCTTGAATCGTGACGAAGGTCTTCGGGATCTCACCAACTAACGCGTCATTGCTGGGACTGTAAAGTTGAAGCGAGAAGACTTCGTCGATCTCGGTGCTTGCGTCATCGACGATCGGGATGCTGAGCGTCTTGGACTGCTCGCCGGGAGCGAATGTCAAGATTTCAGGCACGCCGCTGTAATCGGACGGAGCCCAGGCGGAGGCGGTCGTCGACCCATTGCCGGCTCCGGTGTCGTACAGTCGGACGCTGGCCTCGACGTTGCCACCGTTGAGCCGATTGATCGTAACATTCACGAACGGCGTTCCTTCGACGACCGTGTAGGCCGCGTTGGCGAACACGAACGTGCCGGGGAGTTTGATATCTTCGCTTTCGATCCGCACTTTGATGTCGCTCTGCGGTCCGAGCGTACCACCGTTCGACGGATTGCTGAGCTTCAGCACGAACGCTTCGCTCCCTTCGTACCAGTCATCGTTGATGAGCGGGACGGTAATGGTTTTGGACATCTCGCCGTCGGCGAAGTTCAGAGTGCCTTGCGTCGCGAGATAATCGGCTCCGGCAGTCGCGGTTGTGTCGCGGTCTGTCGGGTAAAGCAGATCGGTGTTTTTCTTGATCCACGTTGCCTGTTTCGGAGCGGTGAAGAGATCGGTCGCGAAGTTCAGGCTGACATCGCCGCTGCTCCCGCCAACGCGGTGGACGGTGACGGTCGCGGTTCCGTCGGTCTCGTTGAACGTGACACTCTTGGCATCGAACTGGAATGTCCCCGGCTTCCAGGCGTCGTCGCTGATGATGTGCAGGGTGGCTTGATCGGTCGGGAAAAAGCCAGTGGGATCGCCGACAACATTGAGCGAGAGTTTGACCGTCTCGTTGACCTCGATCATCGCGTCGTCGTTGACGAACACGCGGATCGTCTTGCGAGACTCGCCCGGCTTGAACGT
>JAPLNX010000567.1 GCA_026400935.1 Planctomycetia bacterium | reverse complement strand
TGCGAGCAAAAGCAGACGAGATCAAAGCGGAAATGACGAACGTCTCCGGCGTCACGAACTTGAAGGTCGAGCCGCAAGTCCTCGTGCCGCAGTTGCAAGTGCGGCTGCGTCCCGATGCGACCGCTCGCTTTGGTCTGACCGCCGGGCAAGTGCGTCGAGCGGTCGCGACGCTCGTGAAGGGGACGAAGGTCGGCGAGATTTACGAAGATCAGAAGAGTTATGCGGTCGTTGTCTGGGGTGTGTCCGAATTGCGAACAGACATCGCGGCGTTGCAGCGGATGCCGATTGATTTGCCTCAAGGAGGAACTGTTCCTCTTGGCGATGTGGCTGACATCGAAACGGTTCCCGCGCCGAACGAGATCAAACGAGAATCCGCCTCACGCCGCCTTGACGTCACCTGCAACGTGAAAGGCCGCGATCTCGGCTCGGTCGCGAGAGAGATCGAAGCGAAGGTGAAGAGGCTCAAATTCGACAGCGGTTATCACCCGGAGTTCCTCGGCGAGTACGCCGCTCGCGCCGCGTCGCAGCAACGTTTGATCGCGCTCACGGCATTGTCGCTGATCGGGATCTTGTTGCTGTTGCACGTCGACTTCCGCTCGTGGCGATTGACGCTGCTGGTGTTTCTGACGATCCCGTTCGCGCTTGTCGGCGGAGTCGCCGCGACGATGCTCGACAACGGCGTGCTGTCGCTCGGCTCGCTGGTCGGCTTCGTGACGGTGCTCGGCATCGCGGCACGCAACGGCATCATGCTCGTCAGCCATTACCGGCATCTGGAAGAAGAAGAGGGAGAAGCGTTCGGCCCGGCACTCGTTCAACGCGGCTCGGAAGAACGTCTCGCTCCGATCTTGATGACCGCGCTCGCGACCGGCCTCGCGCTGGTTCCGCTGGTTCTCAACGGCAACCTCCCCGGCCACGAGATCGAATACCCGATGGCGGTCGTGATCCTCGGTGGGCTGATCACCTCGACGATTTTGAATCTGTTCTTGCTGCCGCCGATCTACCTGGCGTTCGGCAAAACCCGCCGCACGTAACACAGGCGGCTCGCCTGTGATTCATCCGTGCGAGTTCAATCCGTGTGCGAAGTGTGTTTGAAAGCCGATGAACGCACTTCGCACACGGATTGAACTCACACGGATGAATTTCAAACGAAGGCACATGCAGGCGGGCCGCCCGCTCGACGGGGGCACGGCAAACTCCGCCCAGCTTCACGGACTGTGGGCGGCTGTGTGAATTTCGGCTCATGATCCATCGTCGTGTTATGACGGTCGTAACGGTTCGCCGAATGGGGAAGACAAGTCACTCGGCAAGGACGCTGAGTTGGCGAGGTGATGGATGGAACCGGGCAGCATGAGGATTCTTTACCGAAACGTACTGACGGCGGCGCTGGTCGCGCTCGGCCTCGCGGGCTGTCGCTCGAACGAGGCGTTTCGACGGACGCAGGCGAACGACTTCCGTTCGCCTGCTCGGCAATCGTCCGCAAGCTCGGCGACCGTCGCACAAGCCGCCGCAACGAAGTCTCTGTCGGCGATCCAACTGGCCTCGGCTGAAGTAGTCGTCGAAGCACCGATCGCGTCGCCGCCGAACAACGAGCCGCAGTCCCTGACGCTGACTCAGGCGATCGAAACGGGACTCGCACAAAACCCCGATCTCATCACGCAGCGGCAGACGGAACGAGTCAGCGAAGCGGCGCTCGGCGTGGCCGAGACGTATCCCTTCAACCCGTTCGTGCAAGTCCAAGCGACCCCATATCAGCACTCGAAGGAAGGGGGCGGTGGCGGCACGACGTATCACTACGTTCTGCTGATGCAGCAAATTCAGCTCGCGCATCAACAACAGCATCGCGAAGAGGGAGCGAGTGCGGCGCTCAACAGTACACTCTGGAACATCCTCAACGCGCAGTTGCAAAACGTCGTGCAGACCGAGCGGCTGTATTTCGCGGCGCTGTATCAGAAGGGAGTCCGCGATCTCGCGCAGGCGAACGCCGACAACAACGAACACCTGCTGACGATCCTCGAACGGCAACTCAAGGCGGGACAGGCGACCGCCGCCGACGTGTCGATCGTGCGACTCGATGTGCGATCGACTCGGCAACAAGCGCAGCTTCTGGAAGCGAACTATCAGACCGCGCTGCTCGACCTGAAACGGCAATTGAACCTACCGATGTCGCAGCCGCTGGAACTGGCGGAGGAGCTGACTCATTGGAACTGGCAGGCCGCCGATCCGACTCATCTGGCAAGCGTCATGTCGGCCGATTTGGCGATGCGATCCGAATCGACCGATCCGCACGAGGTGATCGCGTCGCTCGCCGCTTGCCGCCCCGATGTGCTCGCCGCGCGAGCGAACCTCGACGCCGCGCGGGCGAACTGCCACTTGGCCGATGCGTCGCGCACGCCGGACCTGCAAGTCGGCCCGTACTATCAGCGGAATGACAGCGGCGTCACGTTCGTCGGCTTTCGAGCCCAAATGGATTTGCCGGTGCTCAACAACGGCACGCCGCTGCTGAAACAGCGGAGCCAGGAATTGCACCAACAAACGGTCGTCTGGCAACAACTGCAAACGCGCGCGGAACTCGAAGCCCTCGCCGCCGTCGATCGCTACGAACGAGCGCGACGGCTCATCGCCGAAACGGCGTCAAACAACGGCATCGAGTTGCCGATCGAACTGCAACGGCTCGAAGCGCAATTCCAAGCGGGTGAAGTCGATGTACTCCGAATCTTCCAAGCGCGGACCAGCCTGATTCAAAGCCGCCGAGCGTACCTCGACACGCTCAACGAACTAGCCCAATCCGCCGCCACCGTCACTGCCACAACGGGAGTTCCCCCACAAGCACTCGCGCAACCACGAATGAAATAGACATTGGCTCCGAGGTCCGCGTGTGCATACAGCCGTTAACAACTCAGGACGTGCATCTTCGGTCTTGTCTCTGTTGTGGCCGGACTCTGGCCACAACACGAAAGATTGAGGTCGAATTCACTTCGTTGCGGAGACCTGCGGTCAAAGCTCGTGTCTCGGTCAGGAGCCCGGACACAATGCAGCTGATCTTGTGCGGCAGTCTGAGCTACTTCTGTTGGATGCGATAAAGCTGAGTCTCGGTCCGAATGAAGAATGCACCATCAGCGACGGCGTAAGAAGCAAAAGTGCGCGGTTCGAGAGAATTGCGAGCGACCTCGACGAACTCGGAACCGGGTTCGACGACGATCGCGTCACCTTGTTCGCTTTGGAAATAGATCTTGCCGTTCGCAAATGTCGGCGAGGCTGAGAATGCTCCACCCAGTCGTTTCTGCCAGACCTGTTCGCCGGACTTCACGTTCAAACAAGTCGCGACGCCGCCGTCGCTCACGACGTAAACGTTCTCGCCGACCAGCAACGGGGACGGCGTGTGCGGCATGCTCTTGGAAACTTTCCATGCGACGTGCGTCTCGGTGGTGTTCCCCTTGCCGTCTGGTCGAATTGCCAACAGCGTCGGGCTGTCGTAACCCGAGCTGACGATCACAAGTCCGTGGCCAAACACCGGACGCGGGATGACCGAATAACCGTCGCCGTAATCGACTCGCCAAATTTCTGAGCCGTCTTTCGGTTGATACGCAGCGACGTGAAACGTGCCGGGAGCGACGATCTGCTTTTCGCCGTTAACCTCAATCAACAGCGGAGTGCCGAAAGAAAACTTGGAGCCTTTCGCATGTTCGCGAATCTTCTTCCAGCGGATGTTACCGGTCACTTTTTCGAGCGCGACAACGAAATCGACATTCGCTCCGTCGCAGCAAACAACAAGCAGGTCATCGACAAAAATCGGCGAACTGCCGTTGCCGTGACGCGGTTCATATTTGAGTTCCTGATTCTTCCAAACGACTTCGCCAGCGAGTGTCAAACAAGCCGTTCCGTGAGTGCCGAAGTGGACGAAGACGTGCTTGCCGTCCGAGATTGGTGAGGAACTCGCGTGACTGTTTTTGGAGTGAATCGGACTCGCGGTCTTGCCGTCTTGCTGAAAGACCTCAATGTCCCACACGACGCTGCCAGAGTTCTTGTCGAGGCACAGCGTGCGGAGCGACTGGTCCTTCGACTCTTCTCCTGCAGGCACAGCGGTTGTCACGAAAATCTGGTTGCCGACAATGATCGGTGACGACCAACCTTTACCAGAAATCGGTGTCTTCCAAGCCACGTTCTTTTCTGCCGACCATTCGATGGGAAGCTTGCTATCGGTCGCGTGACCTTGCCCGGTCGGACCGCGAAATTCGGCCCAGTCGGCGGCAGAAGACGTTGACGCAGTCAACCAACCGCCACCTAACACCACGAACATTGCAAAAAAGTTTCGCATCACGTACTCCTGATTGGAAGTCATCTAAACTCAGCTCAATCCACTTTCGTCACTTCTAGTCGGCGATTGCCTCGAGGGGTCGAAAGCTCGACCATGTCGCCCACTTTCTTATTGGTGATCGCTTGACCGAGCGGGCCGCTCATCAAAATCTTCATAATCTCAGCGTCGTAGTCTTCTTCACCGGGGCCGACCAGTTCATAGCCTTCCGATTTGCCAGTCGTCGTGTCCTTCAACATGACGATCGAGCCGAAACCAGATACACCTTTGGGCTGCAAGCCTTTATCGACGATGACGCAATTGGCCAAGCGAGTTTTGAGCTGGTAAATCTTGGCCTGCATACGCCCTTGGTTTTCACGTTGTCCGTGATATTCGGCGTTCTCACGCAGGTCACCTTCGGCACGCGCGTCCGCGATTAGTACGGCGAGCTTCGGCATCTCGTCTTCTTCGAGCCGCCGAACTTCTTCACGGAGTTTGTTATAGCCTTCGGCGGAAATCGGCTCGCGTTCCATGGCCGACGATCCTTTCGTGGAGTGTTGCCTTACGGCGCCGTTGCGGTGTACCGCAGATGTTTTGGCAAATGAGAACTACAACAGCCCGGCGACTCAGTCGAGTAGCCGGGCTGTTGGGATCAGATGGTAAACTCTACGTGGTGAATTCAAAAGCCTGACTCAGACGTTGATCCACTGTCCGCTCTTCGCGCTGTCGAGGACTGCGTCACAGACCTTTTGCGTTTCGAGTGCATCACGGAAGGTCGGACCACAAGGCGTGCCCTTCGCAAGCGACTCACAGAAGTCTGCGACCTGATGCACGAAGCTATGTTCGTAACCGATCTGCAAGCCGGGCACCCACCAATGATTCATATAAGGATGATCGCTGTCGGTGACGTGGATTGAGCGCCAACCACGCATATTTCCTTCGTCACGATGATCGAACCACTGTAGTCGGTGCAGGTCATGCAAGTCCCATTTCAACGAAGCGTGCTCGCCGTTGACCTCCAGGGTGTAAAGAGCCTTATGACCACGCGCGTAACGGGTCGATTCAAACAGACCGAGCGCACCGTTATTGAAACGGCAAAGGAACGAGCAGGCATCATCAATCGTTACCTTCTGAACCTTACCGGTTTCGGTGTGGGTTCGCTCCTTGATAAACGTTTCGGTCATTGCCGAGACGTTCTGCACACCACCGATAAGCCAAATTGCCGTGTCGATGCAGTGAGCTAAAAGGTCACCCGTTACACCGCTTCCGGCTGCTGCGGCGTCGAGTCGCCAGAGGCCGTTGCCACCTTGCGGCAACTCCGCAGAGATCGTCCAATCCTGCAAAAAGTTCGCTCGGTAATGGAAGATGCGGCCAAGCTTCCCTTGATCAATCAACTGTTTGGCAAACGTGACTGCCGGAATACGGCGGTAGTTGTACCAGACTGTATTCGCGACCCCGGCCTTCTCGACTGCCTGACACATTTCCTCCCCTTCGGCCACGTTCATTGCAAGCGGCTTTTCACAGAGGATCATCTTGTTATTCGCCGCCGCAGCGAGGCAGATTTCCTTATGCAAGTTGTTCGGCACGCAGACGTCAATCGCGTCGATGTCTTTGCGTTCGACGAGCTTTCGCCAGTCGGTTTCAGTCGATTCGTAGCCCCAAGTCGCAGCAAACTTCTTAATCGCGTCTTCGTTACGAGCACAAGCCGCCTTCAGAACCGGTTGATATTCCAGATCGAAGAAATTGGAGACTCGTCGGTATCCGTTGGAGTGTGCTCGGCCCATGAAGCCGTAGCCAATCATGCCGATGTTCAGCGACTTAGCCATGTGATCTGAATCCTGAATGCTGGTGTGAGTGAATCGCGTTGTTCAGCCCGGACGGGCGTTGATTTCGAGGCGGAATTGAAATCTCAAACGGCTCGCGGAGCAATGGTCTGACGCTGTCGTTTTCATGGTTCCATTGAACGATCGAAACTGCGCGAGACTTTGTTGTCCGCCATCCGTCGTCTCCTTCAATTCGTCGGCCCCGATTCCCGGTCGCCAACAAGAGACAAGAGAAGGGTACGACGAATAAAAGGCCACGAAAAAAGCCCGGCTGCTTTTAGGAGTCGAGCTTCGTTGAAAGACAATGTATCGCAAATCGCACACCGACATTACTTTTGAGCCGCTTGCGGGTTTCGCAACAACGTTGCGTAATCGAGCGAAATCTGAAGTACTTCGTTGTTGTAAGTTTCGTCGGCGAAGATCGGCGTATCGCTGCCCCGTGTTGACGGGTCTTCGATGTCTGCCTCGCTTGGCTCCTTTTTGTTCTGGATTCGTTCGGCCTTCAGCACTGCTTCCTCCAAGGACACGCTTTTGCGTGTCTTGCGAACAACGTAACGTTCGATGTCTTTTTGAATGTCTTGGAACTTCGTGTCAGCGGTGACTCGGCGCTGCGATCGGTTGCGAAGCGTGGAGATCAAATCGTTGGTGATCATCTCTGACGAAGCGTGTGAAGCTGGCGGAATCCGATCGAAGGCGAGTGCGTTTTCCAGCGAAGCTTCGCCGAGATCCATCTTGTCTAAAATCGACGGAAGGACGATGTCCGAACGAACGCCGAGGTTTTGAGTACTGTCACCATTAACTCGATAGAACTGCTGAATCGTCAGCTTCAGTGCGCCGCGATCTTGCTTGTTCAAGAAGAGCATGGCAGAGGTCACAGGCATCACGTTCTGCACTGTCCCCTTGCCGTGTGTCGTTTCATCACCAACGACAATCCCACGTTGATAGTCCTTGATTGCTCCCGCAAAAATTTCGGACGCGGACGCCGAAAGTTTGTTACAGAGCACGACGAGCGGCCCGTTGTAGACGACGCCGTCAATGTCATCATCGTGAGACCGAATCTTTCCGTTTTGTTCTTTGACTTGAACGATCGGGCCTTTGTCGATGAACAACCCCGAAACGTCGATCGCCTCGCTCAACGCGCCGCCACCGTTGGAGCGGAGATCGACCACGACAACATCTACGCCACCTTCCTTCTGAAACTTTTGTAGAACGGTTTGTACGTCACGAGCGGTACTTTTGGCGTTCTCTAGGCCTTCTTGGAAGCCTTGGAAATCGCGGTAAAACGACGGAATATTGACGACGCCGACTTTGCCCTTACGGCCCGCAGTGCCGTTAGCGGTCAGTCGTTTTTCCGTCTCGACGATCTCCCCTTTGACCTCGGAATTCTTGAGTTCAATCTTCTTGCGAATCAGTTCGTAAACGACAACTTCGCCGGAGTCTCCCTTCTTCACTTGCAAACGGACTTTCGTACCTCGCTTGCCGCGAATCAGTCGGACCACCTTACTGAGTTTCATCTCCATAATGTCAACGAGCTCGCCTGTTTCCTGACCAACGGCGGTGATGCGGTCGCCCGCTTTCAATCGGCCATCAGTGTCTGCCGCGCCCTCTTTCACCACTTCGTTAACGGTCGTAAATCCATCTTCCGAACGAAGCGCGGCTCCGATGCCGTCCAAATTCAACGCGATCGCAATTTGGAATTCTTCCTGCGACTGCGGCGACATATAGCTCGAATGCGGATCGAAGCAGTGAGTCAGTGCTGACAGATACATCTCGAGCTTCTCAGAGTCTTCCGTTTCGTGATACGCCTTCGCCAACATGCGATAACGTTTTTCCAAACGTTCAGCCGGCTCGACGATGACACTAGCGGCTTTATCTTTGCCGTTAATACCAGTCTTTGGCTTCTCTCCAACCTTCGGCTTGTCTTTGTTGACGTTGTTCGCCAAGTCAATGTTGTCGAGCTTTGCATTGACCAACTCAAACTTGATCCGCTTACGCCAACGATCGTTCAATTCGTCCTGCGATTTGGCATAAGGGATTTTTTCAGCGTCGATTTCGATGGACTCATCGACCGTGAAGTCGTGATTGGCCACGATCTGCTTCTTCGCGACTTCTATCTGACGATCAAAGCGTTGCAGGAACATATCCCAGACGTCGTAAGCAAACTGGGTATTCCCCGCTTTCACCAAGTCGTCAAGTTCCACTTTGAACTTGCTGAGTTGATCAATATCTGGCTGCGTAAAATACAACTTTTGCGGATCGAGATTCTTGAGGAAGCGGTCGAGCAGCTTCTCCGAAATTTTGTCATCAATCGGCCGTTGGCTGATGTGATACTTTTGGACCATGTTGCAGACGAGTTTGGTCGTCGTTTCATCGCTGGGATGATTGGCCGCCAAGTGATCGGCAAAGCCAGTCACGATAGCCAGCAGCAGCAATCCCGCAGAAAGAGTACACGCGGTTCGAGACGGGGTCTTGAGCTTCATGAGATGCTTTTCCGGTGATCAGAAGCGGGAGAAGTTTGGTTCGGTCAGCGGCAGGTTGAGCATGGTTGACTCGCGTTGCGGTGACACTCGATGGGGCATTCCATCCGTGGACGCCATCGCTGTGGAAAATCGTTCTTTCCGGATCGACCGCGCGATGGTACTTCAAACCCCCAAGAGGGGACAAGAGGCGGTCTGAGGTGCTGCGCCCGGCGGGCTTGTTCTTCAAGATGCGTGATTCATAGGGCGGGACCTAACGGAGGCCGCCCGATGGTCCCACCACATTTTCCGCAATGCGATGTACTGGCCATCCGCCAGGACTGCTGCTTCCGACCTACCTGCCATGTAACCCGAAGCGCGAGCGAAGGCGGATGCTACAGCCGAGGTCTTTCGAAAGTAGTACGTCGCCCCCCTGCCCTTGCTGACGATCCGGGCGACAATGAACGAACACTGACTCGCGTCTTGTGACGCTGTTTCGTTTGCCTAATACTCCGCCACCCCGAATTCTCGCATCCCTTCAACGGTAATAGATCGTGGCTTCTTCCGACTCTCATCCACTCATGCAGCCTGATTCTGCGGCTTTAGAATTTCAACGTGAAGTCGCCGCAGGGGAACGCTTCGAGTTCGGCAAGAACTGGCGCAATTTCTTGAGCGTGCTCACCGAGCAACGAATCGAGAACGCAGTCACGTCGCTACAACGACACTTGGGACTCGACCGTTTGGATGGCCTGAAGTTTGTCGATGCGGGCAGCGGCAGCGGATTGTTTTCATTGGCGGCCCGACGACTCGGGGCGACTGTGCATTCGTTTGATTTCGATCCCAGTTCCGTCGGCTGCACTCAAGAACTCAAGCGTCGATACTTCAACGACGACCCCGATTGGACCATTCAACACGCCAGCGTGCTCGACCAGAATTACCTTCAATGCCTCGGGCAATTCGACGTCGTTTACTCTTGGGGCATGCTGCACCACACCGGTTCGATGTGGCCTGCGATCAAGAATGTGAATCGATTGGTCGCTCCCGCCGGGCGATTATTTATCGCCCTCTACAACGATCAGGGCTGGAAATCGAAGATGTGGTTGTGGGTCAAACAGAGTTATTGTTCCAGCACCATTGGTCGCTGGGCAATGATTGCGATTTGGGTTCCCCATTTTTTCGCTCGCATGTGCGTCGCCAGCTTGTTGAGCGGCACCAATAAGTTCGCAAGCTATCACCGAGACCGAGGCATGTCCCCCGTCCACGACTGGATCGACTGGATCGGCGGCCTACCGTTCGAAGTCGCGACGAGCAACGAGATCGTTCAATACCACGAACAACGTGGCTTCAAGCTGCTGAAGCTGATCCCAACCAAAGGACTCGGCAACAACGAGTTCGTCTTTCAGCTCACCAAGTGAACCTCACCTTCGCAGAGTGGATTCGCTCCACCGAAGCGAGATGCCGCAGGCACAAGAAACTCGAAGTTGACGTCAGGACATTGTCGGCACTGATAATGAATTGGACGTCAAACACAGGGTACTAGCGCTGCGTAAACAGCTTGCGAGTGCAAGCTGCTCCGCATTCCGAATTGGGACAGCGTAGTCGCGAATCCGAGAAGCCCGGATTTTTTTAAAAGCCGGGCTTCTTTATTGCGGCGTCTGTTCCGACAACGAGCCACTCCAATGTGCGGAACGGCGTTGTGAGTTTGGTTCCACGGGGACTACACCCCTTTGGAAGTTTTGGCTTACTCGAATGCGAACAACGTTGCGAAGAATTCGTCGATCACTTCCGCTGTGATGATGTCGCCCAAATCTTTCGCGCTGTTACCGAAGCGTGACACGCCGGTCTTTCCTTGGCCGCCGAGTGCCTGATCGGTGCCCGCTTCGCCGTCGATGGAGTCGACACCGAAGCCGCCGATCAACAGATCGTCGCCATTGCCTCCTTTGAGAGTATCGTTGCCGAGACCACCGCTGAGGACGTCATTGCCATCGCCGCCGAGCAGCGAATCGTTCCCTCCCAGACCGCTCAAACTGTCTGATCCGGCACCGCCGAGCAGGACATCGGCTCCATTCCCCCCTCTCAGGATGTCTGCTCCATCGCCTCCATCCAGCATGACGGAACTGGTGCTCCCGGTTCGAGCTTGCAAGAGATCGTCACCGTCGCCGCCGAACAAAGACGCAGACCCGGTGCCACCGGTCAGCGAGTCGTTGCCGCCTCGACCATCGAACATCACCGTTCCGGCGAAGGGATTGACGGCGGCCACGGCCATGAGGTCAGGGCCGGGCGTGCCGATCAAATTCACTCCTTCCAAAGCGGTGAACGTGTCCGTTCCCAACGAGGAGGTCATGCTCGCTACGGCCACGCTAACGTTGGTGATGTTGACTTCGCGGAGGAGGTCGATGCCCGTGCCTCCGTTGATGATGTCGGTCCCTGCCAACCCCGACATGGTGTCGTTACCGGCTCCGCCGTTGATGTTGTCGTTGCTGCTGCTCCCGATGATGAGGTCGTTTCCATTGTTGCCATTCAACGTACTCGTCCCGCCGCCAGTGAATGCGGAAGCGTCGATGCTCGATGCCAGAATGCCCGTCGTGAGCAACGCTGCTTCGATCTGGCTGACGATGTCGCTTCCGTCACCAATCAATGACGTGTTGGTCAGGACGTAGGCCATCCCGCCGCTGGCGATCACCGTGTCCGAGCCAGTTCCGCCGAGCAATAGGTCGTTCCCCGCGTTACCCGTCAGCTTGTCGTTGCCATCGCCACCGTCCAGGACATCGTTCCCCGCATTGCCGATGAGCACGTCGTCGCCCGCGCCGCCGGCCAAGTTATCTGGGCCATTGCCACCGGTCAGCGTGTCGTTTCCGTCGCCGCCACTGACGATGAGATCATTTAAATTCAGCACGACGAAGGCCGAGCCGTTGAAAACGTCGTTGCCCTCATTGCCAAGGAATTGCATCGTCCCGAAGAAAAAGCCATTCAGTGTGGCGTCCAAAGTCACGGTGTCCGCAAGGCTGCCGCCAATGATCTGCAAACCGCCGAACTGATTGATGGGGGTGGGAGGCATTAAATTGACCGTCCCCTTACGGACGAGCAACATCGCTGCCGGGCCGGTTCCAGTTCGCGAAACGATCACGGAGTTGACGGTGTTCGGCAGTGTGACCTGCATGCTGACCGGAGCCATGACTCGGATCGAAGCGGTGTTGATCGCGGTGCTGAACGGCGAATCGCCGCCGCCGAGCGAAGCGTCCACACCCATCGTGCCACTGACGGGACCAGCCGACCGGTCCCAAGCTCGGTACGTCAGACCCGCGGACAGGGTGCCGGTGAAACCCATGTTCGGGACGAACCGCACTCGATTGTTCGGCTCCGCGCTCAAGAGCGTCGCCGACTTCGGCGACGTAGTGCCGATGGCAATCCAGTTGATACCAGCGTCGGTCGAGATCTGCCAATCCCCATGTGAGTTGTCGTTGCCAATCACGGCGATTCCCAAAGGA
>JAPLNX010000640.1 GCA_026400935.1 Planctomycetia bacterium | reverse complement strand
GACTGTCAACAACTCAGCGATCGAAAAACTCGCCGGAGATAAGAGCTGGGTGTCGTCCATGACGCCCGACCTTTTACTCCAACTTCGCAATTCATGGGCAGGCCATTTTCTGACACCCACGCCTTCGGCGAATACTTACTGAATGGGAGTCCTGCCGCCAGCAGTTGTTGGGAGGCAAAAGCCGCGTTCGGCATATTGGGTGATATGCCGAATGCGGGCTATCACCAATATTTCCGACGCATTGGAAGAATGCCGACTCCCCCCGAACCCGGCAACTCAAGTGCCTCAGGATTGGCGACCTCGTTTCAACATCTCGCATCTGACTCGATGTAATCCCAGTTGGGCGATCTGCTGCTCCTACGGTGATCAGGATTGAGCAGACGGTGACGACCTCAGCACGGACTTCAATTGCGAGCGTGGTTCTTCCGCAAATGAATCCGTATTCGTAACCTCAACCCCGAAACCTGTTGTGACTCAACTCAACAACATCAACGTCCGCAAGCACAGAATCGCAGCGCATGACTTCGTTTCCCAAAATCGCATTGACGCTTGGAGATGTTGCAGGGATCGGCCCGGAGGTCGTGGTGCGAGCGTGTTTGGATGATCGAGTTCGGACTGCCTGCCAGCCAGTTGTCATCGGGCATCCGGATATTGTTCGTCGAGTGATCGCGTCTGTCGGTGCCAAGGTCGCAGTTGCCGAAATGTCGCAAGCTGACGACCAAGTACCGCCGGAGCAGATCGCTTGTTGGAATCCACCAGGCAGTTCGTCGGATGTCGTGTCTGTGCCGCTCGGACAAAATGATCGGCGTGCGGGGCAAGCGGCGTTTGAGTACTTGGTGGCAGCGACTCAAGAGACGTTGCAGGGAACGTTCGCCGCGATCACGACCGCTCCGCTGAGCAAAGCGGCGCTGCATTTAGCGGGACATCATTATCCGGGACATACCGAGATTCTCGCCGAGCTTTGTGGTGTCACTGACTTCGGCATGATGTTATTTCTGCCGCCGAGCAGTTCGGTGAAATCGCCGCACGGATTGGGCGTCGTTCACGTCACATTGCACACGTCGATTCGGAGCGTCCCCGATTTGATCACGACGAACGGCGTGCTGGAAAAGATTGAGTTGATTCAGCACTTCATGCAGCGAGTCGGTTGCCCCGCGCCGCGAATCGCAGTCTGTGCGTTGAATCCCCATGCGGGTGAAGACGGACTCTTCGGTGATGAAGAGTCCCGTTTGATCGCACCGGCTGTCCGAGCGGCCTGCGAACGAAGTCGATTGAGCGTCTCTGGGCCACATCCCGCCGACACGTTGTTTCGTCGAGCGGCCTCTGGTGAGTTTGACGCAGTGGTCGCGATGTACCACGACCAAGGTCATATCGCTTTTAAGTTGATCAGCTTTCAGAACGCCGTGAACGTGACGCTCGGCCTGCCGATCATCCGCACGAGTCCCAGTCATGGCACCGCCTTTGATATTGTGGGACAACATCCGGCCGATCCGTCAGGAATGATCGGAGCAATTCTTGTCGCAGCGCGGTTGGCTGGTGCCGAAGTGCGGTGATCGTCATTCTTCACGAGGCCACGAGTGAGATGATTTCGATGGGCCGAGTGGCGTCAGCCGAAACGCGATTGCGTCCGATTTTTCCTCAATCAAGCGACCCCATCAAGCTTGCCTCATTGGTCTCTACACAATTCGGTGGCTGTGGTATGGATCATAGGATGGAATCAAGATACGTCTGAAGGATGCACGGTTGTCGAAGCGTTGTGTGGAGCTTGTACGGCGGCATTGTGATGCAGTGCCCGGCGGGGCAG
>JAPLNX010000289.1 GCA_026400935.1 Planctomycetia bacterium | reverse complement strand
TCCTACGGACTAGCCGTTCTCCTCCCGTTGCTCTCCACCCCGTCTCACGACGACGCAGTTACGTTCGGATACAAAGTTCAAACCAACTTCGACGAGGACTTGCCCCTCGCAGATTCAATCCACTTGCAAACGCACTAGCCGTCACGCTCCGCGTGACGAGCCGAACGCTCCCTCGACCCTCGATTCCCAAACGCCTCCCGCTTCTCAACCGACGTTGCCCATCACACCGCAGCCCTCCGCGCGATGAGCTGGATGCTCCACGATGCGTTGGCGAGCGATCGGCTCGTCACGCGGGGCGTGACGGCTACGTAGCTGGGGCTTCGTCGCGCCAGCTTCATCGCTTAGTCTCTTCTCGGCGTGCGGCGATCGGCCAGATTGCTTCCACCTTTTCTCCACGCATCGCGTAGATGCGATCGTAGAGATAGGTCGTCGGATCGCAATGAGGCACGATGAACTCCAGGCGATCACCGATCTGAGGCAGCTTGGCTCCTGGCTCTGCAGTGATGATGCCGAACTCGTCACCGCCGCGATTGTAGATCAGCTTCGACCAACCTTTGGCTTCAGGCTTAAAGGATGTCGTCGTGTCGATCGCCTTGGTTCCCGCATCGACCGAGACGCGGTCGGCGTGCGTTGTATTCACGACGGTGGTGAGCACGGTCAGGCTGTGTTGGAAGTCCGTGTAATTCTGGCCGCTCGTTTTGCCGCCGATCACGCGGTAGTCGATATCCATGAAAACGTACGAGCCAACTTGCAGTTCGGTCACTCCGCGAATCTCGCTATCGATGTTGTACGTGCCGGTGCTGCCACCGGAGAGAATGCGTGCGTCGAAGCCCGCTTTGTTCAACAACTCGCGCGTCTCGACTGACTTCGCCATCGCCTCACGCGATGCCTTCTCGCGAGCCTCGAAACCGACAACATGCGAAGCGTGTCCGGCATACGACTGCACGCCACGAACTCGCAGCCGCTTGTGTTGCTCAATGAACTGAGCCAGTTCGACCGCAGGCTGACCGGGGAGAACTCCCGTTCGCAGATCGCCGATATCAACATCAACAAGCAGATCCACATTGACGTTCGCGGTCTCGGCGGCCGCCGCCAGCAATTCCACTTCGCGAGCATGACCAACGGCCAACAGCATTCGTTGACCATGTTGGATGAGCGCCATCATGCGGGCGATCTTCACCGGTTCGACAATCGGCGACGTGAGCAGCACTCCGGGGATTCCCGCGGCGACCATCGCTTCCGCTTCTTGAATGGTCGCACAACAGATTCCGATCGCGCCTGCCGCTATTTGGCGTTTCGCGATGTCCGGGCACTTGTGCGTCTTCGCGTGAGGTCGAAAGCTAACTCCCGCCCGTTGGCAGTGGTCGGCCATTGTCTTCACGTTGGACTCGAACAGATCCAAATCCAACAACAGCGCCGGAGTCGATACGGTGGACTTGTTGAGTTTCGCAGGATCAATGTCCGAGAAGTTTGTCGTTTGAGCGGTCACATCGTACCCCAGGTGAGTCCATCGCCAAGATTTCAAACGCAGGCTGATGAAAGTTTTCAGACACTTGATGACCAGCTCGCACTGGTTTCAACGCATAGTGGGGAACCACTGTAATACACCGCGAACGAACGATACACGGGGTTCGATGAAGTGATCACGAATTTCACCAACTTCGCAACATTGCTGACTCGTGGCACGGAGCCCTCAGTTTTTGACCGCCCCCCATTCGCCACGCAGCATGATTGCCTCTAATGAGCCTGGGAAAGTAACTCCTTCAAATGGAGACCAGCCACATTTTGTGAAGAGGTTTTCTCGTGACACAGTACAAGGTCGTGACATATTCAAAACGGTGAGCGAAGCAGTGTAGCCCGGTTCGACGCGACCGAATCGGAGTGGTGTACAATACGGATTCACGAATTCGCCGGGCTTTGCCGAACAGAACCCAGCGACTTGTTCCGGTGAGAAGTTTTGCTTGGCGATCAACCATGTGACGAAGGCCGCGTAAGTATCGAGATGTGGTTGTCCGGAGATACCGCGAGCTTTCTCTTCGAGCGTGTGTGGGGCGTGATCAGTCGCAACGTAATCGAGCGTCCCTTCTCGCAATGCAGCCAACATCGCTAAGCGATCGTGAGTCGCTCGCAACGGAGGATTCATTTGCATCAGACCTCGGTTGGTGTCCGTGATGTCGGACTCATCGAAGTACAAGTGATGCGGCGTGACTTCAGCGGTGACTCGCAAGCCGCGATCTTTTGCTGCTCGAATGAGCGGAATCCCGGCTTCGACTGAGTAATGGCAGAGCTTTCCGGTGAGATCGTATTTCTCAATCATCTGCAATGCGAAGGCGGTTGCAGACACCTCACATTCTGGTGGACGTCGTTGTTCGTGAGTCGCGGCAGACTTGTGCTGGTCCATCATCTCTGGATCTTCGCAGTGAAAACTCACGGCCTGACCTCGATAGTCAGCGAGCGTCTCATCAAGCTGATGTAAGGTCTTGAAGTACAATTCGCCGACGCTCGGTCCCATGTAGACCTTGTACGGCACGCGCTTCGTGAGCGGATGTGTTCCTGGTCCAATCCCGGCGTACAAGGTGACATGGATCGGAACGCGGCGCTCATCAACAACTCTCTGTTTCGCAGCGTACGAATCATCATCGATCGGCGAGACATGATTGTTCGGCATGTCGGCCACATGTACGACGCCGCCGTTGACCGCCGCGTTGGCCGCCGTTGTGAAGTCTTCTTTGTAACACTCGCGCCCGCTGACATCGTCGCGTGCGTGAATATGGATGTCACCAAAGCCTGCGAAGATCAAACAGTCTTCGCTAAATCGCCGATCGGCCGCTCCGAGATGCGGGCCAACTTCAACAATGCGATCCCCTTCGATACGCACTTGAGCGGAGATCACTTTTTCCGGACTGACGATGCGACCTTCAATCAGCATGAACTGAGCCTTGTTTTAGCACGGTTTTTCAACCGCATTTTTCGTAATGGCAGTTTGGATCGAACGGTTTGGAAAACCGCTCTACGGAGTGGCAACGTTACGTCGTTCGCAGACCGCACGTTGCTTCAATAGGGTGAGCAGAATACGCTCTCGACGTGCAGACTCAAACGGCTCCCATGCGAGCGTTTTGTGAAAACTTTCGAGCGACATCTCACAATCATTTCTCACTCATTGAGTTCCTCATGGATCAAAAGCAGATCGGCCCGTGGGTCATTGAACGCATACTGGGTGCGGGCGGAATGGGGACGGTCTATTTGGGGAAGCACCATGAGACCGGTCAAGTGGCAGCGATCAAAGTGTTGCCCGCTTCGTTGGCTCGCGAGGAAGGATTCGTGGAGCGATTCAAGCGTGAAATCGACTCGATGGAAACACTCAAAAGTCCGCACATTGTTGAGTTCTACGAAAGCGGCAACGAGGGGGACACGTATTACTACGCGATGGAGTTCGTCGACGGCGAGACGCTGACGTCTCGTTTGAAACGAGATAAACGGCTGCCCTGGCCCGAAGTAATCGACATCTGCTTGCAACTATGCCGAGCACTGAAAGCCGCTCATAACGCCGGGATCATTCATCGCGACCTCAAGCCATCAAACTTGATGATGTCCCCGGACGGAACGCTCAAGTTGACCGACTTTGGTGTGGCTCAAGTCTTCGCCTCGCAAAAGCTGACCGTCACTGGCGGCATCGTGGGAACCGTCGAGTACATGTCTCCCGAACAAGCGAAAGGACAACGAGCGACCAAGAAGAGCGACCTCTACTCGTTCGGTGCCGTGATGTATGTGATGTTGACGGGCCGCCCGCCGTTCAGCGGCAGGACGTCGCTGGATGTCATCCACAAACATCAGTTCGCGCAGTTCGATCGTCCGGCACTCATCGCGACCGACATCCCCAAACAACTCGACGAAATTGTTTGCAAACTACTTGAGAAAGATCCGGACAAGCGATTTCCGGATTCTTACGTGTTGTCACTGCGACTGATTGAGGTGCAAAAGCGATTTGCGTGGCAATCGGCGGAGAACGCAAATGCCGCTGCCGAAGCGGCCGCGATTTCTGCGGTCGATATCACGGATGCCGGGAATCAGCCGCGTCCGATCGATGTTGATGTTGTCTCGCCGACTGTTTTAATCCCGGATGCGCTCGGACAACAAATTCCATCAGGGCAGACGGTTTCCGCATCCGTTCGATCAACAGGATCGCCCGATGAACCGGCGATGGGAGCGACTCGAACCTACTCTTCGGGACAAGTGGTTGAGCGGCGTTCTGATCAGACTCGCGCGGTTGACGGTTACAGCCAAGGCCCCGGCACGATCATGCGCAACCTCATGCGCAAGGTGATTGAAGAGCAAAAAGATGGTGGCCCCGTCGGTCAAGTGCTCAACAACACGTGGCTGCAAATATTGGCATTAATGCTGTTCTTGGGAGTCGGCTATTGGGTCTTTCATTCAGAAAAAGCCAAAACAGGTCAACCGCTCGATGAGAGCGCTACGGAACTAGAGAGGATCGAATCGGAAGTCTCTCGGTTTGTGAAAATCAAAGACAACGTTGGCAAAAATGATCCCGAGGGAAAACGTCAACTTCGGCAGGCACTGATGATGTATCAGCTTGGCGAAATCTCTCGTGCAGAAAAGAAGCTGGAAGCGCTAATTGTTTTGACCAAGGAGCAGAAAATCTCAGAAAGTGTTCACGCGCTGGCCGAACAATTCCGTGACGCGCTCATCTCGGATAGCAAGGTCGCATTTGGTGCGATTACTGATGCGTTTGCGCGAGCGACTCAGTTCGTCGAGAAGAAGCAAACGGTGGAAGCCGAACAAGTTTGGCAGGCCGTGATAGATCTTTATTCCGACGACCCCAAGATGGACGGGGACGTACAAACCGCTCGCAAGAAACTGGCCGCGTCCAAAGCCGCGAGCCGTGAAAAAGAGCCGTCCAAGGCTGAGCCGATTCGAGATAAGTAACCACCCTGCGATAGGGGTAGGAACGACCGATTGAGTTCGGTCGCTCCTCCCTCCAAACCGGACGGGCGGGTTTCCCGCATCCGGCTTTCCAGTTGATGGTTTACCTGAGACAGGATTGACAGGATTGACAGGCCAATTGATGGGCGTGGC
>JAPLNX010000248.1 GCA_026400935.1 Planctomycetia bacterium | reverse complement strand
TGCCGGACAACGAGAAGCTCACCAAGGGAAGTCAGTTTGTGATGCCTCGGTTTCGCACTGGGAAACAAGGCGATTTGTGGTTGCTGTTTGGCGAACAAGACAATGAGGGAATCAATTGGCGAACAGCGATGCAGGGATCGCAGGCCGCTTTCCAATACATCTCCGAAACGCCAGCACTGAAACAGCCAACGGCAGAACGGCTGGAGTATTACCTCCGCTTTCTCGAATCGCCTGACCTCACGATTTCCAACGACGCTTATGGGGAGTTTGCCAACGCGCCATGGGAAGAGATCGTGAAGGTTAAAGAGAAATTCGATCGTGAAAAGCTGAACCGCTGGGTCACGAGTCCGAATACTTTTTCAACACGTTTGGGTTTGTACGGCCTGTTGCTCGGTCTTTGTGGAAGCGCCGACGATGCCGCAATGATGAAAGCAAAAATCGTCTCGTCCACTGGAATGACTGATCTCGTCGGGATCGACGGAGTCACGTGTGGCTATCTCTTGCTGACTGGCGAACAAGGTTTGGATTGGATCGACACAACCAAACTCAAAAACAAAGACGCGGTGGGCAATGACACCTATTCTGGAATTCAGGCCGTTCGATTTATGTGGGACTACGGCCTCGACCGTATCAGCAAAGAACGGCTGAAACAGTCGATGCGGGCGGTGCTGGATCGACCTGAATTTGTCGAACTGGCGATCGCCGACCTCGCCCGCTGGGATGATTGGTCGATCCATGAGCGGCTGACTTCGTTGTATGGCCAGCCGGGCTATGACGAAGTCCCAGCAAAAAAAGCGATCGTCTGCTTCTTGATCGCTGGACAAAAAAAGAACCCCGAACTTCGTGCGGACCTCGACAAGCTTCGGAAGAAAGATCCGAAGTTTGTCAGAGACACGGAGGCGTTCTTTCGAAAAACAGGATCCGAGTGACGGACAAAGCTAAAGCCCTATTGAGACTGAAATCGTCTCAATAGGGCTTGCATCGAACACTTCCAAGCGACATTTGTCCGAGAGTTTCTATTGGCGAGATGGCGACTCGCCTGCGGCAACTCGCGATTGAGTTTCCCACGAGCGATAGACCGTCGATGCGGGCTTAAAGCGAATGCTGCCGCTATTAGAAGTGCGACTGTCTTCGTAACTCGTATCGGTTCGACCTCCGTTGCGAGATCCGATCGTGGACCACGAATCTCTTGTTGCTCCCGGACTATCGAGGAACTTCGGATCAGGAACTGGATTCGAATTCACTTCAGCCTGTGGATAGACCAGAGTCGGACTCGCGATCGAAGTTGTCGGAGGCAACATTGTCACTGGGTTGTAAATTAACGGGGAGGCAACCGTCGGAGCCGGAACGTAAGTCTGGCCAATCGTCGAATAGGGCGACACACCGTAGGAGGCAGTCCCGCACGGAGCACAACCTCTTGCAACGGAGACTGGAGCCATCGGCATCATTTGTGTCGTTTGATAAGTGACTGGCTGCGTTCGCACGATTTGTTGCGGAACCATTTGGGTAACGACTTGCGGTACTTGTCGAGTCGTTTGAAACGGCACGCTGCGATAAGCAATCTGTTGTTGGTAAGTCACTTCCGGAACTTGCTTGGTCACTTGCTTGGGGACGTAGACCATTTGATAGCCCCCTTCATCAACCACCACGTTTCGATAGGCCGTGACGGGGACACTTTGCGTCACCGCTTCTTGGCGATACTGCGTGACGACTTCATTGCGCATGACGGTCGTTTGCTGCGGGACCATTCGAGTTTCGACGACCTGCTGCTGCATCACTTGTTGTTGAACAACTGGCTGCTGCACGATGGGCTGTTGATAAACCTGTTGTTGGACTACCGGCTGCTGCACTCCGCAATTGCACTGACCTGCTGGTCGCTGGCAATGACAGTGCGAGCGACGTGATTGGCAGTTGCAGTTGCCTTCCGGTTGCTGGCAATTGCGACACCCTCGAAAGAAGTTAAAGAGCTGAGCTGACGCGGTTGATTCGGTCAAAGCCATCGGAATAAGACCACACACGACTGCAAACAACACTCCGCCGCGAAACTGCTTCCACATGCCAAAACTCCTTATTAACCAACGTCGCATTTTTTGGCGAAGTTGACCGTGGGCTCACTCACGCAAATGCCCCTCTTCAGCGCCCAACACGCCGTCTCGACAACGGTATCGGCGGAATCTTCGGCAAACTTTAACAGCGAGAATGAGGTTTTTAGGCCCGGCCAAGAACTCTGCCTCAAGTTGAGGTACGACGCCGACTCTCAGCCTGACCCCACCGAGCTTGTTTGAGGCGGAGGTATTGGCTTCGGCAATTGCTGATCCGTATTGACCGGTCCAGAAAAATCTGAGACAAGCCGCCTCCCTCCGACCGGACTCAGATGTTTCGGTCACTGTGTCACTTCGGTTCTCGTCCCCTCCCGTCTTTGCCAGGGATGGCAATATGCGTGGTCCTATGACAACACCTCTGTGCTGCGGATCTTCGTCTGCGGGCATCGCGCTGTGGCTGTGCGGCTGGCTAAGCCTGACAGGCTGCGCTCACATCGTGGAAACGCGGGCCATCAATGCTTTCGCGATCGCGATGGAAAAAGGGGATTTGGAACAGCTCAAGAAAGCAACTTCGAGTCGGTTTGAAGAGCAAGCGCTGCGAAAAGAGGTCGCGTTAGAAGACATGAAGGTGCTGCGTCTGCCAACGGGTGAAATCGAAATCGTCGACGTCAAAGAAGTTTCGCCGACGCTCAAACGAGTTTCAGTCAAAGTCGGTGAATCGAAACAGCGATTGAAGTATCAACTGAAGCTCGACCCTAGCACCAATAAATGGGTTGTGGACGACATTTTTCAGAGTCAAAAAGGTGGTGGCGTCACGGCGACGAAATCTGTCAGCGAGCAAATGGACTTGTTCCTTTCCGTCCGTGAGTTTCTCGACGCCTGGAAGAATGGTGATCGCGAAGCGGTGCTCAGCAACACGACACCGGAGTTCGCTGATCTGCTCAAACCGCTGCCACCGGCGTACCTCAATCGTTTGACTCAGCAAGTCGTTGGTCATCGCACGACAGCCACGCCACGAGCACAGCTCGATGACAACATCGCGTATGTCAAAATTCCTGTTCCCGTCGGTGAATTGGTACTAACTCTCAAGCGAGCCGGTGGTCGCTGGGCCGTCGATGAAGCGGCAGTTACCTCTCGCGATGAAAAAGTGGCGATCACTTCGACTCGTCAGTTAGCACAAATCACAACGGCTGCGACTGGGTTTCTCAGTGCGTACAACGAGGCCAACAAGGCACAACTGCAAACACTTTGTACGACGAAGTTCTTCTCGGGTAGCTTGTTACCCGCCAACTTGTCGCTCGTGAGTTTGCCCAGCGGAGATATTCCTTCAAGCTCGGTGCAAATCCATGTCGCTTCTGCGGGAATTACGCCGTCCGACTCGGACGACACTCGACAACTGGAAGGGAAGCACTCGGACTTTATCGTCGAAAGTGAGACCGAGGTTTTGAAATTGAGCTTAGTCAGAGAAGACGGAGCCGATTCGAGTATCGGTGCGAAGTATCTGATCGAAGACGTCACCGTTTACGACCTCGGCAGCAAGCAAGAAAAACGCTTGTCGGCACTGTTCACCGCACATGAATTGGTCCAACTCTTCGCCGAAGCACTCGTATCGCGTGATCTCGAAGCGCTAAAGTTGAGTTCGTCACCAGACTTCAGAAATCGAGTTTGGAAAGGGATGCAGGTCGGGTTGCTTCATGAACTGCCGCTCGCCGAGATTGAAGACACGCCGCCGAAAGTACAATCCACCGTCTTCAATGGAACGGTCACGGAAGTCACAGTCACTCAAGGTTCGCGAGCGTTGACCTATCTGCTGCAAGATCGGCAAGGTGAGTTGCTTGTGGACGATGTCTTGATGCCGACGATTGGCCGACCTAGCTCGCTTAAAGCAACGCTTGAATTAATGCATCCGATTTTGAATTTTGCGTCAGGAGTACGACTACAACAGCTCAATCTCGTGCAACGTTGCTCGTCGCGTGACTTCAATCGGCTCGTGTGGCATCAGACACCGACTTTCCCCAACGTGAGTTTGGATGCCGTGCAACATCTGCATGCCCCGCTGGTTTCAATTGAACACACGGAAGATCGCGCGATCGTGGTTCTCGGTGACGACAAATTCGGGGCGCAGGTCACTTTGGTCCGCGAATCGGGTCAGCACGTTGTTGATGAGTTGGTGCTGATTACCGGCACAATGCCAAGAGATCACGTTGAATTGAAACGCTCATTGCGAATGCACATCGCCACTTACGGAGTCGGCAAACAGCAACGCGAAGAGAGCAACGCGGTCGTCCCGGCTTCTGCATTGAGACGCTAATCATCAATTCAGAATCCGCAACCACTCTCCAGAATGATGGAGAATCAGCCTAAATCACATGCGAATGGTGTCGTTCAAAACTACTCGTGTGTGAGTATTTCTGCTCATCTTGCCGCCAAGGAAAAATGAATGTCGAAATCGCCTGCGAAATGGCCTCGCCAACCTCTTCGATTTCTAGCCACAACTGCGCTCGCCAGTCTTTCGATAGTCATGATGACCTCCGTTCGCGATGCGTTTGCTGCGGACATCGAACATATTTCACTGAGGTACAAATTTCAGGCGAATCAATCGCAGCACTTCGAGTACTCGCAAGAAATGACTTTCTTGTCGAGGAAGCGCCAATTTCAGGAACAGATCAAAAGCCAGACGTCGGCTGACAAACATCTTCGAATCATCTCCGTAGACACAGACGGAAATGCGTTGATTGAGCCGGTCATTGATCGCGTTCGCATGGTCAGCAGCAAAGACGAAGAACCCGAGACAAAGTTCGACAGTCTTGAGACAGCCAAAGATCCCGAAAGCTGCCCTCCAGGATTTCGCGGGATCATGGCGACGGTCGGCAAGCCGATCGTGCAGATTAGATTCTCTCCACAAGGCAAAGTTCTGTCTGCGAACGGAATTAACGGCGGAGCAGCTGCCGCGAATGGCTTGGAAAACGACTCGAGCTTGAACTTTCTCATCGTCCTGCCAGATCAGCCAGTCAAGGTCGGTGATACTTGGAAGGATGACTTCGAAGTCAACGTGCAGATCGACAAAAGCCTCAAGCAAGGAATCAAACTGCGACGTGAATATCGGCTCGCGAAACTCGATGGATCACGCGTAGAAATCGAACTCAAGATGGGCACGATCACGCCGATTAATAGCCCGGAAATTGATCTGCAAATCAGTAGCCGAATCATGTCTGGGACCATTGTCTTCGAACATCAGCTCGGACAAATTGTGTCTCGTAACGTGACTGTCGATCGCGAAGTCATCAACGCTCTCGGTGCTCCGAGCCTCGTTCACACGTCGATCGTTCAACGCGAACGGCTTGTTCCGAATCCAAAATTGGCGAAACGCGATGCGAAGTAGTTTGTTCGTAGGAATGTCGCACAACGAACCACACAGTTGATGAATCTGGTCATGACAAATGCGGGGGTTGAATGATCAAGCGACATGACCTTTCTCTGCAATCCGAAAGCCTCGTGACTGCTGCTGGACGCATTGCAGCAGAGAACAACGCGGCTGCGGTCGTGATGCTCGCGGAAGTCCCGTATGACTTCGCAGCCATTCGCGATTCGTTGAAGAAGGTATTGCTGATCGTCACGTCAGATAAGCCGGAAGTGCAGCAAGCGGCGACCGAGGACAAAGTTGCGATCGTGCCGTTGCAAGATGAGCCGCTCACACGTCAGGCGCAAATCAGCCAGGCGTTGCTCGAAGCGATTTCGGATGAACTACTCCGCGCCGGCGATGCGGTCGTCACTGTTTATGCGGGCTTCGAGAAAGAGACGCTCGACACGCTGACTTACATTCGACTGGCCGAGCACCTCGCCACGTTGACCTCGCGCGATCTTAAATTGTTGGAGACGCAGGTTCCGCTCGAAACTCTGCGACAAGTCGTCGATATCGCGATTGAAATTGGTCGCGAAGGGCGTGAAGGAAAACCGGTCGGCGCGTTGTTCGTTGTCGGACAGCATCGCAAAGTGCTCGAACTCTCACACGAACAAGTTCACGATCCGTTCCGTGGATACGCTCGCAAAGAGCGTTTAATTCGACTGCCCCGCGTGCGAGAGAGCGTGAAAGAATTAGCGCAAATCGACGGAGCATTCGTCATCTCCGCCGATGGCGTCGTGATTTCAGCAGGCCGAATCTTGGACGCTCCGGCATCGGGCGTGACGCTGTCGAAAGGACTCGGCGCACGACATTGGGCGGCGGCAGCAATCTCCAAAGTGACGAAAGCGATCGCGATCGCAGTTTCGCAATCCACGGGAACGGTGCGCATCTTCCAAAACGGAAATGTCGTGTTACGAGTAGAGCCAATGGAGCGTGCCGCCATGAAGTGGCACGACGTCACCACCGAACCGCCACTGATGACCGATTGAACGCGATCTCCGCGTCCTCAGCGTTACCAAATTTCTTTGCGGCTCTTCGCATTCTTTGTGTCTTGGCGTTGAGAATCCCGCCGCCAAATTTATTCACTTGGAGTAAGTCGCGACGTTCGGATCGCAGAGAAGTGGACAGCGGTTGTACTACTTTTGTTTGGCCGATATCGTCCGTGCGACGGCATCTGCCTCCCAACTGGAGTCGTTCAAACCGTCTCCTGCCTCCAACGAAAAACAAAAGACATCATGTTTTTGCTCGTTCTGCGATTCGTGTATCTGCTGATTTGCACGAGTGCCATTGCGACTTTCGTGCATCCGTCGAATCATCCACCGTCGATTATTGAAGGCCACGAGATACTCTCGTTTTTCGTCATCCTGCTCATCACGCAGGCGGTGACCGCAATCGATATTTTCATTCCTCGCAAACGAGTCGAAGTGATTTCGGCTATCTACTTCGGGCTCCTAATCGGCGTGCTGTTGAGTTACTTGATGACTCAGGCCATTCATCCTGTATTTGAAGCCATGAAAATGCGTCAGTACGAAGGTGGCATCACACTGGTTTTGACGCTGACGATTACGTACTTCAGTTCTTCACTGTTGATGCAAACTCGAGATGATTTTCGCTTTGTCATTCCTTACGTCGAGTTCGCTCGTGAATTGAAAGGCTCACGTCCATTAATCCTCGACAGCAGCGCCTTGATTGACGGGCGAGTGGCCGATGTCGTCGAAACCAAAATCATCGACTCCAAGATGATCGTCCCAGATTTCGTGCTGAAAGAAGTCCAAGACATTGCCGATTCGCAAGACAAGAATCGGCGAACGCGTGGTCGGCGCGGCTTAGATGTACTTGCCAAGTTGCAGCAAATGCCTCACGTGGAAATATCCGTTTACGACAGCAAGTCGCATGACGGCGAGGTGCGAGCGACGACCGTTGATCAACGACTGGTTGAGCTGGCGAAAGAACTCAATGGCCGTATCGTGACTAGCGACTTCAACCTGAATAAGGTCGCGGGAGTGCAAGGAGTCGAAGTAATCAACTTGAACGACGTCGCGAGTTCACTTCGACCTCGTTATTTGCCGGGTGACACACTGAAGGTTCGGATCATGCGTGAAGGAGAAGCTCCGGGACAAGGAGTCGGTTACCTCGATGACGGCACGATGGTGGTCTGCGAACAGACGCGCGATCAAATCGGAAAAGAAGTCGAAGTGACCGTGACCAGCATGTTGCAAAGCAGTTCCGGTCGTATGATTTTTGCTCGGCCAACAGCTCTCATGCCGCGATAAGGGCTAGGAATACCAGCTCTTTAGCCCGATGTTCCAATCCAGACGAATGACACCGTCTGGCTGATTAAATTCAACCAAAACCATTTCGTGCTCGGCTCCTCATGATGGCACTCACATGACAGTACCAACGACACCGACCGCTCCTTCGACTCAGCCGTGGTTGAATGCGATTGGGTCTCGCTACTTTTTGGATTGGCTTCAGCAGCAACGATGCAGCTTGGCGTTTACGACGTATCAAACTGGCAAGCTCTTCATGGTCGGTCGCAAATCAGCCAGCGGAGCGGGAGCACCGACCAGCGAATCTGACCAAGCGTTGTCGATCTTCGAGCGGACTTATCACCATTGCATGGGGATGTGTGTCTCGCCTGATGCACGAACGATTTGGCTGAGTTCGCGGTATCAGATTTGGCGTATGGAGCAGGCTCCGGCGAACGCGGTTCCTTATCGACCTATCGAAGGGACCGTGACCGAAGGGGACGACGCAAACCAGCCGCCGCAGTGGGTCGGTCGCGGTTACGATGTCGCCTACATTCCGCGAGTCGGCTACACGACCACGGTCAGCGCGTATCAAAGTTGTTGACCTGTTAGGACTTCCGCAAGGAAGTCGTCGTTCCAGCCGGCTATTTGCATTTTGCCTCGTAGGCTTTCTTTGAGCGGATGGTGTTTGAGTCGCGTGATGGCGAAGCGGCG
>JAPLNX010000428.1 GCA_026400935.1 Planctomycetia bacterium | reverse complement strand
GCTGCTGAAGCCGCCGCCGGCGTCAGTCGCTTTGATCGTCAGCGTATATTTGGCGAGTGCCTCGAAGTCGATCTTCGTCGCATCGTTGACTCGAATAACGCCGCTGTTGTCGATCTTGAAAGCGTTGTTCGTGTTGCCGGTAAAGATCGAGTACGCCGTGATCGCGACCCCTTCAGGATCGGCGGCGGTGACGGTGCCGACCGGCGTGTCGTTCGTCGTGAATTCCGAAATGCTTAGCGTTGCGGCGGTCACTCGCGGTGCGTCGTTCACCGCCGTCACCGTCAGCAGGAAAGTGTCGGTCGTGAATGCGCCGCTAGAATCAGTCGCCTTGACGGTGATGGTTGTTGTCCCAGATTGATCGAGTGCCGGACTCAGTTGGATTGTGCGTGCTCCCAAGCTGCCACCCAGCACAATGTTCGCCGGAAGATTCGGAACCAAACCGGTGTTCGATGAGGTCGCCGTGACAATGATCGCATTCAAATCCACGAGCTTGTCGTCAACATCATCCACCGTGAACTTGATTGCCGCCGTCGGGGTGTCTTCGGCGGTTGAAAGATCAACGATGTTGCTGATCGTTGGCAGAGCGTCGTTGACCGGAGTGACCGTGATGAGAACGTTCTCCGTAAACACGCCGCCGTTGGCATCTTTCACGGTGAACGCGATCGACGCCGAGCCGAATTGGTTCGCGGCCGGTGTGACGGTGACCGTGCGATTGGTTCCGCTGCCGCCGAAAGTGATGCCGGTGAGCGGAATCAGCTTGGTATTCGTCGAACTGAGCGCCGCCAGCGTCAGATTCACGGGGGATGTTTCGACGTCGCCAATCGTGATCGCGAGCGGGCCCGTCGAAGTGTCTTCGGCGATCGTCTGCGGCAACAGCACGGTAGCTGTTGGCAGATCGTTGACCGGCTTGATCGTGATTTTGAAGGTCTGTGCTGCGCTGAGATCAACATTCGGAGCCGTTCCGCCGCCGTTGTCGTGCAGCTTCACCGTGATGTTCGCCGCTCCGCTGGCATTGAGCGCTGGCGTGTAAGTCAGCGTGCCGTTCGCACCGATCGCTGGCTGCACCAGGAACAAGCCGTTGTTGTCGTTGGTCATTTGGAAATCGAGCGTCTGTCCCGATTCGTTCGGAGCCCCCGCACTGATCAGCGTGGCCCAATTCGCAACGCTGACCGCAGTATCCTCGTTCGTCGACTGATCGGCCCCCTTCTTAAAGCTGGGCGCGTCATTCACCGGCGTCACATTGATCGCGAAAACTTGCGCCGCACTCGTATCAACCCCACCGTTCGCTACACCGCCATCGTCCTTGATCTTCACACTGACATTAGCCACGCCGTTGGCGTTCGGATTGAGCGTGTAAGTCAATACGCCCGTCGCAGAGATCGCCGGAGCCGTTTTGAACAGAGCCGCGTTGTCGTTCGTGACGAGGAAGCTCAGCGTCTGAGCAGATTCGTTCGTCGCGCCGCGGGAAAAGTCCGTGGCCCAGCCGGTGACGGTCTGCACTCCGACGGCGTCCTCGTTGACGGTTTGGTTCGGCCCTTTGGTGAAACTCGGCACGTCATTCACTGCGGTCACGGTGATCGTGAAGGTCTGAGCCGCGCTCGTATCGATTCCGCCGATGGCGATGCCGCCATTATCGTGAATTCTCACGGTGACAGTGGCGGCACCGTTGGCGTTGGCGGCTGGAGTGAATGTCAGCGTGCCATTTGCGGCAATCGTCGGCTGCACGTTGAACAGGGCGTTGTTGTTGTTCGTGACAATGAAGTCGAGCGTTTGGCCGACATCGCTAGCTCCTGTCCCCGGACTGATGGCGGTCGCCCAGGTTGTCACCGACTTCAGGCCCGAGTCCTCCAGCACTGTCTGATTGGCTCCCTTCGTGAAACTCGGCACGCGATTGGGAGCAGACGGACTGTGTTGGTAGACCTCATCGACCAATGGTCCAAAGTGCGTCAAGGGGAGTCCGACCGTGTCGAGGATGTCCGACGTGAGACGGACATCGAGTCCGACCGTTCCTAAGTAGCTCGGCAGGTTGCCACCACTGACGGTCACATCGAAGGACAATCCGAGCGTCCCGACCACGGGCGTTACGCTCGTGATCGTCGCCGTCGATCCGTTCACGGAGAAATCGGTGGCATCGACGGTCGATACATCAACCGATTCGCTGAAAGTCGCGCGGAAGACCAGTGTCGATGCGGTCGTTTGGATTGCCAGCGGATTGAACCGCTCGAAGGCTGTCACATACGGCAGGGTCATGTCAGCGACAGTGCCCGCCATATCAAGGCTGAACTTGTTGGTGAAAGTCGTCGCAACATGGCTGTTGCCCGCGAGGTCTTGGCCCCCGGAGACTCGGACATCGACATTGGGCAGCGTCTTGTTGGCATCGACGACGTTGTACTTGGCGACGTAGGTCGTCGAGCCGTACAGCCAGCCGCTCTCGCCCGCATTGAAGGTCAGCGTGGAATTCGGATTTTCGACAGGAAACGACAATGTCGGAGTGACGCTCGTGTCCATTCCCTCGCTGAAGACGACAGTCAGCGAGAACTCCGCAGTGCCGATGTAGTCGTCGCTGATCGTGATGGTGTTGGGAGTCACGCTCAAAACGGTCGGTGCTTGCGTGTCGGGCGGCAACGCGGTGAGCAACGGTTGCCAAACCGGCTCTCGATCGCCGCCCGAACCATCGGTGACATTCACAGCCTGCGTGCCATCGAGATTTGACAGGACAATCCGCGGGAACGATCCGGCGGTGCTGCCGAACGCCAGTCGGTTCCCTTCCGGCGACAAGAACAGTTGAAACTCACCGTCCGCGAGTCGTTCCGGCGTTCCCGTCCCATCGACATTGGCGCGATAGATTCCGTCGGTTCGACCTTCGCGAGAAAGATCGACTCCTCGGAAAATCATTTGAGTTCCGTCGGGCGTGTAGGAACCGTTCGTGGCCGAGTTGATCGTCGAACTGACGGACGGGAACAGCATGTGTTTGCCGAAGCCATCAGTTCCAATTTCAAAAATCGCGTCGGCGTCCGTCAGAGCCGATCGCCCCTCGTAGGCAATGTGAGTTCCATTGGGCGACCATCTTGGCTGACCGATGTAAATGTCAGCGAGAATCAACTCGACATTGCTGCCGTCGGCGTTCATGACCATCAGCTTTTTGCCATTGTCGAAACGAACGAATGCGATGCATGTCCCATCGGGCGACCATGTCGGCTCGGTGTCGGACGAGGATTGCGTCAGTTGAACGCGGCCGGTCCCATTGACGTTGATGACATTGATCCCGGTGATGTCTTCTGTTCCTACAACGCCAAACGCGACGTATGCGAGCTTCGAACCATCGGGCGACCATGCCGGTGACATTTCCTGGACGTCGGCGGAATTCGTGATGTTCGTCACCGCGGAGCCATTCGGATTCATGACGATCAAGTCCGGCGAATTTCCTCCAATGTTCAAGCTACGTACGAACGCGATCTTGCCATTGAACTTCGGGACGATCGTTTGCGGCACCGGTTGGATGTCATGAATCGTGACCGTGGTTGTCGCGATGGTTCCCAGCAGACCGCCGTTGGTCGGATTGCTCAACTGCAACAGAATCGTCTCGTCTCCTTCGATGTCAGGATCATCGAAGATCGGGATCGTGAAGGTCTTGCTGGTCTCGTAGCTGACGACCTCGCCGGCACCGTTGACGGAGTGACTGAAGAAGAGCGTCCCTGAAGTGGTGCCGTTGCCGTAGTCTGCGGGGCCAGCGCTGCCTCCAGTCGCGGTCCCGCCGATGACGGCATAGCTGACCTGCATGTCGGTTTCCGAAGCATCGGTGCGGGTCACGGTCACAGTGACCGACTGCTTGTTCTCATCCACCGTGTAGCTCGCCGCGCTGAACTGCACGGTTCCCGGAGCCGGGTTGGTGTTGAGGATCGTGATCGTCGTACTCGCGAGCGCACCGACCACGGCGCCATTCAGCAAATCAGGATCAGAGAGTGCGATCGTGATCGAATCGCCGGGATCAAAATCGCTGTCTAAGAATCCATAGACTCGGAACGTTTGGCTGATTTCCCCATTCGCGAATTCGAGGTAGGCCGTTCCCCCTTCAAATCCTCCACTGGGATTGTTGTAGGTGGCGTCGCCGCTGGTGGTCGAGCCGTTCCAAGTCACGGAATAATTGACTCGCGCAGCCCCGTAGGCACCGTGCGTCGCATCGGTGCGAGTCACGACGACTTCGACGAAATCTCGGGGTTCGGTGAGTGTGCCTTCTGTGGTGAAGACGTCTTCGTCTTCGGAGGTCTCGTAAGTTGCCGAAACAAACGTGAAAGAACCGGCGTTGTAAGCCGTCGTGCTCCTGTTGATTGTACGTAAGTTTTCCAGCAATTCATGATCGCGGCACGCGGTTTGCGCCAGAGATATTTTCAGAGGTTCATCTGCCAATATTTCTGGGAGCGACAGGATGTCCGACGCTGTGGATCACGGATCGATTTCTGCTGAACTCGAAGGGATTGACTTGGGCGATAAACGTCTCAACAAGCGATGCAAGCGGTTGATCGAGGCCCTTGCG
>JAPLNX010000095.1 GCA_026400935.1 Planctomycetia bacterium | reverse complement strand
TCGACGATCAATGCACGCGTGCCGTACATTACGATTGATTTCACAGCTTCCGATTCGGCGGCGACGGCGGAGACGGCGAAGCTCACATTGAACGCGAACGTGCTGCCGACACCGACTTGGCTTTCGACCCAAATATGGCCTCCCATCAATTCGACCAGTCGCTTGGAAATCGCCAGCCCCAGTCCAGTCCCACCGTAGCGGCGAGTCGTCGAAGTATCTACCTGCTCAAACGCTTCGAAGATCAACGCGCATTTTTCAGCGGGGATACCAATGCCGGTATCACGCACAGAGAAGGTCAACGCGATGGTCGACTGGCACTCGTTTGACATCGCGGTTATCGAGTTGTCGTTTGATATTTGTGCCCCCACCCCACCGAGTTCATCTCGGTGGTTAAAGGGCCTTTGCACTACATCTCGAACATTCTTCGAGGGCATAGTGCAGAGGGTCGAATCCACCGAGGCAAGCTCGGTAGAGCCTCGTGCGATGGTTAGACCGGAGTTTGCCAGTTGTACTTCCAGCACAACCTCGCCTTGCTGTGTGAACTTGATCGCGTTGCCGACCAGATTGACAATGATCTGCCGCATTCGTCCCGCGTCACCGATGACTGAATCGGGGATGTCCGCTGCGACTCGGAACGCCAACTCCAAGTGTTCGCGATGAGCACGCACGGCCAGCGACTTCATTGCGTCACCGAGCGTTTCACGCAGACTGAAAACATCGGTGTTGAGGTCGAGTTTCCCTGCTTCGATCTTCGAGAAGTCGAGGATGTCGTTGATCACCAGCAACAACGCTTCGCCCGAATCGCGGACCATCGCGAGGTACTCGTATTGCGACTGTGTCAGGTGCGTATCGAGGACCAGTTCCGTCATGCCGATGATCGCGTTCATCGGCGTGCGAATTTCGTGGCTCATGTTGGCGAGAAAGTCGCTCTTCGCGCGATTCGCTGATTCCGCCGCGTCCTTTGCTTCGCGCAGATTCGCTTCGGACTCCTTCCGCTTACTGATGTCGTGAATGAAAGCCGCGAACAGAATGTGCCCGTCGAACCGCAATGGCGAAATGGTAATCTCGACGGGGAATTCGTGTCCGTCGTGATGTAGCGCTGTGAACTCCAACCGTTGGCCCAAAATGCGAGCCTGTGAGGTCAGCAGATACCGTTCGAGTCCCGCTTGATGAGCCGCTCGAAAACGGGGCGGAATAATCAACTGCGACAACGATTGCCCCAGTGCCGCTTGTGGTGACCAACCAAAAGTTGCTGACGCCTGCACATTCCAGTCGATGATCGTTCCTTCTGGATCAATCGCTATGAACGCATCCAACGCCGTCTCAACAATCATCCGCGTCCGGAATTCGCTGTCTCGCAAGGCATGTAAAGTCTGCTTCTGTTCGGTGATGTCTCGTGAAACTCCGAACGTTCCAATGATCGCACCGCTGCGATCTTTCAACGGCAACTTGCTACTCGATGCCCACGTGACATGCCCGTCTGGCCAAGTCTCTTTCTCTTCCTTCGCCAACACAGAACGGTCCGATGCCATCAATTCCAATTCATCTTGCCGAGCCTGCTGAGCGTGCTCTGATGTGAAAAAGTCCGCGTCCGATTTTCCGATCGCCTCCGCTGCGTCGTGCATTCCAAAACGAACCGCTAGCGCCCGACTGACACGCAAAAAGCGGCTGTCTTGATCCTTGAAGTAAATGCTGTCGGGCAGGCTTTCCATCAACGCTCGCAACAGTCCACGCTCTTGTTGGATCACCGCGTGCAATCGTTGCCTCTCGATGGCATACCGAATTGCGTGTTCCAAGCGTGAGACGTCGTAAACGTCTTTGACCAAGAAGTCCGCCGCTCCCGCTTCCATCGCGGCGACATCGATTTCGCGACTGTCCTGACCAGTCATCACGATCAAGGGGGCTCGGCAACCTGCAGCGATAGCTGCCTTCAACAGGTCGATTCCGCTCCGCCCGCCGAGCCGATGATCGATCAAGTAGACATCGTGTCGCTCTTGCTTGATGATCGCCAGACCTTCATCAAACGAGCCCGCCCAATCGAAAACGAATCGTCCATAGTACCGTTCATCAAATAGCTCGCGAGTAATGATGAACGTCGATTCGTCATCATCGACGAGCAGCACCCGAACGGGGACTTCAGCCATAAATTCGTGCTCCGAGTGAATGTCAGTTGCACGGATTCTAATGCGGAGAATGCATTCCGAAAGCAACACGAAGTGGGGCGTTCGCAGGTCGTTGAAGTCTGCTCGGACCTGTCTTCAGCACTCATGCCGGTCACTCCACGGAACATTCCGGCGTTGGTGGTCTTGAATACTTTAATCAAGGTATTCATGTCCCAAAGCCAACGCTTCACCATTGCTCATGCTTTTCGACATTACTTGCTGGCAGACGGTCAATACGGTTATTTGCCGAATGAATCGGCCTCAGCAGATTGGACTCGTCATAGGACGTTGTCCGTTGACCCTCGGTTTGACGGCGATGCGTCATCTCCCGTTGGAGCAAGGGCCCTTTCTGGCTTGTTCCTTAAGGCTAACCAATTGGGCATAGCAACTCCTCTGGTCCTTTACGAAACGTCGCCCAAGAACGCCGACCATCACGTTACTTCCAAACTGAGTAATAAGTTGACCCCGATTTCGTTCAGATCTTGAAGCAGATTGAAACTCGATTTCAAACGTGCGGCGTTCGTCTCAAGACCCACGAATGGGCGGAGCATTGACCGCTATGGTTTTGGCAACTCAATCAGAGTTTGCGTTTTCACGACCGCACAATTTTTCGGAAACGTGTGAAAGGCGTGAATCAGCAAACTGCGTGGAAACAGGTCCGCTTGCAGATAACTGACGGCTGCTGGTGCGAGTCTATTGGGCGTTGCGAAAATGTGGCCGAGTGTGGCTTTTTTGCAGTCGATGCAGAACTCTTCGTGCAGTCGCAAATAGATTTCCGGATCGAGCCGTTCAACCTGAAAGCTGAGGTGATAGTCAACACCGTTGGGCATACAAAGTGATTCATCGCGACTGCTGCGCAGGTTCTTATCGAACAGGAGAAATCGCGAGGGCAACGGCTGCCGATGAGGGGCGACCACTTCACAAAGCAGATGCTGAGAAGATTTCAATTGCACAACATGCCCAGCGTTCGTGATGGCAATGTGAGCAACAAAGCTGTGATGTGTGATCGTCGTCTGCGCCTGAATCACGAACAGTTCCGGATGCAGAGTTCGACCGAAGATAGCCAGACCCAATTCCGAGACATCCGGCCTGACGAATCTGACGCTCATAACGCGGCACTTTCGAGAGATACTGCGAACGATGGCCAACAAAGCGAGTGGATTCTAGCGCTCGATTTAGGCCTCGCGAAAGTGGCGCTCGTCTGGAATTGGAAAACATCTGCAAGTTCGCGCGGAGCCAATTGCTCAAGCGAATTGTTGTGCGGCAGCCACGGCCAGTTCATCGCAGCGTTCATTTTCCGGGTGGCCGCTGTGCCCCTTCACGACGGTGAAACGCACATTGTGCTGACTCAGCAACGCATCGAACCGTTGCCAGAGTTCGGGATTCTTGATCGGAACCCAGCGTGTACCGTCCTTGCGACGCCAGTTGTTTTTTTTCCAATTCGGAAGCCAACTGCGGCAGCCATCGGCGACATACTTGCTGTCGGTGATGACCTCAACCACTGTCGGGCGTTTGAGCGATTCCAAACCTGAGATGACCGCGAGCATCTCCATTTGGTTGTTCGTCGTCGCAGCCATGCCGCCAGAGAGTTCTTTCTCCGTACCTGTCTGAGGATGCCGAAGGATGCAGGCCCAACCGCCAGGACCGGGATTTCCACTGCAAGCGCCGTCAGTGAAAAGACGCACTTCAACAGCAGGCAAGTCACTCGACATCAAACGGCTCACAATCGAAGAACAGGCGGCTTAGCGTTCACGGAAGGTAATTCGGCCACGATTGAGGTCATAAGGAGAAACCTCCACCTTCACTTTGTCGCCTGGCACAATTCGAATGAAGTGCTTCCGCATCTTCCCCGCAACGTGTGCCATAACGAGATGGCCGTTTTCCAACTTGACTCGGAACTGAGTGTTGGCCAACGCCTCCACCACGGTGCCTTCAACTTCAATTGCTTCTTCTTTGGCCATTCAGAGCTTCTCGCGCGAGGGACAGACTTCGTTCAGATTCGATTTTTGAGAAGCGGCATTCTGGCGTGGAAGTCCGTTGTTTGCCAGCGTCGGAGTTTGCTCATTCGGCCTCTCGGTTCCAGGTTTAGATCGCGTTGCGAATTCGCCACATCTTGGAATTTCGCTGATTCCGTTTCGCCACATGCCGGACGAGATAGCCCCTTGCGGATGATTGCTTGCCGAAATTTGGCAGGCTTGGTGACGAACGTTTCACCGGACGGTGGTTTGTGAGCCAGAGTTGCTGCCCCCGCTTTCAAACGAGGGGACCATACGGGACGCCGCTTTATGATTCGCCCACTGACCTTTGACGATGTCTCCTTAATCCCGCGATTGCTGGCATCTGACAGCAGTGATCGTGAGGCCGCAGAGCGCAATGCAAGGCCGGTGATTGAGTCGCTGTTTCCGCAATTGTTTCTCAATACACCGCACGCAGAGCGGGACATTCATGGGCTTGCAAGCGTCGGTGAAGACGGCCAATTGCAGGGAATGATCGGCACTGTGCTGCGTCGAATGCAGTTTCGCGACCGACCGATTCGAGCGGCAATCAGCGCGGAGTTGTTTGTTGATCCAGCTCATCGGTCGAAGATGCTCGGTGTGAAACTTTTCAAACAAGTGATGGACGGACCACAGGATCTTTCGTTTTCCGACATTGCGAATGACAGCTCACGCACGCTGTGGCAAAGCCTCGGCGGTACGGTCGCCTCGTGGTATGGATTGAATTGGTTGAAGGTTATTCGCCCAGGATTGTTGCCGTTTTCGGTGCTATCGAAGTCACGATTGGGAAAACCGCTCGCGTGGGCCGGGCGCCCGTTGGCCTCTCTGACAGACAAACTACTGCGACATGCGGCGGGAAACTTTTGCAAAGTGAATCCCGTTCCAAAGGGACAAGCGGAGCCGCTGACTCCTGAATTATTCCTGCAATACTTTCCGCAGTTTGGCCGAGCAGATGATCTTCGTCCGATCTATGACCGTGAGACAATTGACTGGGTTTGGCAGCGACTCGACTTCATGTATCGCAATGGTGGAGCGAGTCATCAGGTGTTGCTGCGGAGCACTCGCGGTGAGCCAATTGGTTGGTACATCTACCAATTGGCCGTAACAGGAATTGCTCGCGTGTCGCAAATTGTTGCGCATCCACATACGGCGGGGCAGGTCATTGATCATCTGCTGAATCACGCTGCGGAGCGAGGAGCAGTCGCGGTTGCGGGGCGTGTGATCCCCCGTTTCCTGCAGGCCATCAGCGATCGTCACTGCCTGATTTTGCGTCGCAGTACGTATCTCATTGTGCATTCGCGCGATCCCGAAATCACCGACGCCTTCGTCAACGGCCGAGCGTTCTTGTCTTTACTGGAAGGGGAAGGCCCGCTGCAAATCTGGAACGATCCGGAAGTCGCGATGCAGCGAACTCTGCGGCCGGTATCTGATCAAAACCAAGCGAGTCAACCATGCC
>JAPLNX010000574.1 GCA_026400935.1 Planctomycetia bacterium | reverse complement strand
GTCAAACGTCTGGGTGTGCGGTATCAGCAAGTACGGTACGAGCACAACATCGCAGGTGAGAAGGTGCGTTATGACTCTGCCGTTCCTGAGAAAGTAATTCCTGAAGCCGCTCAGGTTTATCAAGGGATGGTCAACAACGGCTTCTCTTTCTTACTGGGAGCCGATAACCGCATTGTCAAAGTGATCGAGTTCGACGCTTTCTTGAAGCGGTGTGCGCGGTTCGCTCCGCCCGATCAACAGCGGGAGTTGCTCAACAAATTGGTGGCCACGCAAGAGGATGAAGGGATCGCCAACTTTGTTGACGACAGTATCGGAATGCTCCCTTACAACATCGACTCACGTGATGCGGGAGGTTCGGTTAAGGTTGGTGATACGTGGCGCAAGAACCAGCAAATCGGCCGCCCTATTCCGCTCACCATCGACACCATGTTTAAGCTCGAATCGTTGAATCAGCGTTATGCCAACGTGGAACTCTTCGGCAACATCAACCCTGCGAAGATCGAACGAGTTGGAAATAGCTCCCAGCAGTCGATGGGGATTTCCGAAAAGATGTCGTTACGCAATGGGCATTGTTACGGTACTTGTACGATCGACCGCGAATCGGGGTTGCCCATTCAATCGCGCGTCGTGCGACAAATGCTGTTGACGCTCGAATTGCCGACAGGTGCCAAGTTTGATCAGCAAAAAGAGATCATCACGACAATCCGAGCATATCCGCAGCAACCAGGGGACACTCGCCGTACTCAGGCAGGAGATGCTCCAGCAGGTCAACAAGGCGCTGACTCAAACATCGGAACTCAAGCTGAGAACGGTCCTACGGCGTCATCAACCGAGCGACCGAATCGCCGCGATCCGAATGTTTTGCCAACAGGTTTCCAGAAATAAACAGGGCGTGCCACTAAAATTCACAAATTGGCCAGCCGTGACGGATCAGCAATCAATGGCAATCAATTTCGACTCATGCGTGTGCGAGGTTGAGTAAAGCAAGGCCACCATCGAACGCAGTCGGAATTTCGTTGATTCAATCTTCAATTCTCACCGGTTACGCTGCCGCTCCACACGAACCCGACGTGCAAGGGATGAACGAGAGCTTCCCTCGCTTGTGTGTCGGACGTGAATAATCCGGCGTGAATGCGGTTGTTTTGAGAGATGAGCGTATGAGTTGCCAGCAACGTTGTGGCGTTTGCTTTTCGATCTTCTTGATCGCGTTCGCAACATCTGCCTCCGGTAACGATACGAGCCCATTTAAGATCAGCGACTCCGACCGCGAGCATTGGTCGTTTCGTCCGGTCGTTCGACACACGATCCCAACCGTGAAGAACCGCGATTGGGTGCGGACTCCGATTGATGCATTCGTGCTGGCGAAGTTGGAGAAACAAGGTTGGCAACCGAATCAGGCGGCCGAGCGGCGTGACTTGATGCGTCGTCTGTATCTCGGACTGACGGGTCTGCCGCCGACTTTTTATGAGCAAGAAACTTTCCTGGCTGATGAATCACCCGATGCGGTTGAAAGGCTGGTTGACGACTTACTCAATCGACCGAGTTACGGCGAGCGTTGGGCGCGGCACTGGCTTGATCTCGTGCGATACGCGGAGACGAACGGATACGAACGAGACGGAGCCAAGCCGAGCGTTTGGCGATTTCGCGATTACGTGATTGAGGCGTTCAATTCTGACAAACCGTATGACCGTTTCATCATCGAACAGTTTGCGGGGGACGAGTTGCCGGACGCCTCGCTGGAGACGATCATCGCGACCGGCTTTCACCGGCTCGGTCCGTGGGACGACGAACCAGCAGATTTCGAGCAAGATCGGGCAGACCAACTCGACGACATTATTCGCACGACTTCACAAGTTTTCCTCGGAATCACCGTGGGCTGTGCTCGCTGCCACAACCACAAGTTCGATCCTATTGCGGCAGAAGACTATTACCGGCTCGCCGCAGTGCTTGATCCATTGAAGCGACCACAAGGGGGACGAGCAGACCTCGATCTCCCCGCCGGAACACTCAGTCAACGAACGGCGTTGATCGAACGCGATCGGCAGATAGATGAGCGACGGAGACAGATCGCTGAAGTGCGAGACTCGATTCGCAATGGGTTTCTCGCATCGGACAAAAGTACGTTACCAGCGGATGTGGTTGTTGCGTTTGGTGTCGCGACTGATAAACGGAATCCGACACAAAAGGAACTCGTTGCGAAGTACTCTTCACAGTTGGACGCAGAGTTGATCGCCGCATTACCGGCCGACAAGCGACGGCGTGTAACAGGCCTTGAGCGTCAGATTGTCGCGTTGCGAGAAGCGACGCCAGATTTGCCGCGCGCGTATTTCCTCGCGGAAACGGCCGAGCCACCGCCGAAGACTTTTCTGTTGTTACGCGGTCAAGCGGCTGCACGTGGCAATGAGGTTCAGCCAGGGGTGCCGCTGGTCTTGGTGAAACAGCAACTCGATTTGTCGAATCAGAAGTCATCACAGGGGACGAGTGGTCGTCGATTGGCGTTCGCTCGTTGGATGGCGACGGATGACAATCCGCTGACGGCTCGCGTGATCGTCAACCGCGTGTGGCAATATCACTTCGGCGAGGCGCTCGTTCGTACGCCGAGCGATTTCGGAATCATTGGCGAAGAGCCGACGCATCCAGAGTTACTCGATTGGCTCGCGCATTGGTTTGTGCATGACGCGAACTGGTCGATCAAAAAGCTGCATCGCCTGATCTTGTCGAGCAGCACGTATCGCATGAGCAAAGCCGACCATCCGCTTTACGGCGACAAGGATCCTCGAAACGCTTACTTATGGAGGTTTCCGTATCGGCGTCTGGAAGTCGAAGCCATTCGCGATTCAATGCTGGTGGTGTCCGGCCAATTGCGCCGACCGATTGGGGGGCCGGGAATTTATTTGGAGATTGCTCCGGAAGTGCTCGCAGGAAACAGCGATCCGAACGTTGTATGGCCGAAGTTTGATGAAGCTGCCAGTTCTCGCCGAACGGTTTATGCGTTTGTAAAGCGGGCGCTGGTCGTGCCGTTTCTGGAAGTGCTCGATGTCTGTGACACGACGCGATCGACCGAACTACGGAACCGGACAACGATCGCTCCGCAAGCACTGGCTCTATTCAACGGCGAGTTCGCGAATCGACAAGCAGTACATTTTGCTTCGCGGTTGCGGCGCGAAGCGGGTGACGATGTGACTCGACAAATCGAACTGGCGTATCGGCTGACTTTGTGCCGCTCGCCAAACGAGCCAGAGATTGCCGCGATGAAACGCTACGTTGCCGAACAGATGGAGTTACTCACGAACGAGGCCGCGGCAAGTCAGCGGGCAATCTCACTGAATGAAGTTCAGCAGAGATCGCTCGAATTGCTATGCCGGGTGATTTTGAATTTGAATGAGTTCGTGTATTCCAACTGATGCACTCAACGAGTTTTTCACAGCAAAGGCGTGAAGTACGCGATGCAACGCCAAGAAATCATTTCGGATGATTCATTTGCCGGCATCTTTGGAAATGGCCGTCGTCAAAATTTCTTCGCGTTCTTCGCGTTCTTCGCGGTGAAACTTCCCCCAAGCAACTGAGCCGTTTTGAATCATGCAGAAATTCCGACACGCCTTAAAAATCTTGTGCGTTTCGCGGTTGAATCGCGTTGATGCAGTAATCTCTCCAATTGACCTTGATGGCGAACAATCACAACCTTGGTGACGCAGCCGATTCCCCGAACTCTTTTTCGGACCAAACGGCATGTGAATCTTTGGAAGTGCGGAACTTCAATAATGACAAAACGACCGATTACCAACTCGCGCCGCAAATGGCTGAATGAAGAACTCGAAGCTTGGCAAGGCACCGGAGTGATCTCTGCCGAGCAGCGTCAGGCGATCGTCGATCAATACCCTTCGCTAGATGACGCCGCGGAAGCGACGAGTTCAAAAGCTGTCACCGCGTTGATGGGAACGTCGGCGTTGTTGGTCGCGGCAGGCGTGCTCCTGTTGATTTCATTCAACTGGGAGGCGATGCCGGACATCATTAAGTTGGTGCTTGTCTTTGGGACAATCATCACGACCTATGTCGGTGCGTTTACAGTTAGGTATCAACGCGGAGCTATCGGGCTGTCGAATGTGCTCTTTTGTTTGGGAGCGATCTTTTACGGCTGTGGGATTTGGCTGGTCGCTCAAGTCTTTCATCTCAATGGACACTATCCGGACGGAATGTGGTGGTGGGCGATTGGGACGTTGCCAATCTCGGTTTGTTTAGATTCGTTGTTAGCTCATGCGCTGTTGGTGGTGTTGCTATCGATCTGGTGTGGCATGGAACTGATCGGCTTCAGTGACCTCGGCATGTCTTTCTTTTTTCGGATGCGATGGTTTCCCAACGGTGCGTATACGCTACCGCTGTTATGTGCTCCAGGAGTGCTGTGGGCGTATCGCTCGAATTCCGCGAAGCCGCTGTGGTTGTACGTTCCATTGCTGACGTGGTGGTTCTGCTTGCAAAGTATCGCATGGGAACAAACTTGGCATTGGCATCAGAATCCAATCTTCTTCATGGGAGCTGTCGGCAGCTTCTTGCTGATAGTGGCGGAGAGTCACTCGGTCGGTAGTCGCTTGGCGATTCCTTATCGAACGTATGGCGTAATGATCGCCGGGGCGATGCTGATTCCGTTGAGCTTTGTGGACGTCCACAAGCACACTTGGTGGCAGGCGGAAGAGAGAATTATCGGCGCGCTGATGCAGGCGGTGGCAATTGTGGTCGTGGCGGTGATCGGTTTGGCGGTCGTGGTCCGATCGCACGGTCGCTGGAACACCGGCAAAGATCTGCTGAGCGGCATGAAGGAGACCGCGCGTCGTCAGTGGATGCCGGTTGCACTGATGGCCTTGATGGCGTTCTTGTCCGTGTGGCACGCGATAGCGAAGGAACCGTATCTGCCGACGCTGCTCGCCAACGCGGCCATGTTGAGCTTCGGCATTTGGTTGATGCTGCTCGGACTGCGAGAAGATCGCGGTCGTCCGTTCTCGATTGGCGTGATTTACTTTTTGTTGTGGACCACGCTGCGATACTTCGATTTGTTCGGAGCAATCGGTGGAATGGTTGGCGGTGCGTTGGTGTTCTTCATCTGCGGTGCGTTCCTGTTTGGGATGGCTCTGTTTTGGAAGAAGAGAAAAGTCGGCCACGTGGTGATTACTGCTCGCCAAGATGTTGTCGCGTTGTCCAGAGATGAATGACGAACAAAGGAAACAAAGATGAGCACAGAAATGGAAGAGGCTACTTCACACGGCGGAATTTGGACTTGGATTCAACGGCGAGAACGCGTGCTGTTGGTACTGGCCGTCGCATTTCAACTCGGTGTGCTCGGAGCAATGATCGCTCTGAGCGGTTGGACGCTTATGACGGGCGACACCGTTTTATTTCGCGTGATTCCGGTCGACCCACGCGACATGTTTCGCGGCGACTATGTCATTCTGAGATACGAATTCAGCAACATCAGCCCGAACGGTCATGACTTGTATGACTCCACACAGTCTGGTCGTGAAATCTATGTGACTTTGGTGGCGGATTCGGATGGTCGCCACTGGGGTGCGACTTCAGCGACCTTTGAACGCCCGGCTTCTGGCCGTTTCATGAAAGGAAAAGTTGTCGGACCCGGGAACATCGAGTTCGGTATCGAGTCATTCTTTGTCCAAGAGGGAAAAGGCAAAGAATACGAAGAGGCTCGTACCGCGCACCGACTCTCCGCTGTCGTTGCTTTGACCGACCAAGGAGCGGCCAGCTTGAAGGAGTTGGTCCTTGAGTAGTATCAAATCGCTCGGACTTTTGAGCGATCCTTTCTCACGTTCAGGCTAACGGTATCTCACCAGTTCCTAAGAAGTCATTCACTTCATCGGTGAATGATTTCTTAGGAACTGGTTCGGAACAACTTCCCGATACAAACCCGAAGCGCCAGCGAGTGCGTTCAGAGACGGCCGCTTGGAAACGCACTCGCTGGTGCTTCGGGCTTGTATCCAGAACAGGGACTTGTTTTGGGCTAAGTCCGCATAGTGTTAGCTCTTATTGGTTGGCCAAAAGCGCTTGTAGTGTGGCAGACACGTCGAACAGCGGCTGGTTCTTACGGCCCATATCTTTCACGAGCGTTGCCGTAGTGCTCACGGTGAAGTCGAGGTTCACTATTGAGGTGTTGTCGGCGAAGTCTTTGATTTTGAAACTGATTGTGACGTATTGGCTGCCATCGGCCCGCGTTTTTAAGGCCGAGACGTGGTTGGCATCGTTCAGCTTAATGATGATGTTGAAGCGTTTCGAACCGAAACTATTGTCGAGAATCTTACCGTCGATGACAAAGTTCGTACCGTTGGCTAGGTCGGCCTGATTGAGCGTTTTCGCTATGTTCAAGTTGGTTTGGAACGTCGGCGGTGTGATGTCGCCGAAGACCAGCAACGTTCGAGTTGCACCGAGAATTGTCCGCGTCAGTAGGTTCCAACCTTCTGCCAGCGGAGTTGCGATCAGTTCTCGCACGACCACACGCGCATGGTATTTGAAGCTGTAGCTCAGCTTGTAGTTTTCCAGATCGTTGGAGTACTTCGCACTCCCAAGTTCGAGGCTCGGCAGATAGGCGGACGTGGGGCCGATCAGTGCGTTGATTCTCGCATCAGATTGAGTCGCGGTAACCGGAGCCACAACTCCACCAATCGCGAGGCCATACTGTGCGAATATCTGCTGATTGGTTTTGTCACGTAGAGCGATCGGCACCCATGAGGCAACGCCGCCTGGGCTGGCGGTGTTGAACGGGATGAAGTTGGCGTCCTGCTCAATGTAGTACAGCTGCTGACCGTTATGAGTCACAGTTCCCATCAGAATCACATCGCGATTAAACAAAAGCGTAAGGTCGCGTTCTTTGGGGTTGAAATTCGTTTCCAAGAACACGTCAGACTGCGTTCGCGGTGTGACCACTTCGTTGACGATCGATGTCAGATTATCGACGAACTGGATCAGGTCGTTCGGACCGGCGTCGTCAATGTTGACAACACGATCGCGTGAATTAGCCGTCATGATGACGATGTTCTTCAGGTTGTTGAATGTCCCTCCAACGATGCGGTTCGTGCCGTTCAAGGGGGCATCAATTCCGACTCCGTAGCCGATCACACTGACGTGATCGTAGGTGATATTCCTTGTCACCGTGTTGCCGTTGAATCCCGTTCCGCCGGGGCTGGCCGGGTTGCCGATCGCCGTGACGTTCCGAAAAGTCATTTGGTTCGTGTACGGCGTAAAGATCGCAGATGATCCTTTCGTGTTGCGAACCGAAAAGTTCTCAATCACGGACTGATCGTGGTGCGTCACGTTCAGCAGCGTGAACCATGATTCGAAGCCATCTTCCGCTCCGAAGGCCACGTTTCCTTTGAACTGCTTGAGCGGCACGTCGCCAACGGCGTACGCCTTCGTCGGATCGGCCCAAGAATATTGCGTAAGGTTTGCGCCGGAAATCGTCGCCGTCCCAAGTCCCTTCTGTTTTAGTCCAACCGGGAAGAAGAGATAGCCGGAATGTCTCTGCCCCGCGACCACGTTATTCGTTAGCGAGACGTTGCCCCCTTGCAACCAGAAACCGTCCCCTTGATGTCCGAAGTCTTGGACTTGTTTGCGGCTCTCGAGGCCATCACCGGAACCGAGTGAGTGGATCGCGATGTTGTGATCGAACGAGCCGATTTCATCACCCGCCTCGGTGATGTAGGCCGCACCCGTGGCATTGAAGACGACGTTGTCAGTGACGTTCAGATTGCTGCTGTGGTTGACGATGCCCCAACCTGGGCTGTCCACGACTGCGCTGTCGTTGATCGTCGCGACGTCTTCTCCAAATCCGGTGCGATGAAAGTGGACCGCGTATCGGCCGCGCGGGTTCAAGCCCGTACGAGCGACCTGTGTTTGCACGGTGCCATCTGCATTCTTGACTTGATTGCCTGCCGCATCAACCACCGGTACGAGCACGCGATGTCCGAGTTCCGGATGCTCGGCATTGACGTAAGGAGTGATGACGTCGGTCGTCTTCATTCCCGGATGATCGAGGTCATCGACTAGAACGGGATCGTCGATGAGCGTGCGTTTGTCAGTACGACCGAGACCATAGAAGCCAGCTCCTGCGACATGCACATCGTCGTTGTGCATGAACATGACGTGCCCACGATGAGCAACTATGCTCGGATTCTCGGACGCCAGAGTCGTGTTACGAGTCACATCGGCGACATACGCCATGCCGGCCGCGTGCTTGTATTTCAGCGGAGCAGACAGCACGACGGTGTTGCCATTGATCGCGGCAATTGCCAACTGCTCGTCCTGATTGACTCCCTTGCTGTTGGCCGCCGTACTGCCGCTGATGACTAACCGATCTCCGACTTGCCATCCCGTTGGTGGCGAGGAACTGAGGTCAATCGTAGTCGCCTTCTCGTTCAGACCGGCGCCCACATTTACAAAACTCGTGACCGTCGAACCGTAGATCGAGACTTCGCCATGTGAAACCAAACCATGACTGAACTGCAAGGGATCCCAAGCGAGTTGTGCGGCGTCGAACGCCACCTGCTGAGCGGGAGTCAGCCCCATTTCGCGATCGGCAAAGACCAGCCGAGCTTTGTGGTTCGTGGCAATCGGAGTTGCTTTCGTTCCCATTTCGAAGACACCAATTGGCTCGACGATGATCGTGTCCACGAGCAATCGCGTGTCAGCATTCGGATCAAAGCGAAGCGTGCCATCGTCACGAATCGTTCGTAACGCCACTCGGTTGTTGTTGGAATCGATGCTCTCGTTGCCATCGACCGTCACGACGGTGCCGCTCGAAATCAGTACGTTGGCATTGTTTCCGGGTAGAGTTCCATCTGACACAAAATTCCCGTTGCCATCATTGTGTCCCCAAATGCTGGCGTTCGACCAATTGCCACTGCCGATCGACTTGTAGGTCAGCGCCGCGTCACTCACTAATCCATCGCTCACAACGCCAGTCGTCGCATCACGTGCACCAAAGACCGCAAGATGCTCGGCATCTAATACAACGTTCGCGTGCAATACGAGCCGCGGTTCCAATGCCTCCAACCGAATATTGGCGATCCCGTGCCAACCTGTTCGCCGTCGACTTGAACCACCGGGCATTCCCAGTCGAGTACGAACTTGCTTCAGAAATTCGGCCATTGTTCGCATGTTGTGCTCCTAGTACCACGACCGAGAATTGATCCTCCATAAAAAGCGAGTTTGTGTCATTACTGCATCACCTTTAACGGAGGGTGGTGCGATGCCAAGGAAGGCAGTGCGGATTGAGGCGACGGAGCGGCAACTGGAAATCCTGCGG
>JAPLNX010000273.1 GCA_026400935.1 Planctomycetia bacterium | reverse complement strand
TCAACAGCCGCATCCAGTCTCTCAAATCCGCCGCACGCGGTTTCCGGATCTTCGAAAACTACAGAACTCGGATCCTCTTCTTCTGCGGAAAACTAGATCTCAAACCCTCCGTTTCCAGCCACTAACTTCCGAGAAGAACCTGAAAAACTCACCGCCGACGAAGCCCGCGAAGCAATCAGCAAGCGTCGGTAAGTTGAACGAAAAAAGCGCGTAGTACTGCGAGTGTGCAGCACAAGAATCTCGGAAATGATGTTGATACGGAATTGACCGACCGGCCTGAAATTCGGGATCCGTGTGCGTTCCAGATTTCTTGCGCCAACAGTACCGAGCTTATGCAAAGAGCAGGCTCCTCGCTTTCAGTCTTGCTGCCCTGTCGCTCAACCCCTTTACTCTCCTGCCAGTGACGCTCGATAAAGTTTGGGACCGAGCGTTGCCACGACGCACGAAAAGGCCGCGGCCGTTGAGACTTCAAGCACGTTTTGTTTGGCGAGCGAACATCGCATGAAAATACCGACGCAGTTTCTGGAACGTCTTTCCGAATTGATGACGCCGGCCATCTGCTGTGCCTTCATCATTCATTTGGTTGTGTTCGTCATGCTGTGGATGGCCTATCGACACAACTTGAGGACGATCGCGCAGACTTTGGAAGACTTCACTCGTGGCCTGCGGCATCGGAGCGTGCTTGATCGAAACGTGCATCTTTCCGATCAGATCGAGGCGTTTCTCACAGATGTGAAAGACGCATTGGACACACCGGCACGTGCGGATGATCGGCAGCAATTGGCCGTGCGAATGAGCATCTTGGATGAAAAGCGGCGTTACCTGCACGCATTGCGGTTCGAGACGATTTTCAACGTCTGGCGTTCGATGATCGAGACTTATCCGTTGACTGGAATGCTCGGCACAATTTTGGCCATCGGGGCCGCTCTTCAAGAGGGGAGCAAGACCGGCGGAGCGAGTGTCAGTTCGATCGTGCGACATTTTGGTGAGTCGATTTGGGCGACCTTCGCGGGCTTGGCGGCGGCGGTCGTGCTGATCTTCTTGAATAGCTGGATCGAGCCTGCTTTCACCCGGCTCTCGGAAAGTCGCGCACAAGTTCGTGACCTGATCGCTCGCGCTAAGCGCGAGTTGGCGATCTCGCTGTCTGGCGGAGGCCCGACTGCAGGAGGTCCGACATGACGATGCCACGTCGCAAGATCACATTGCAGTTGGTCCCGTTGTTGGACCTGATGTTGGTCGTGCTCTTCTTGCAGTTCCTCGAAATGAACGAGCTGACTCACAAGCAAGAAGAGGCGGCAGCTCAAGCGATCACGGACATCGAACAACAGCGTGAGGAACTGAAGGCCGAACGCGAGTCGATTTCTGCTGAGCGTCGCGAGGCCGAACAGGTTGTCGAAAAGGCGTTCGATCAACGCGATCTCGTCGGGCAGCTCGCCGCCGAATTGTTCAATCTGCCGGATGCCACGATCGAGCGATTGCTCAAACAACGCTTTCCGGAAGATCCGCCCGACGCCGATGAAATCGCCGCCATGCAGGAAGAGTTTCACAAGCTCAAGGGGCGGCGCGGACAAGAAGTTGTCAAACACTTGTTGACGTTCAATGAACTCCGCAAGCGTTGCGATGTGTGGGAGTTGTATGTCTCCGAGACTGGAGTCACGACTTTAAGGGCCGGTGTTGATGACGCGTCCTTTCGAGCCGAAACGCCGGAATCATTTTCGGCACGATTGTTCGATCGCTATCGCATGTTGCCGCAACCGAAAAGCTTGGTGTTGGTCGTTCTGTCATACGGTGATGTCCGCGCCTCAACTTATGAAGCCGCTTTGAATGGATTGCCGCTCGCCATTGACCGTCTACAAACGGACGCCGCCGGTCGAACTCGCTTCGAGTACGCTGTTCTCGGTTACGATCCGAAGCGTCCCAACAAACGCTAACCTGGAGTATTCATGGCTGCACACTAGCCCGACGCGCAAGCGAGGGATGCCGACGAGCATCCCTCGCTTGCGCGTCGGGCTAGTGTGCAGCAGCCTGCTGTGAAATCACCCCGTCTCATGAATAATCCCGGCTAACTTTCGCCCACTGGAGATTTCCCATGCTTCGCTGGCGGCATTGCACTTCAAGCATCACCGTAGCTGTTGTCTTGGCACTGACACCGTTGTCTGTGCGAGCCGACAATAAAAACAACAAAGCCAAAGCTGCTCAGGAAAAGCGTGACGATCAAAAGATCAAGAACGAGAAAGAAGACGTCAAACAAGCTCAGGAAAAACTGAAGGACGATCAGAAGGAACTTCAAGAGGCTCAAAAACACGTCGACGAGGCGGAACGAAAAGAGAAAGCCGCACGACAGCGATTGGACGAGGTCCGAAAGCGCATGGAGGCCAAACACGAAAGCTCCTCCGGCATCGACAAGGCGCTGGCCAAACAAGAGGCAGCCAAGAAGTCTTATGAGGAAGCGTCCGCTCCCGTGCTCAAGGCTCTCAAAGATAAACCTGAGTATCAGGCGGCTGCGAAAAAAGTGGCTGATGCAGAGGCTCGTTTGAAAGCCGCTCAAGAAGACAAGAACCTCTCCGCCGATGCCAAACGAACGGTGATCGCTCAAGCAAGCAAAGACAAACTCGCCATCAGCGAACTTGAGCGAGCTGTCTTAGAAGCAAATCCCCCGGCCAAGTCCGCGCGAGCCAAACTCGCAGACGCACAAGCTCATGTGACCGAAATCCGCAGCCAGATTCGAGGCCAGATCGATGCTGATTCAGAAATCAAATCCGCTCGCGAAGCGATGCGAGCCGCAGCCGATGCCACCGAGATTGTGGGCGAAAAAATGAAACGCATCCGCGATCGAGTCTCCGCCGACGCCGCCAAACTGAATCACGAACAGCAGCAAGTCAAACAAGCCGAAGCGGCCGACAAAGCCAATGACCGTCCGAGCAAGCCCCCCAAGAAAAAATAGACTCTCCGCTTCTGAGCTACAGCTTCGTGAGCGACGCCACAATCACCCAATCAGCATTCAGGCTCAAATTGATGCCGGTGTCCGAGGTGACCTTCTGATCCAACAACAATCGAGCCAGCGGCGTCACCACCTGCGATTCAATCGCTCGCTGAAGCGGCCGAGCACCATAGCGCGCATCAAATCCCGTCCGAGCCAGATGTGCGACAACCTCTCGCGACCAACTCAATCGCAGGTTGGGTTTCTTCAACCCTTCGCGTGACGCGATCTCACGCTGTTCCTTCTCGGTGATCGCTTCGATTGCCGAAGCTGGCAGCGCTTCGAAACGAACAACCGCGTCGAGCCGATTGAAGAACTCCGGCCGAAAAAACTCGCGAGCTGCCGCTTCGTAGCAGCCAGAGTCGCTCCGTTCGCCAAAGCCGAGTTGGCTGGAACTGCTCGCACCCAGGTTCGACGTCAGCACAATTACCGCACTGCGAAAGATCGTCACCCGTCCGAAGCGATCGGTCAGCTGGCCTTCGTCGAAGACGTTCATCATCACGTCGAAAATGTCCGGATGAGCCTCTTCGATTTCGTCGAACAGCACGACGGAAAACGGTTGGCGACGAATACACGAGTTGCTGCTAGTCCTGAAACCAGCGAACTTTTTCTGGAAAGGGTTCTGGTTCGAGTCACAAAAAAGAAATCCCTCGGTGATTTGTGGTGTTTGAGGATGGTCAACAAATCATCGCATACCAGTCACGGAGGGATTTCGAGTGAACAG
>JAPLNX010000349.1 GCA_026400935.1 Planctomycetia bacterium | reverse complement strand
CCTCGAACGCATCCTCACCGTCTCCGAAACCTGCCGCCTCCAAAACCGTTCAATCTACGACTACCTTGTCACCGCCGTTCAGGCTCATTTCAAACACGAGCCAATTCCATCACTGCTACCGTGCCCGTGAACGCTTACCTTGAACAGAGACAACACCAACGATTGATATCGCGACAATTGTTGATCTCAGAGCCATTGCACAGAATCGACACACAGGCATAGCAATGCCTCCTTTTCGTTGTCTGATCAATCCAGCGGAAAAACGGGATGCCGAAGATGTTGGAACGGTAGTAGACGCAAATCGCTCGTGCAGGGGCCGAGCGTGTTGACTGTGTGGCTGTGCTTGGCAATCGGATCGTAGGCACGGCGATGAGCAACCGCTGCTTTGACACCGATCACGTGAAGCGACTCTGGGATAATCCCTTGGCTCCGTAGTTGGCCGAGATCGAACGGTGGTGTCTTGTAGCTGGTCAGCAAAACTCGAACGCTGCCGCAACGGACGACGGCACAAGGTCCCATGTCGATGTTCTCGCCGCACATTGAAGCGAGATGGCTGTGTCGATCTTCGAGCGTGAATTGACCGTTGCTGACGGAGATGAGTTCGACTTCCGCTTCATACGGCGTATCGAAACGAACGTCACTCTGGCCGCCGAATTTCAAACAACGCTTTGTGCCAATAGAAAATTGCGAGATCTCGGTAACTGCGGCGGCATCATTGATGATGACTGCCGAATGATCGAAACCATTCTCGATCAGCATTCGCAAAACAGCGGTGTGATCACCGGGAGCCCCACCGCCGATGTTGTCGGATGGTTCGACGATAATGATCGGAGTTTCGCCCCGTGCGACTTCGGCTTTGATCGTCTCAACGAGACTTTCGAGCGACGGAGGAACAACGTTTCCTTGCTCACGGCGTTTGGTCGCCACATCGCAGAGCGTCGCCAAAACTTGCCGAGTCTCGTCGATAGCACCAAACGTCACGGCCGTGAATGAGACTCGTGTGTCAGGAGTGTCTGCGAACGCGAAGCACGCGAAAACATTAACCGCAGCGATATCTGGCCGAGTTCTTTCAATCTCGCGTGACATCGCTTCAAGCGACCGCATCGGATCGTCGTCCGTCCCAGTCCCCGTTGGAGGCCACATAACATTTGGAGCGGCAAACACCGTCTCAGGCCATGTCGGCGAATGCATGACGCGATTGAGAAGCCGTGCTCCGTTTCGAGCCGCTTCACAAGCATCGGTGTGTGGGTTGTGTTGATAGGCGACGAACGCTTGCGTCTGCTCTGCGAACTCACGTGAAATGTTCCCGTGTAGATCGAGAACGCCGCCGATGGGAACCCGATCGCCATTTGGCAACGCTCGTAAACGGTGGATCAACTCACCTTCAATGTCGCGAATGCAATTCGTGACCATCGCGCCATGCAGAACCAAACAAATGCCGTCGATCCCTTGTTGCAATGATGCGGCAGTAATGATCTGAAGCTCGGACCAAAACTGCTCGAACATTGCGTCATCAACGATGCCGCTCGGCGTCGCACGCGCATCGACTGCGGGGATCAAATCCCAGTCGCATTCGGCAGCAACATCCAGCACTCCGGCCAGAGGTGACCCATCACCGCGAGCGGCCAGCATTTTGACACCGCGACGAACAGCGAATGAGTCCCACGTCGTCCGTTCCGGCAAGAACGTGTGGGTCTCATGAAATAGCCCAGCTATCAGAACTCGTTTTCGCATGGCCGGTAGTGTAGTCGGCGTTCAACCGACTTTCTGCATCGCTGGCGTCTCGTTTTTCGCTTCTTTGGGAACGATCGTCCCCGCCGTGGCAGAAACCAACGGTAGCTTCAGAGTGAACTGAGTACCGACGCCAACGGTGCTCTCGACTCGAATGCGTCCGCGATGGGCTTCGATGACTTCTCGGCACAGTGAGAGGCCAAGTCCCGAACCACCTTGTCCGTTTTCATCCGCTTGTTTTGTCGAGAAGAACGGATCGAAGATTTTTTTCAGTTGTTCTGCCGCGATTCCGCAACCACTGTCTCTCACGGCGAGTTCAGCAAAGCCGGATTCACGATTCGAGCGGACGGAAATCAGTAGTCGTCCGCCATTCGGCATGGCCTGCCGAGCATTGATGATCAGGTTCAATACGACCTGTTGAATTTGCCCCGCGTTGATTTCGGACTGAGCGTGTTCCGAGAAATCAGTGTCGAGCTTCACGCGGTGCATTTGCAAATCTTTCTCGACCAAGACGAGAACTTCTTGAACGAGTTGGACCAAATCCTGCGGTTCGCGTCGGTCTCCTTTGCCACGAGCGTAAGACAGCATCCCGGTCGTGATCTTTGCCGCGCGCTGACCAGCCGCAAGAATTTTGTCGAACGACTTGTCTCGAGACGCGACATCTTTGTGACGCAGCCCCATCTTCGCGTAGTTAATCACGGTCGTAAGGATGTTGTTGAATTCGTGAGTGACGGACGCAGCGAGCGCACCGACCGTGCTCAGCCGTTGTGATTGCAACAATTGCTGCCGCAATGATGCGATTTCCCGGCGAAGCGTCTCCAGTTCATGGGCTTCGTGAGTGTCGTGGGCGAGCGGCGTTCCAACGTTGTCGATCTGTTCCGTCATAATGAAGTCTTGCCTGTCCTGAGCGAGAAGAGCCGATTGGCTCGCGACATACGGTTTCGCTAGTCGGTATCGGAGGGACAACCGGAGTAACTTCACAGACCGGTGCAGCCAACGCGGCTCTCCGTCACAATTGTGCCGGAATCGTTCCCCTTGAGCGGTTGGAGCAATCCACAGAATTGGCGTCGTTCAGCGAGCGTAGTCAGACTTTGCTGATTTTGTAGACGAGGAAAGAACGTGCCGCTGCTAATCTCCGGTTATCCTGACGCAGCGATAACGCGATTTGTTGGTGAAATTGAAGCTGACTTGAGAGACTCTTGAGAATGCGTACCTCAGAAAAAAATGCTGAGCAAGCCCTGCAAGAACTGGTCTATGCCGTGTCACATGACATGGGAGCCTCCGTTAGAGCAGTGAAAGGTTTTGCGGACCTCCTGAATCGACGGTACGGCGAACAGTTCGATGACGATGGTCGAAATTTTCTGAAGCTGATGACCAAGGGAGCAACTGACCTGCAAACTCAGATCGACGGACTGCTCGTGTTCTCGAGAGTAACGACTCGAGGTCGGCCTCTGGTGACAACCTCGATCGCTGAAATTTGGCGTTCCGTAGTGAATGCCAATTCCAAACGGTTGTCTGAGATCAATGCTGCCGTTGATCACTCAGACCTGCCAGACGTCACGGCTGATGTTGGGCAATTGACTCAAATATTGACCGAACTACTCGACAACGCGATCAAGTTTCGACGCGATGAGCCGCTCAAAATTCACCTTTCCGTTGAAGCGAACAGAAACGAATCTGTTTCTCATGATGGCTTTCGGACATTTAGACTGGCTGACAATGGCTGCGGGATCGCGACTCAGCATCTGGAGCGAGTCTTCCAACTTTTTCAGCGACTTTGCCCTGAGGTTATCGGGAACGGAGTTGGGCTCGCGGCGTGTCAGCGGATAGTCCAACGTCATGGAGGAGCGATCTGGGCTGAATCCAAACTCGGAACCGGAACAACAATTTGTTTTACGCTTCCCACTGCGTGTTCTGAACATGACGAACATCCCAGCTTGTGAGACGAGATCACCGAATAACGTGGCCCGCTTGGATGCAACTCGGAGCGGTATAACTCAATCGAAGTCATCTCAAACTTGCCAAACGGGGTTTGCTGATGTTTTCGCATGAGTCTGAGAAGCTGGGCTGGGGGCGGCCCTTTGATTCGAGCCAGCGTGAGGTGCGGGTGATACGGTCGCGACTCCGGAAGGAAGCCGTGTGGCTCCAAAAGAGAGTCCAATCTCTTGGCGATTTCCTGAAGTGGCACAGCATTCGTGAGCCCCGCCCAAATGACTGATGGCCGAATGGAATTCGGAAATGCACTCATTTGCTCAATCTGAATCAGATGCGGTGATTGCTCGGCGGCAACGGTGCCGATGGCCAATTCCATTGCTGACAACTGCAAAGAATTCGTCTCGCCAAGGAACTTGAGCGTGACGTGCGAAGTCTCGGCGGTGACGGTTTGCACCGGACGCCCGATTGCATCCAGAGCTTGTAAGACCGACCGCAAACTTTGCGAAAACGGAACATTGACGGCGATAAAAAGGCGAATCAGCACATCCATAACCGGTTCATCAAAACTACGGTGCGAGCAATCTGCACCGACACCGCAGCAGAATCATTTTTGGTGTTGCTGCTTCCAAAGTGCTGCGAGTTGGTCGAAGCCGAGCAACGGTTGCTTTCCTTCGACCATTCCATCAGTCAGCTTCACTGGCGGCGCGTTGGACTTCTTACGAGGTGGTTGCGACTGTGGAGCAGAATTGAACTGCCGTCGTCGATCTGGTCGACTCGGTCCACTATTCGACGTGGTCGTCGTACTTGATGCCAAAGCGGACTGCGAATCAGGCGTCGCACCATTGGGGACATCTCGATTCTGCGGTGGTTGTGAAGCCCGATTATCGCTCGATGAATTTTGATTCGGACGCGACACAACTGGCCGACGTTCACGACGCTGCTCACGTGGCTTTGAGTCGCCGCTAGCTGATTGCTGTTGGTCTCTTGCTGGCGGTTTCGGGCCGCGTTGCTGTCGCGACGTACCCGGTTTGATCATCGTCAGGCCAACGCGCTTACGTTCCATATCAACGCCAAGAACCCATACTGTCACGACATCGCCAACTGAAACAAGGCTATGCGGCGACGGAACATAATTGGCAGACAATTGACTGATGTGAACCAATCCACTGTCTTTCAATCCGACATCCACAAATGCGCCGAAATCAACAACATTAGATATTGTGCCGGTCAATTCCATCCCTTCTTGCAGGTCTTCAATCTTGAGAATTCCTTGCTTGAAGACAGGGCCGGGCAGGTCGGTTCGTGGGTCACGTCCTGGGCGAGACAACGCTTCAAGAATGTCCTTCAACGTTGGCAATCCAACCGACAATTCACCAGCGAGTGTCACCGCTTCGAGTTGTGCGATTCGCTCGCGCAATTCGTCACGAGCTTGTTCAGATTCAAGCAAACTCTGAGCAGATAGGCTCAAGCGTTCGAGAACCTTGTTCGCAGCAGCATAGCTTTCTGGGTGAATCCATGTGCCGTCGAGTGGTTCGTCACCGCCAGCAATCTTCAAGAACCCCGCCGCTTGAGTAAACGTTGCTTCGCCAAGACCTGAGACTTCGAGCAACTGACGACGGTTATTGAATCGGCCATGTTGATCTCGCCATTCGACAACCCGCCGAGCAATAAGCTGATTCAACCCCGACACGTGCCTCAGCAGCGATGCGCTCGCCGTGTTCAAATCGACGCCAACGTAATTCACGCACGACTCTATGACCTGATCGAGCGAATCTTTCAATTCTTTCTTGCCGACATCGTGCTGATACATACCAACGCCAATGTGTTGCGGTTCGATTTTTACTAATTCACTCAACGGGTCGAGCAAGCGGCGACCGATCGAAACCGTTCCGCGTCCGGTCGCATCGAGTTCAGGAAACTCTTCGCGAGCGACGGGGCTTGTCGAATAAATGCTCGCGCCGGCCTCATTGACGATTACATATCGCGCTTCCGGAAGTTCCTTCGCGATCATTTCCGTGACGAGGTCTTCGGTCTCACGACAGGCAGTACCGTTGCCGATCGCGACCACTTGGCAATTGTGCAGACGCATTAACTCCGCCAGCTTCGTAATGCACGCTCCTCGCTTCTCCGCGTTGCCCGTTACGTAAACAACATCATTCACCGCTAAGTTGCCACACTCGTCGAGCACGGCAACTTTACAACCGGTTCGGAATCCAGGATCAATTGCCAGGACACGTTGATTACGCATCGGCGGCTGCAACAACAAACTTCGCAAGTTGCGAGCGAAGACGTCGATCGCTTGTTGTTCGGCCTTGTCACTCAACTCGCGACGAATTTCGCGCTCGAGGCTTGGCTGAATGAGTCGCTGTAGCGCGTCTGCCAAACAAGTCTTCAAGAACTCACGATGCGGATGTGTGTCCCAGCGGTAATGTTCCTCACACGCGGAGATCACTGACGAATCGTCCCACTCAAACTTCACGCGCAAGGCACCGGACTTCTCACCTCGATTAAGAGCCAGAATACGGTGTGGCGGAATTTTGGAAACAGCCTCAGAGAACTCGAAGTAATCGCGGTATTCTTGCCCGCTGGCCGAACCCTCTTTCGTCGGCGTGCCTGCGAACTTGCCTGTCCGCCACGAAAGCTGCCGACACGCTTCCCGCAACGCAGCCTCTTCACTGATCCCTTCCGCGATGATGTCTGATGCTCCTTGCAAGACTTCCGCCGTTGTCGGGAGCTCTTGTTCCGGGTTCACGAATGCTGTCGCCGCAGCGACTAGATCCGTCAGTTCAAAATCACCGGCCCAAATTTTGGCCGCCAATGGTTCAAGCCCTCGCTGTCGAGCGGCCGACGCTCGTGATGTTCGCTTTGTGCGATAAGGAAGATAAAGATCCTCAAGTCGTTTGAGCGTATCTGCCAATTCAATCTCGCCGCGCAACTCCGGCGTCAGTTTTCCTTGAGCGTCGATCAAGCGAATGATTGCCGTTGCACGTTCTCTCAACTGACGCAAGCTCTTCACGCGCGATTCAATGCCGCGCAGTTGCTCTTCGTCGAGGTTTCCCGTCTTCTCTTTGCGATAGCGGGTGATAAACGGAATCGTATTTCCCGCATCAAGCAGGGCGACCACGTTCTGCACTTGGCCGAGGCTGTGCCCCAACTCAGTTGCGATTCGAGATAAATCAATTGACGCCGGTTCGTCCATGCTGCGGTCCATCGTGCAAACGACTCATTCCTGAATGCTGCGGGCAGGCTAGTTGCCACGCTGCGAACTCACAAAAACAAAGTGACTCAAACAAGGTAGGTTGGATGGGCGGAAGCGTGACGATCCTTGCGGAGGATGTCGAGCGCCACACGGCATTGAGTCACCGTTGCGGCGCCGTTTCCTATGCATCGCGACAAAATATTTTTTCGAGGCAAGAGTGTAAGAACTCCGTCGAACGCTTTTTCAATGAGTCCACTGAGTGACTACCGCTTTAAAACTCAAGCTTCGAGATTGCCCTGATCACGCTCAATCATGGGCGGCTCGAACCCACAGCCAGCAAATATTGCCGATCCGATTCGATAGTATTCTCCGACCGCGAACTGTTGATACAGACTCACTGAATCAACTTCAGCCAGAGTCACTGAAAACGCAAAAAATCACGAATATCGAGAGCCTTGTGACGGAATTTCTTACGCCAACCCCAAAAGCTCTCAAGTCGCTGCAGTCGCTCAACCGATCTTAAAAAGACCGATCAAGATGATCGACCCTTAAATTACGCCGAACCGTCTCAAGGAAGGACCTGACGATGCGAGCAATCTCTCAACCGCGACTTCGACTGTTTGATCCCGACACGAAAGCCGCGACGATGGCTCCTAAGCAGAAGAAAGTTCGCTTGGCAGAGATTCTCACTGTTCTTGCCGAGGCTGCTCGCAACGACAGAGCATGGCTCTCTGATTTCGCCGATGACGAAGTCCGCATTTCAGCAGATCTCTACGAAGTCCTAACGACGTATCGCCGCTTGCGTCCAAGTGCATAGTTGTCGCGAGGCTGATCATGCTGCGTCAACAAGCTCGCGAGATTTGGGTGGCGGGCGTTGCCGCTGTCGCCTCCGAACAACTCGTTCGCAATGTATTCCGATCTGACGGCCGTGTGGTCACGATCTGTGGTGCAGCATTCGATCTGACATCACTACACAAGATCATCGTCATTGGGGCAGGCAAAGCGGGGGCCGGTATGGCGGCCGCAGTTGAAGATGTGCTCGGCCAAAAGCTGACCGACGAAAAAGTCCTCGGCTGGATCAATGTCCCTGCCGATTGCGTGCGAAAGCTACGACGTATCGTGTTGCATGCCGCTCGACCAGCCGGTGTGAATGAGCCGACCGATGAAGGTGTCGCTGGCACGCAAACGATCTGCGGCCTCGCCAACAGCGCGCGATCAAACGATTTGGTAGTTGTGTTGATCTCAGGTGGCGGTAGTGCGCTGATGCCCGCGCCAATCCCGGGAATCACACTTGCTGACAAGCAAGCTGTCACGCGATTTCTGATGCGGTCGGGAGCGACCATTCAAGAACTCAACGCCGTACGAAAGCGATTGTCGATGGTCAAAGGTGGCCGCCTTGCGCTAGCCGCCTCTCGAGCGAAGGCCGTTTTCTCGCTCATAATTTCAGATGTGATCGGCGATCCTTTGGATGTGATCGCATCCGGACCGACAGTCGAGGATACCGGCACAGCAACCGAAGCTCTCGCCATTCTGCATCGCTTTGGCGCAAACCCACCTGAAGTGCCGCAGTCGGTCTTCGACAAGTTACGATTAGAAGAAAGTTTTTCTCTCGGCCACCAGAAGGTGCCGAACATCCAGGTCGAGCAATTGGCTTACGGTGTGCAGTCGGTCGTTCACAACCATGTCATCGGTAACAACGCAACGGCACTCAAAGCTGCCGCCAGCAAAGCTCGTGAGTTGGGTTTCGCCGTAATGTCGCTCGGCTCAGACAACGCTGGTGAAGCACAGGCTGTCGGACACGAGTTGGCAGAACTCTGTCGCCGAATTCGTGACGGCCAATCGGACATCAAACCGCCCGTTTGTGTTCTCAGTGGAGGCGAGCCGATCGTGAAACTCGTGCCAACAAACCGACCACGCAAAGGTGGTCGCAATCAAGAAGTCGCACTCGCCGCACTTCAATGTTTGTGGTCCAAGGGCCTCGAAAGAATGGCCATTCTTTCTGGCGGCACTGATGGCGAAGACGGTCCCACAAACGCAGCCGGAGCCGTCGTTGACGAGCCGCTACGGCAGACGGCGATTACTCACGGCCTAAACCCGAGCAAGTTCCTGGCGACAAATAATTCCTACCCATTCTTTGAACAAACCGATGGTTTGTTGCTGACTGGGCCAACTCAAACCAACGTCATGGACCTACGAGTCGCTTTGGTTCGGTAACGCAAAGAGCGGAATTGAGCTACGTTTGGTAGCCGACGCTTCAACAGCCCATAAACGACAAACGGAGCCAGCACTCACTGGTGCTGGCTCCGTTTGTCTTGATTAACACGACGTGCGTTACACGGTCGCTAAAAGGCTCCTCGATTAGGACTCGAACCTAAAACCTAGCGGTTAACAGGAGCGATTTTGGACACTGGAAAAAGCACAGAAACCCCGCATTTTGTAGACTTTATCGCCTCTCGCGAGCGTTTCAATACCACTCATTGTTTTGCGGGGGTTTTTATCGGTTTCCGAATGAGTGTGGTAGTAATGTGGTAGTTGAACCACAAACCTGCGAACCACTTCGATCGTCGG
>JAPLNX010000264.1 GCA_026400935.1 Planctomycetia bacterium | reverse complement strand
TCTGGATTGCTCGCCCCGTCAGTAGCCAATGCGTCCGCCCCTAAATCTGGAATACGTTCTAAATGCTAGCGAGAAAGAAAGCGACGTAATGAGCCTGCGATTGTCGACTGAAGAAGCGTGGGCCGTCATCGAGAACGCCCATACGGGGATTTTCACGACGTTACGGGCCGATGGTTGGCCAATTGCGTTGCCCGTCTGGTTTGTCGCTCTCGATCGCACGATCTGTCTCGGGGCTCCGGCTCGGACAAAGAAAATCTCTCGAGTCACAAATGATCCACGGGCATCGTTTCTCGTCGAATCAGGAGAACGTTGGTCTGAACTGTTGGCGGTTCACTTAACGGGGCGCGTGGAACGAATCGAAGATGACGTCTCTCGCGATTCGGTAAGAAGTCTGATCGATGCCAAGTATGCAAATTTCAGAACGGCGACAACAGAGATGCCTGATGCCACAAGTGATCATTATGCGTCAACGGTGTATCTCCGGTTAGTCCCCGATGACCGAATTCTTTCTTGGGACAATGAGCGCATCGCTTTGCGGGAGAGCTAATGACGAACTCCATGAAACATCTGCGCTGTGAATCTCACGGAGACGTTCGTCTCGTGACCTTTGATCGCCCTGAAAAGAAAAATGCGTTGTCGAACGAAATGCGCTCGCAACTTTGTGGTCTTCTTGCCGACCTCGACGCGGACGAAACGGTTAAAGCCGTCGTCTTGACGGGCACTGATCCTGCTTTCACGGCAGGCGTTGACTTCACTGACATCGATCCTGCGTTTAAGGCCAGCGAGGCTCAATTTTCGGTAAACCCAGGTCGCGCGCTCCGAGCGATGACGACACCAGTTATCTGCGCTGTCAACGGCGCTTGCGTATCCGGTGGACTTGAAATTGCCCTAAGTGCAACATTTATCGTGGCGTCGACTCAGGCACGATTCGCCGATACTCATGCGCGACTTGGCGTTGTTCCGACGTGGGGTTTGACCGCTCTACTTCCCCGTGCGATCGGGGTCCGTCGTGCGCGTGAACTTTCGATCACAGGTAATTTTATTGATGCAGCTACTGCGTTGCAGATTGGACTTGTGAATCACGTTGTGGCGCACGAAGAGTTGATTCCCTTTTCGTTGCAACTGGCCGAGCAAATCGCATCTACGTCGGCGGTTGGGGAAATCCTCTCCCTTTACCGCCAAGGCGAAGAACTCTCGTTGCAGGGAGCTTTAAACTTGGAAGCAACGAGTAGCGCTCGTCGACCATTCAACGCTGAAACATTTGCGAAGGCGGGTCGTGAGACTGCTGCACGACAACGAACCGAAGAGTCGGACTAGTTGCGTGCTGTTGATGGCCGAGACCTTGGCTGATTTAAAACGCCAGGCGTAGACCCGGTCGCGGCCAGCGCACCTTGCCGAGGCGGCCTGATGCCGACATTGTGATGTACGCCGATTGCATGTCATCGCCCGCGAAGCAAACATTGGTTGTCATGACATCAGGGACTTCGACATAGTCGATTTCTCCGCTTGGCCGGAGCACGCAGATCCCATGAGAGATTGCTGCAACAACAACAGTGCCGTCGGCTTCGACGGCCAACGAATCAAAGTGATTCGGCGTGGCCATCATGATTTTTGGAGAACCGGAAACCTCGCCGGGGCCAACAACGCTCCACGCCAAGAGCCGGCCGGTATTTGTTTCGGCGACGTAGACGATTGAACCGTCGGGTGAAAGGCCGACGCCATTGGGGCCCGTAAGGTTTGAGGCGACGCGGCGCAAGCCCGTTCCGTCGGGACGCGCGTAGAACAGTGAGCCACGGTCCATCGAGCGAGCGTCGGACTTTCCGAGGTCGGTGAACCAGAATCCGCCACTTTGGTCGAAGACGATGTCGTTCGGTCCAAGGAACCGCTCTCCACCAAGGCCATCGAAGAGTCGATCAATGTCGCCAGTTTCCGGATCGATTCTGTCGACCCAACCGCCTTCAAAGTTCGCCGGTCGCGTGCTGCCGTTTTCGTCGACGGGAATGAGCAGTCCACTGCG
>JAPLNX010000632.1 GCA_026400935.1 Planctomycetia bacterium | reverse complement strand
GCCAGTTCAACAAAGCGTTCGGTCCCGAATTCCTCGAAGTAAAAGCCTTGGGCCGCAATTATTTTCTAGCACGACGCGCAAGCGAGTGGTCCGAACGAACCAACATGACTCGCTGGTGCATCGTGCTAGCTTTCTTTGTAACCAATCTCTGTAAGTTTACGCTCAGTTTTTTGAGGTCCGCCGATGTCTTCTGAGTCATCCACGAACTTCTCATCGCCCGGCGGGTTGGTAGAATCCCCGCTCCGCTTGGCCGCTGCGGATATGCTTCCGCAATCTTCCGGTCCAATTCCCTCGCCCCACTTTCCGCTGCCTACCGTTATGCGAAGTGAAACCGAAGCTTCTTTTTCTGACGAGCCTTTTTCGATCCCGGTCGCCGACCGAGTGAAACGGCTACCGCCTTACCTCTTTGGCAAAATTAATAAGCTGAAGCATAAGAAGAGGCAGGACGGGATCGACGTCATTGATCTCGGTATGGGTAATCCAACTGATCCACCGGAGCAGTTCATCATCGATAAGATGATCGAAGCACTCTCGGATGCTCGAAATCATCGCTATTCCGTGTCGAACGGTGTCGAAAACCTGCGTCGCGAAGTGGCAAAACGGTACGACCGGAAATACGGCGTGAAACTGAATGCGGCCTCGGAAGTCATCGCCTGTATTGGCTCAAAAGAAGGCTTTAGCCACATGTGCCTCGCGTTGATGGGGCCCGGCGACACCGCGATTGTTCCGGCTCCGACTTTCCCGATTCATTCGTATTCCGTGATGCTCGCATCGGGAAATGTCATCGCGCTTGATGTGCGAAATCCGAACGAATTCCTCTCCAATATCTCTTACACGTGCGAACATCTTTTTCCGAAGCCGAAGCTCGTGATCGTCAACTTTCCGCACAATCCGTCGGGAACCTGCATCGAGCAAGATTTTTACGTCGATCTCGTCGCACTCGCGAAGAAATACGGCTTCCTCGTGATCAGTGACTTCGCTTTGGCGACACCGGGTGCCATCGACATCGGCGTCGAGCTGACAACGATGAGCAAAGGCTACAGCATGGCCGGCTGGCGAATCGGTTATTGCTGCGGCAACGCAGAAATGGTGCGAGCACTTGGAACGATCAAGGGCTATTACGACTACGGAATCTTCCAAGCCATTCAAATTTCGGCGATTGTCGCAATGCGCCACGGCGACGAGTCGATTGATCGTCTTTGCGAGGAATATCAACGCCGTCGCGATGTGTTGGTTGACGGTCTGACCCGACAAGGATGGGAAATCGAAGCACCGAAAGCAGGCATGTTCGTTTGGGCCAAAGTTCCAGAGCCCTGGGCTGAAATGGGCTCGATTAATTTCGCCTTGAAACTGCTCAATGAAGCGGGTGTCGCCGTCAGTCCCGGTCGAGGATTTGGCGAAGAGGGTGAAGGCTATTTGCGATTGGCAATCGTGGAGAACGCTCAGCGACTCCGCCAAGCCGTTCGCGAGATCGGGCGCTGCCTCAAGCCCGAATCCGCCGTCGCGTAATGAACGATCAACTGTGACCCAGCGCCGAGTACGACGCACGAGCGAGTGATTTAAGACATCACTTGTTCGTGCGTCGTGCTGTTTGGTAATCCGACGCTTGAATGCACTCAAACCGACACAACTTCTAAACTTCCGTGTCGGTCAAACTCTTTGGCGTATTAGTGTTTCAGTCCATTAACATGCTCGCCATTTGTGATTGAGTTTTAGAAAAACGTCAACCGAGTGGTACGGGACTTGTTGATTATGACTATGCCGTAGGACGATCGCGGCCTTCAGGATGATGATTGAAACGATTCCACTGGTTGAGCCTGGGACAGAACGGTCGAGAAAAACAGCAGTTACGGCGAACCAACACAACCTCAGGAAGTGTGGTTAGCCCTCAGCTGAGGGATTGATTGAGTTCCTGCTGTTCACGATTGCGAACGTTTTGAAAGCAGGAGTGTTTTGGTTTCTTGACGGATGGAGTGTTGAGGAATTGACGTCGGCTACTGCCGGTGAACTTTACAGCTAGTCGCAAAGAAAGATTCGTACTCCCAGCAATGGTTGAGTTTGCGTCGAAAATTCGCACGTGATGCGTTTCGACAACGCCGCACAAGTTGATTCGCGGCCGCTCTTGGCATGTATTCTGCCAGATGTTTCTCCGTTCGAGCGAAGCGTTGTGGATCGGAAGTTCTGGTTAACAACATCTCTTCTTCAGTCATCATCTCTCGTTGCTCGGACCCCAATTTTCAAATGCATTCATGCTCGTTGTGGGTCGCCGAATGAAGGTGAGAGAGCATTCGGCAATGGCTCACTTCTGAGTCCCTTGGGGCGTCGCTGTTTGGTGACGCCCCTTTGATACACGGCTCGTCCCCTCAATGGCGAGTTGTTGTCCTGTGCGCAGGAAATCGGATTGTTGTCGGCCGACGGTAATCCACGGTTGTGATCACTGGAATGTTCCCACTTCAGTGGTTTGGTGGTGTGCGTCAATGACTGGATCAGACTCTTTGAAACACAAAAGCTACCACAACCAAAACGGAATTGGTTTCTCACCAGTTCCGGGGAGATGTGTGTCTCAATCTCACTAGGTCTCAAAAAATAGGAACGGTTCAAAAATGCGTAAGCTCTTTAACGATCAAGCTGGTTTCGTTGTCTCGGCCGAGTTGGTTCTCGTCCTCGTGATCGCTGTCCTGGGTATGGTTGTCGGTTTGACCGCCGTCCGTGACTCGATCTCCCAAGAATTGGTTGACCTCTCCGACGCTTTCGGTGCGGTTAATCAAACCTACAACGTCACAGGTCTTTCCAAGGCGAAGACTGCCAACACCCACGCTCGCGTTGGTGGCTTCGGCTACAACGACAACGTTGATGACTGCGACTGCAAAGGTCTGACGATCACCGACGTCTGTGGCAAGAATGACAGCAGCACCGGTGCGGCGAACGACGGCAACTAAGCGTTGTCGGTGTTAAAGCACCTATGATTGAGTATTAGCCGCCACAGACTCTTCTGTGGCGGCTTTTTTGCTTTAAGGAACGGGAGGG
>JAPLNX010000595.1 GCA_026400935.1 Planctomycetia bacterium | reverse complement strand
TCAACAGCCGCATCCAGTCTCTCAAATCCGCCGCACGCGGTTTCCGGATCTTCGAAAACTACAGAACTCGGATCCTCTTCTTCTGCGGAAAACTAGATCTCAAACCCTCCGTTTCCAGCCACTAACTTCCGAGAAGAACCTTTCAATTTCACTTGTGTTTGCCATGCCCCCCCTTGACTACAGAGTCTTCGTCAAATGCTGTAGCTGTAATCGGCGAAGTCTATGCAGCCATGAGTCAAGAGGCCAAGCTCTTGTTGCTCAGGGTTATGGGAGTTCACTGAGGATTTTGTCGAAGTCGTCCGAGAAGGCGTCGAACAGAATTTTCGATTTGGCCGGCACAACGACGATCTGTGGCGTGGAACGCGGCAACGCGACCGGTTGGGAAGCGAGAAGACTGGCAGCAGCGTCATCGTTTTTGATGATGCCGGTGGCTGAGTCAGGGCTGCCCACGGAGTACGCTGAGCTCGACCCCACGGTCAGGATGACGGTCTCATCTGGCTCTGAGGCCGTGTCGCCAGTCGGATTGATCGTCACGACTTTTGTCGTCTGTCCGGCCGCAATCGAGACCGTGCCAATGCGCGTGGTGGCATTGAATGTCGCTGCGCCGGTTTGCGTGTAATCGCTGGAGAACGTCGCGGTTCCGGCGACAGTGAAGGTCACCGTCAGAGCACTGGTCATCAGCCCGTTGCGCGTGAACGTATATAGTAAATTTGGTGTCTCATTTTCATCGACGCTGGTCGTGGAGAGGGCCACAGTGACTTCGGTATCGTCGTTGTTGATTGTCGTCGTGATGGGAGTCAGTGTGCCGACGACGTAACTGCTCGCCGCAGCGATGGACAGTGCCACCGTTTCGTTTGACTCAAACGTCGTGTCGCCGGTCGGATCGATGGTGATCTTTGTGGTGGAACTGTTAGCGGCAAACGTCACGACTCCGCCGCTCGCCGCAAAGGACGTCGCACCGGTCACAATATAGTCGGTGTTGAAGGTCGCCGTTCCGCTGACGTCGAAGTTCACTGTCAACGCACTGGTTGTCGCGCCGGTGCGCGTGAACGTGTACACAGAATTTGCCGTGCCGTTTTCGGCGACGCTGGCGGGAGTGACGGCGAGCGTCACTCGCGGGTCGTCATTGGCGATGGTTCCCGTGGCGGTGTTGGCTGTTCCTACCGAGTAGGTCGTGGTCGGCGTGAGCGTCAGTACCACGGTCTCATCGGATTCGATGACCGTGTCAGCCGTCGGATTGATGGTGACCACCACCGTCGTCTGGCCAGCCGGGAACGAGATTGTGCCGCCGGTTGTGACGTTGAATGTAGCCGCTCCCGTTTGTGCGTAGTCAACCGCTGAGGTTGACGTGACAACGGGAGTCGCCGTGCCGCTGATGGTGAAGTTCGCCGTCAACGCCGCAGACGTCGCTCCCACACGTGTGAACGTGTAAACCAAGTTTGGAGTCCCATCCTCCGCCACGCTGGTGGGAGCGGCCGTGACCGAGATCTCGGCGTCGTCGTTGGTGATCGTGGCGGTTGCCGCCGTCGGCGATCCCACAACGTAGTTGCTGCCCTCGTTCACGGTCAGCACAACCGTCTCATTGGGTTCGACCACCGAGTCCGGAGTCGGGTCGATCATGACGGTCTTCGTCGCCTGGCCGACTCCAAACGTCACGGTTCCGGAAGTTTCGTTGAACGACGTCGCACCGCTGGCAACGTAGTCCGTTCCGAGTTCCGCGGTGCCACTGACGTCAAAATTCACCGTCAGTGCGCTGGCGGTCGAACCGGTGCGGGTGAAGGTGTAGGTCGCATTCGTGGCACCGTTTTCGGTGACGGCGGATGGAGTCACCGCAACGGACACGCGTGGATCGTCATTCACAATGATTCCCGTAGCGGTGCCGTCTGCCCCCACGGAGTACGTCGTTGCCGAAGTGAGCGTCAGGACCACCAACTCATCCAATTCGATGGTCGTATCGGCTGTCGGATTGATGGTGACAGCTTTCGTCGTCTGGCCAGCCGTGAACGAAACCGTGCCGGAAGAACTCGTGAATGTGGCCGCTCCCGATTGTGCGTAATCCGTCCCCAATGCCGCCGTTCCCGTGACGGTGAAACTTGCCGTCAAAGCCGCACTCGTCGCACCCGAACGCGTGAACGTGTAGACCAAGTTGGCGACGCCATCTTCGGTCACAGGATCCGCCGACACCGTCACCGAGACCTCTTGATCGTCGTTGGTAATCGTGGCGGTCACCGCGGTGGTCGTCCCCACGACGTAACCGTTTCCTGTCGCCAGCACGAGTAGAACCGTTTCATTCGCCTCCAAAACCGTATCGTCTGTCGGATCGATGGTCACCGTCTTTGTCGCTTGACCGGCCGCAAAGGTCACGCTGCCGGTCGATGTCGTCAACGTACTCGCGCCGCTGCTGGAATAGTCGGTGTCCAGCGTCGCGCTCCCGCCGACCGTAAAGTCGACGGACAACGGACTGGTCGTGGGCCCGGTGCGAGTGAACGTGAAGACCGAATTCGCTGTGCCGCTTTCCGCCACACTGGCAGGAGAAACCGCGAGCGTAATTCGCGGAAAATCATCGTTGGTGATAATTCCAGTCGCCGTATTCGCAGACCCCGCCGCGTATGCCGACGTGGGTGTAACGGTCAAGGTCAAAACCACAGTCTCGTCCGCTTCGATCGTGGTGTCAGTCGCCGGATTCAGGGTAATCGTCTTGGATGTCTGCCCAGCGAGAAACGACAGCGAGCCAGTCGAAGCCGTAAACGTCGCCGCTCCGGTCTGTGCATAGTCCGTCGTCAGAGTCGCGGTTCCGCCCACTGTGAAGTTGACCGTCATTGCGGCGTTGGTTCCTCCCGTTCGAGTGAACGTGTAAACCAGATTCGCGGCTCCATCCTCAAGCACGCTCATGGGCGAGACGGTCACCGAAACATCCGTCCGATCGTCGTCGAGAATGGTCGCACTGACCTGCTGCGTACCGGACTCCAATCCGTTCGTCACATCAACAATGTCCACAATGATTGACTCATCGGCTTCAATCAGCGCTTCTTGCACGGCGGTCAGCGTGATCGTGCCGCTGGTGTTACCGGCCACAATCACAATCTGCGTCCCACTTCGAGCGTAGTCGCTGATCTGCGTTGCCGTTCCACTGAAGCCCAGGTTGACCGTGACATCGAAACTCGACACCGCGGACAACGTCGCTGTCACCGTCCCAGCCGCCGTCCCCGCCGCTTCGGAAAGGGTCACTGGCGAAACACTCAACGTCACGTTCGGGGGAAGATCATCATTGGAGATCGTCCCGGTCGCCGAACCATTCACAGAAGAGATCGTGACGCTGCGTCCGCCGTCAACGAGTCCAGCCAAGCTGGCCGCGAACGTCTCATTCGCTTCGGCCTTGCTGTCGGCCATCGTGCTGACCGTCACTGTCCGCGAGGTGGCCCCCGCCGTGAACAACACCGTCTGCGAAGAGACCGCCGTG
>JAPLNX010000641.1 GCA_026400935.1 Planctomycetia bacterium | reverse complement strand
TTTCACTTGTGGCACATCGTCCATGATCGTTCCCAGAAAGAGGTTCCGTAGATTTCTAACCTCATTCTGACAGCTCGTTACGAATCGCGCCAGGCATAATTGGCACACCCTCAACGCCGAGAACAAGACTTGTGCGACAATCGGCAAGGATCATATCGGCAAAGAACTGTGCGATGTTCCGTGCAATGTCGGCTCGATAGATGGCGATTGACTCGTCGTCGAGGCGTGCTTGCCAGCCAATATCCACCAAATAGACGGGATCACAACTTCGACCGTCAAAGATTCAACAGAAGCACATTTGAGTCGGAGTCTCGCGAAAGATCTCGACGTGCCCAAAAAAGTTTCCTTGAGCGGTAATGTGGCTATATGCCAACCCGAAGTCGCGCGGATCGAATTCGGGCTGTGCCATCTTTTCCAGCACCGTGGATTCACTGGATCAACAAGGACTGTTTTAGGCACAAGATCAACACTCAACTGCTTGACGAACCGCGAAGGACGCGCTACCTTGCCCGCCCTTCGGACGATTAGCTCAGTTGGTTAGAGCGCCACGTTGACATCGTGGAGGTCACAAGTTCGAGTCTTGTATCGTCCACCTTGGCCGTTTCGCAATTCGCTGCGAAACGGCTTTTTTTGTGGAAACATGGTGTTTTCCGAGCGATTTGAGTGTGTCGGTTTTGGCAGGTCTCGCTCGGCATCGTTCAACGATGCGACACGCTACGTCAGTTGCAGCGTGTCGCCCTCCCTTTCAAGGATGCACACAGGATTTCGAGAGCTATGGCAATGCGGTCAACAGCGTGTTGAAGTCGAACGTGAAGACTCCAACGACGTCCCCTTCATCGGGGTCCACATCGATGAACGTGTTCGCTCCGGTTCCACCGGACAGTGAATCGGCTCCGTTATCGCCGTTGAGCGTATCGCGATCGGCCTCGCCGAGAAGTAGATCGTTTTCAGTACCGCCGAAGAGTTGATCGGCTCCGGCAACACCGAGGATCGTGTCGTTGCCGACATCACCTTTGAGTGTGTCGTTACCGATACCACCGTTGAGGCCGTCGTTGCCGAGGCCGCCCACCAGTGAATCGTTGCCATCTTCGCCCAGTAGCACATCGTTGCCGGTTCCACCATCCAGAACATCGTCACCAGCTCCACCGGCCAAAGTGTCATTGCCACCGTTGCCGGTCAGCGAGTCATTGCCATTGCCGCCACTCAGCGAATCCACTCCGGGACTACCGATCAACGTGTCATTGCCATCGAGACCGATGAGCACTGCGATGCCTGAGAAGACACTGGCGTTGAGGTTGTTTGCGCCCCCGCCACCCGTAAGATTGGCTCGTTCAAAACGATCGTTGAGCACATCCGCACCCAAGCCGGATAGCGTTGTGTCGGTCAGCACTTGATTAGCATCGACGGTTTGTCGGACCTCGTCCGTGCCGACGCCTCCGGTCAGCGTGTCATTTCCAGCGGCTCCTTCGACCGTATCGTTGCCGGTTCCACCGTCGAGACGGTTGTTCCCTCCGTTGCCGATGAGGACATCATTGCCAGCACCGCCAGTTACATTCTCGAAGTTGCCCGCTTGGCCGACCGTGGCTCTGACCAGGCGGTTGGTGTGAGCGGCCAAGTTCACATCGCTTGCGAGATTAACCATCACGACAAATGTGGCAGACATGCCGCTGAAATCCAGTAAATCAGCTCCATCGGGCGCGAGTTCCGTCAGCGTGTCGATCTCGGCCGCAACCGCATCCAGGAAGAGATACCGATCGTCCCCCGCTCCTCCGAGCAGTGCGTCGCTGCCGGTTCCGCCCGTGAGACTGTCGTTGCCTGCCCCACCTTCAAGTCGATTGTCGGCCGCGTTGCCAATCAGCACGTCGTTGCCGGCTCCACCGGTAACTTGTTCGATGTTCGCCGATTCTCCATTCGCCGCTGTCACGGTTCGGTTGGTGTGCGAGGCAAGCGACGCATCGCTCGAAAGGTTTGCGTTGACGGAGACCGCGGCTAACAAGCTGCTGAAGTCCAGACGGTCGTTGCCTTCATTCGCCAATTCGGAAACTCGATCCGCTTCCGCCGCAGTCGCGGCTGTGAATTGATAAACATCGTCCCCTTGTCCACCGGCCAAGGTATCGTTGCCCACGCCACCAATCAGGATATCGTTGTCAGCTCCACCGATGAGCGAATCGTTGCCCGTGTTGCCAGTCAGCATGTCGGCACCAGCTCCACCATTGAGCGTGTTGCTACCGGTGCCGGCTTGCAGAACGTCGTTGCCGTCTCCGCCATTGAGCACGAGCGTTCCGATGTAGGCAGTGGCGTTGATCACATCGTTGCCGCCCCCACCCGTCAGCGAAGCGAGTTCAAAGCCTGTATACGTGTCAGTTCCCGAACCGGTCGCACCGAGATTGGTGACTGTGGTATTCGTCAACGTGGCCGTGCCATTGATGAATTTGACCAATACGTCCCCAACACCCGAACCGCCGAGCAGCGAATCATCGCCCTGGCCGCCGGTGACGGAATCGCCGTCACCGGCTCCGCCATCGACCGTGTCATTGCCCGCGCCACCGTTCAACACGTCGGTTCCGTCGCCGCCCATGATCGAGTCATTCAGCGAACCGCCCAGCAATGTGTCGTTGCCATTCAGTCCACTGAGGGCCACCGTGCCTGTCGTGAACGCGCTGGCATCAATCATGTTTGCCGCATTGCCTCCCGTGAGGATCACTCGCGCGAAGCCGTTAATGACATCGGTCCCCAGGCCCAACAGCGATGAGTTCGTCAGCACTTGATTGCCGTCCACGGTTTGACGGAGTTCGTCCACGCCCGGTGCTCCTTCCATCGTGTCGTTGCCCGCGCCACCTTCCATCGTGTCGTTGCCCGCACCACCTCGGAGAAGATTCGCGGCGTTGTTGCCGGTGAAGAAGTCGTTGCCCGCGCCGCCGATGGCGTTCTCGAAATTCGCCGCTTGGCCGGCAGTTGCCGTGCGGATCGTGCGGCTGGCATATGTCGCCAACGCGGTATCGCTGTTGAGATTCACCGTCACGGGAACCGTCGCGGCCAAGCTGCTGAAGTCCAGCGAATCGCTGCCCGCGTCCGCTCCTTCGGACAACGTGTCCGTTTCAGTGAATCCCGTCGCGACGAAAAAGTACGTGTCATTGCCGAGTTGCCCGACGAGCGAGTCATTGCCGCCCCCGCCATTCAGAGTGTCGTTGCCATCGCCGCCAGTGAGCGTGTCGTTCCCGCCACCACCGCTCAGCGAATTGTTGCCGGAATTTCCGATGAGGGAGTCGTTTCCAAAGCCGCCGATGGCGTTCTCAATATTGTTCGCTTCGCCAACGCTGGAGGTGACGACAGTGAGGTTCCCCAGCGTGGCCAACGCCGTATCACTGGCGAGATTCACGCTGACGGGATTGCTCGCGTTCACACTGTTGAAGTCCACCCGATCGATCCCTTCATCTGCCAATTCCTGAATCGTGTCGGTCTCTGCGGAAGTGACGGCTCCGAAGACATACGCGTCGTCTCCCAGACCGCCGATCAAGAAGTCGTTTCCTGCAACACCAATCAGGAGGTCATTTCCCAGGCCTCCCTCCAGTCGATTGGTCAGCGAGTTTCCAAACAACTGATCGTTGCCGGCTCCGCCTTTCGCATTTTCGAAGTTAGCGAACTGGGACGCCGCTGCCGTTTTCACCGTGCGATTGGCGTGCGTGGCCAACAACGTATCGCTGGAGAGATTGACGGTGACTGCAACGTTGGCCGCCAGGCTGCTGAAATCCAGTCGATCCAGGCCGTCGTTCGGCAGTTCCGTCAGTGTGTCGGTATCGGGAGTGGTTCCCGTCACGGCTTGGAAGAAGTAGGTATCGTCATTCGCTCCACCGAGCAGCGCGTCGTTGCCGTCGCCGCCGTTGAGCATGTCGTTACCGGCGCCGCCCATCGCCGAATCATTGCCGAGTCCGCCACTGAGCGTGTCATTGCCGGCGCTGCCCGTCAGCGTGTCGTTCCCAGCACCGCCGTCCAAGAAGTTGTCCGCGGCGTTTCCGGTGATCGAGTCCCCGCCGGAGCCACCTCGTGCGCCCTCGAAGTTCGCGGCTTGTCCGGAGACCCCGGTTTTGATCGTGCGATTCGTGTGGCTTGCCAAACTGTTGGGAGCGACGCTGCCATCGCTCGTCAGATTGACGGTCACCGCGACCGTGGCGCTGTTGAAATCCAGCAAGTCACGGCCTTGATCGGTCAGTTCGACAACGGTGTCCACCTCTAACACAGCTCCTGCGTTGGCGAACGCATAGACGTCGTCGCCCGTTTCGCCTTCGAGGCTGTCATCCCCAGCGCTTCCGACCAGCGTGTCATTGCCGATTCCACCGCGAATCGTGTCCGCCCCCGAACCGCCAACCAGCGAATCGCTGCCGTCCCCCCCCAAGAGGATCGCGTTGCCAGTGAAAAGCCCCGCGTTGATTGAGTCATCGCTATTGCCGCCGAACAGCGTCGCTCGTTCGAAGCCGATCACGGTATCCGTTCCCGTAATGCTGCCGGTCATTCCCGTCGCGGTAAAAGTCAGCGAGCCGTCCACCAACTCCACGAGACTGTCGAGACCAGGGGCTGCCGTTGTTCCGCCACCGATGAGCGCGTCGTTCCCTTGGCCGCCAGAGATTCCGTCGTCGCCGTCACCGCCATCGAGCGAATCGTTATCCGCGCCCCCCGTGAGGAAGTCGTTCCCCGCATTGCCAAACAACGAATCGTTCCCAGCGCCGCCGTCGAAGACGTCCCCTCCCGCACCGCCGCGTGCGAGGTCTGCTCCGTCTCCACCGAAGAACTGTGTGTTGAATGTTCCCACGCCGGTGATCGCCGTCGCGATCAGTGTGTCGTTCCCCGCGTTCCCATCCATCGCAAATGCGCCGAGGAATGTGAGGAGACTCACATCGAGCGTCACCGTATCGGCCTGTGAACTGCCCACGATCCGCAACGCCGTGAAGTCATTGAACTGCGTCGGAGTGATCAAGTCCGTTGCGCCGCTGCGCACGGCCAGCAGGTTCGTCCCGATTCGCGAGACCGTGATCGTGTTGACCGTGTTGGCCAAGTTGACGACGAGTTCGGCGGAGATGTTCGGGTTGTTCTCGACGTTGATGGTGAACTGCGCCGACGAGGTGTTGGCTCCGTCGCTGGCCTGCACCGTGATGGTGTGAATCGTCGCGGTCTCGAAGTCCAACAAGCCACCATTCGCCACAGTCACGACACCCGTCGAGCTGTTGATAGCAAACCGTCCGCCCGCGTTGTTCGTCAGGCTGTAGGTGACGGTCGCCGAATCGGAATCGGTTGCGAACGCGGTGATGGGTGTGCCAATTATGCCTGGCGCGATTCGTAACGAGCTGTCAGAATGAGGTTAGAAATCTACGGAACCTCTTTCTGGGAACGATCATGGACGATGTGCCACAAGTGAAATCAGAGTTATTGATGCCGGTGGTTCAGGAGCAAATCGAGGAGGCCGTGCGGAAGATCACGGAGGCCGTGAATGCGGCTCCAGCGGGAGCGTTGATCGCGGCCAGCGAGGAGGCCGTGCGAG
>JAPLNX010000132.1 GCA_026400935.1 Planctomycetia bacterium | reverse complement strand
GCCTGTGCTTCAGGCGTTTGTCTCGCAATCAGTTCTTCCGTGACGACTGACGACATCACCTACTGATCGCAGAAAATCCCAAATAACGCGAGATCGTTTTAGAATCCGTGAACGATTACGACTCTGACCAGCATCCCGGCGTGCATGTTTCGTTTGCGGACGCGCTCGCGTTCTGTCACTGGCTGAGCGCGAAAGAGAAGAAGCCGTATCGCCTGCTGACTCGCCGCGAATGGGAGTTCTGTGCGCGCGCCGGTTCATGGCTCCCGTCGACACTCGGCCCCGGCAAGCTGGCGTTTCGTTCGCAGTTCTTCACGACGACGGCGGCAGTCGGTTCGTATGCCGCGAACAGCTTCGGGCTGCATGACTTCATCGGCAACGTCGCCGAATGGGCTTGGCATAGCGACGCCCCGTCTGAAAACGATCCGCGTCGCACGGCTCCCAACACCATGATTTGGAGTACCGATCCAACGGTCTTCTGCGGCGGCGATTTTCGTCAGCACATCAACCGCTCGCAGCCGAGCGAGTGGCTGCATCCCGCTGCAACGACAACTCCGCCAGTAATTGGCTTCCGAGTCGCTTGCGATCTCACAGTCGCATCCGTCGTCTCATTGCCGAAGCATTGGCCCATGAGCCAACTCTTCCTGTCTCAGGAATTGGTCCGCGTCCGAACTCTGGCAGACTCCGGTGAAAAGAGCACCGGCGAAAAAGGGACCGAAGAAAAGAACTCCGCCGACAAGGGGAGCAACGACAAATCTGATTCCGAGAAGTCCGATGCGCCGCCTGCTCAACCGTTTGCCAAACTGGTCAATGCCGTCCGGCTAGAGATGCTCGTCCGCGCGGAGCAGATGCCTTACGCCGTCGAGTGGCTCGACTTTGAAATCGAACGCCGAGCAACACCGAGTAACGAGACTGCAAACGATTTCGTCCACGGCAAGATCGAAGAGGCCGGAACCGAAGCAGGCTGGAAGCCTTTGGACCTCGCACCGGTACTGCGACTACTCGAACAGACGGAGCTAGCAACCGACCCGATCGCCACACCGTTTCAAAATCAAGTGATGACGATGCCGATTCCGAAACCAGTTTCCGGCCAATGGGCCTCACCCGATGATCGTCGAGGCTTGGCCTCCAGTTTCGTACGTCTGGAACCAGCGATCCAAAAGCCGCAACTCTTCCGCTTCCTCGACCTCAACGCGCCGCACGGCAACCACCGCTACCGAGTCCGCCTGAAGTACCACGTCCCTGGCATCACGTCTGAGACCGTGCATGTCACCGGTTGGTTCCTCTCGATGGACGAGGCCGAGATTGATTTCGACTCGCTCGATAACAACAACCTGCGGGAGAACATTCCCGTGATCGAACTGAAGCCGCTGCCACCAACCGACTCAGCCTCTTTACCGCTTGAACGCGGATCATTTCGCAAACTGCGCCGTCGGTGAACCGAATGGTGTGTCCGAATCAACGGACTGTCCGCTCTTCTGCCTGATTCCTGTGACTTCCATCCCTCTGACAAATAACAATCCGTCAGAAAGAATGTAGGTCAGAGGAATCGGCGACAGAAGAACGACACAATGGTCGGTGGGGCATAAACCATCTCGGTTAACGCGACCGGCTTAGAAGTGGCTGGCTAAGTTGGCGATGTTGCGGAACAACGAGTCGATGGAATTCAAATCGCAGCGACTGGGTGCTGGTGATTGAATTGTGGCCGGAGTTGTGTCAGCAGCGACCGTGGTTGACGTCGGCAGATCGTTGAACGAGCGCGGTGTGCTGATTCTTGAGTTGATTGCGGTGTGTGTGGCTGCGACGCTTGAACGATTCACTGCGAACGCTGTGGCTGCGGGAGCAATCTTCAAGGTGATGTCACCTCCGGCTGTGTCGTAGCTATCGACTAAAATTTGGTACTTTGTGCCTGCGACCACATTGAATGTCACTTGGCTGGTCAATGTCCCGGACGTGTAATCGCCGTCATCATTCTCAGCCACAAGTCGTAACGCTGTCAGCGAAGTTCCAGTGTAAACACCGAGCGTGGTGTCGAATGAACTTCCTGCGGTGCTGATGGTGACTCGTCCGGAGCTAGGAGCGGTCCAAGTCCACCAGACAGACTTGCCGCTGGAGACCCTGGCAGGATTCGGCTCGCCCGATTCAGAAGTCGCCGAGCGGTTGTCACCGGTCACTGTGACGTTGCTGCCGGTGATCGTTCGCCGATCGACGAAATTGTCGTTCGTGCGAACGGTCGCAGCGTCGTTGTCTTCGATTGTGACAGTCGCCGCATCACGAGTCGTATCGACCGCATAATTCGATCGAGCTGCAAGCGTCAGAATGACTGTTTCCGTTCCTTCGCTTTGTGAATCATCGACGGGATTGAGAGAAAGCGTGACTGAAGACTTGCCTGCGGGAATCGTGATTGAGCCGCTGAATTGCGAATAGTCACTGCCGTTCGTGGCGCTCCCGCTGACTGTGTAGAAGACGGTCAGCGAAGTCGTCGTCAGACCTGTCCGGGAGATTTGATATTGGCCTCGATTCACGACTTGGCCGATCCGAGTTTCCGCAGCGGTCGCGTCGGTCGCTCGTAGGCTGATTGTCGGAAGGACTTGGTCGTTGTCGGCAATCGTGACTGTGGAAGCAGCTCGTGTGCCGTCAAGGTTGTACGTTGTGGACGATTGCAAAGTGGCGATCACTGACTCACTCGGTTCAGTGAGGCTGTCATCGATTGGCGTGAGTGTAACGGTGACCGATGACTGCCCTGCTGGGATCGTCACTTGGCTCGGTAAGTTGGAATAATCTGATCCGTTGGTGGCGGAGCCGGTATAGCTCAATGAGACCGTCAAAGCATCAGCGGTCGATCCAGTGCGACTGATGGTGTACGTCCCAAGATTCACCGCCTGACCGGCGAGTGTTTCTGCCGCGTTCGCATCAGATGCGACGATACTGAGCGTCGGCAAATCAACGCCCCCACCTCCGCCAGTTACTCCGACGATTGACGTAATCCAATCGGCGTAAGCATCGACACGTGTGTCGAACGAGTGGTCGCCGATCGACGCATTCGCGGAATCGCCGCCAGACGTGACCCCCGCGACATACTTCACTCCGCCGACAGTGACGAATGCCGGTCCTCCGCTGTCACCGGGAGCCGTGTTTGCTTCCGAGTTGTTGTCGAAATCCCAGTGAATCAACGTGCGAGTCAATTGGTCGATTGGTGTCGTTCCGACTCGCTTGATGCCAAAGTCCCCGTTGCTTCCGGTTGTTCCCGTTCCGCCGCCGCCGAAGCCAACCAACGTCAGCAGTTGGCCGACTTGTGGTGTCGCTCGGTAGATATCTATCGGAGCGATCCCTACGACTGGCTCGGACAGTTTATAGATCGCGATGTCATTCGCCGTGTCGTCGCCAATCGCGTTGCTGTTGTAGCCTGGATGCAAGTAAACGCGTTCGGTGTGATAAGTCCGCCCGCCGATCGTAAATGTTCCTGCCGTGTTGGCAACTCCCTCAGCACAATGTCCCGCAGTGAGAACGTATTGCGGAGCGATCAGCGTGCCCGAGCAAAAATCATCGCTGGTGTCACCGATCAATCCGACTGCCGGATAGTCCGATGTCGGAGTTCCATTGACGATACGAGCCATTCGCGTCAGCGCTGTGTGATCGCTCATGTCTGTCGCGACGCCGGGTGAATCGCTGACCGCCGACAACAACACGCGCGACTCGCAAGTCTCTGCCGGAGCGAAATGATCCGCACGGTTCCGACGAAACTGACCACGACCTGGACGACCTGAGCACAATGCTTGAACCGCCGATAACCAATTCTTTCGCATGATGAATTCCTTCGAGTGACGTGACATGTGACGCGAGGCTCGTAACCCACGAGCATCTCTAACCCGCAACCACAGACAGGTACGGGCTAGCGGTTGCGATCTTGCACACGAAAGAAACATTTTGGAAAAAATGAATCACGTTACTATCGGTGGTCCATGTGCCTCGAACGTCTGGATGAAAGCGTTCGTTCGTGGCAGCTTCCGAAGTCCGGCGATGTCGGCCGTGAAAAGGTTGCGGAGTGACCGTTCTAAGTTCAGCGCGACTTTCACTGGTGCCGCAATTGAGTCACACTGGCCGCAAGAATCGACAGTCGCGACATCAGGAGACGCTCAGCTTGGCCAACATTCTCGACGTACTGGAAACCGTCAGCGCAATGGGGAATGAATTGACTCCTCAGGAAGTGAGTCTGCTGAAGTCACTGAACCGACCAGAAAAAATTCAGCACTTTCTGGATGAGCAAGTCGCATACAACAAAGAGGTCACCTGCCGTTCGCCCCGTCGAGTTTTGCGTGATCGAGTGGCCCATTGTGCCGAAGGAGCGTTCTTGGCCGCAGCCGCATTACGCGCCAACGGTAACGCACCGATCATCATTGACTTGATTACCGTTCGTGACGACGACCATCTACTGACCGTGTTTCAAGAAGATGGCCGATGGGGCGCGATTGGAAAATCAAATTATGCGGGGCTGCGGTACCGCGAGCCGGTTTATCGCACACTTCGCGAACTCGTCATGTCCTATTACGAGCATTACTACAACCTTGATGGCGAAAAGACCCTGCGTGGCTATTCGCGACCAGTGAATCTCACTCGCTTCGACTCCATCCACTGGATGACGACCGAGGAGGACTTGTGGCCGATCTGCGAGTACCTCTGCACGATCTCACATGCCCGCCTTTTAACTCCTCGCCGCGAGCGACAACGCCAATTCGTGGATCAGCGGTTGTTTAACTCGGGATTGCTCGGCTCAATTTGATGAAAATTCATAGAACGGTTTTCCAAACGGTTCGCTTCATCGTCATCCAAATAACAGATTCAGCGACAGGCTCAGTCAAGCGACGAAACGGTTTGAAAAACCGTTCTGCTCAGCCGCAAATGCCGTCTTGTCTCGTTTTCCGCACCGAACTAGAGTGAGAACCGTCGTGCTTGACTGGCGTTACCGTATCTCTTTTTGAGTCAGGCCATCGTGGCGCTCACTGAAATCGACCGTAATCTATTGAAGCGATGCCTCTCTGAAGAACCGGGAGCCTGGAAGGACTTCGTGGACCGGTTCATCGGCCTCTTCGTGCATGTCGTCAACCACACGGCTCACTCACGCAGTGTGCCGCTTTCGCCGGATGACATTGATGATTTCTGCGCGGACATTTTTGTCACACTTTTGTCCAACAACTATGCGGCTCTGCGACAATTTCGAGGAAAGAGTTCGCTGGCGACGTACTTAACGGTGATCGCTCGACGGATCGTTGTGAAAGAAATCACTCAACGAAGAATGTCGGAAGCACTCGGCCACGTGCAGGTGCATGGCGCTTCTGTGGAAGCGGCTCACGCAGGTCAGAACGAATCGCAGCGGACAGAAGATCGCGAAGAAGTCGCGCGGATGCTGAAAGAACTTCCGCCTCGTGAAGCGGATGTCGTCCGTCAGTTTCACCTGGAAGGAAAGTCGTATCGCGAAATCAGCGTGGCTTTGGGCATTCCGGAGAATTCGATCGGTCCGACGTTGAATCGAGCTCGCGAGCGGATGCGACAACGGAACGTGACGTCGTAACTGGAATGCGTCACAATCCCGCCTCGTTAATGACGCCGCACTTCTGTGACTGAGTTCGCTCAATGACATCGCCTTACACCGCGTGTGCAGAACTTGTTCGCCAATTGCATCTGGCGATTCGGCAACTGGAATCGCACGCGATGGCGATGCAGACTTCGCCGCTGAAGGGACGTGAATGGTTTGAGTTGCTGACTCGCAAGCTCGTCCCGCAATTGTCTGACGACGCGTTTCTTGTCGTCGGAGTCGTCGGTGGTACGAACATCGGCAAGAGTGTCATCTTTAATCATCTCGCGGGCTGTCGTGCGAGTGCCACAAGCGCGTTCGCCTCGGGTACGAAACACCCTGTCTGTCTTGTGCCGCCGGGCTTCGAGCAGAAACACGATCTTGCGTCGATCTTTTGCGGCTTTGATTTACATGCATGGTCCGAGGCGAATGCGGCTCTCGAAGATCATCGGGAACATCGCCTTTTCTGGCGAACGAACGATTCGATTCCATCCAACTTACTGATCCTGGACACACCCGATATCGACGGTGACGTGCGAGTCAACTGGGAACGAGCGGACAACATTCGGCGTTGTGCCGATGTGCTCGTCGCAGTTTTAACACAGCAGAAATACAACGATGCGGTGGTGAAGCAGTTCTTTCGCAAAGCAGCGGAAGAGGACAAGGTGGTGCTCGTTGTCTTCAACCAAGTGTTGTTACCTGATGATGAACCATACTGGCCGGTTTGGTTGCAGACATTCTGCCAGGAAACCGGAATCAATCCGGAGTTCGTGTATGTCGCCCCGGCAGATCGTCGCGCGGCAGAAGAAAATCGCCTGCCGTTTTATCTGCGCGACTGGCCGTTGAGAGAATCGCCCAACAACTTGGTAGAGCAGCACAGCCTGAAAACAGACTTGTCAGCATTGCACTTCAGCACGATCAAGTTGCGAACGTTACGCGGTTCTTTGCGGACGGTGCTCAATGAGCGATTTGGCTTGCCGGCCTATCTGGCTGAAGTACGTTCACGGAGCGAAGAGTTTCGAACTGCTTCCGCCTTGTTATCGACTCACGAACTCGCCGAAAGCCGCGAATGGCCGCCGGTTCCGAATCCGGTCGTCGTGCAAGAAGTTCGCAATTGGTGGCAAGCGCAACGTGAAGGTTGGACCAAGACCGTCCACAATTTTTACAACGCACTCGGACGCGGAATGCTCAAGCCGTTCGCCTCGTTGCGTGATCGGTTGCAAGGAGAGCGCGTCCCGCCACTGGAGCAGTACCGGCAGCGCGAATGGCAAACAATTCTCGACACAGTCGAGAAAGTCTATGAGCGGTTGCAATGGTTCTCTGAATTAGGCAATCCGTTGTTGCAGCCTCGCATTGATCGACTGCTAAACGGCAAGTCACGAGTCGAGATGCTCGAACTGCTGAAGACGCGGCATGATTTGACAGACTTGGAGTTTGAAGTACGTAGTCTCATTGGTGCCGAGATGGAGGCATTTCGACAAGAGAGTCCGCAGTCGTTTCAATTGATGAAGTGGATCGACCACGGAGCAGCGGCGGTACGTCCGGTGACAAGCGTCTGCTTATTCGTGACAGGGTTCGGTCCAGCCGGACACGCAGTACAGAGCGTGGCGGCAAACGCTGCGGTTCAATTTGCGGTCGATATCGCGAGCGGCACTGTGACCGCCGTTGCAGGTGAAAAAGCACTGAGTGAAACTGCTGCGACGGGAGCCGGTTTATTCGAAGCTTGGTTTCGTCGCCTGCACGCGCGTTTTGCTGCGAAGCGAGCAGCGTGGTTGGGGCGAATGCTGAAAGATCATTTATTCGGCACACTACCGGATGAACTGCAAGCGGCGATTAGCATTCCACAGTCCGAAGCGTTTCAACGAGTGCAGTTCACGATCACACAACTCCAAAAGGAAGTCACTGCCGCCGATGGTTGAGTGCGAACACTTCGGGTTGGTATGCGTGGCGATGACACGATTGATTGGGGCTAACAATGGCTGACTCTGAACTAGCACAGATTGAACTGTTTGCCGAGATTGATGAACTCGTCGATCGACTGCAAAGGTTCGTCGAAATGGGTTCGCCGTGGGAACCATTGAGTCACTGCCGGGCGATTCTGCGTCGGCTGCTGGGACGTGTCGAGACGTTACGGATTCGACTCGAAGCGCCGCTCGTCGTCGCAACATTCGGCGGGACGGGAGTCGGTAAAAGTGCATTGGTGAATGCGTTAGTCGGACGCGAATGCACTCGCTCAGGTCGCGAGCGACCGACAACGACGTTGCCTGTTTTGATTGCTCATCCGGAAACAAACCTCGATGCGCTCGGTGTGCCATTGGAGGAGTTTCAACTGGTGCGACTCGATGTACCGATCCTGCGTGACATTGTCATCATCGACTGCCCCGATCCAGACACGACCGAGGCGGAAGCGGTCGATACAAACTTGTGGCGGCTGCATAAACTACTGCCGCATTGCGATGTGTTGCTCAATGTTTCGACGCAGCAGAAGTATCGCTCGGCGCGAGTCAGCGACGAACTGCGACAAGCGGCGGAAGGTTGCCGGTTGATCTTCGTGCAGACTCACGCCGATCGTGACAGCGATATCCGCGAAGACTGGCGGCGACAGTTGTCCGAAAACTACGCGGTGCCGGATGTATTCTTTGTGGATTCGCCGCGAGCGATGTTGGATCAACTCGCTGGCCGACGTCCGTCCGGCGATTTCGCTCGGCTGCAAGATTTGTTGACGAGTCGCATTGCGGCGTCACAGCGCGTTCAAGTTCGGCGAGCGAACCTCCTCGACCTGATTCACTCGGCGATCGGTCATTGCCGTCAGCATGTCACCGACCATTTGCCTGCGATCGAAAAACTTGAAGCGGCACTCGAAACGCAGCGTCAACGACTACACGATGCGATGACCGCTCGGCTGCGCGATGAACTCATCGCCAGCCAGGGACTTTGGGAACGTCGCTTGTTGACGTCAGTCACCGAGCATTGGGGAACAAGTCCGTTTTCCTCAATGCTGCGCGTCTATTCGGGACTTGGCAGTTTGATTGCCTCGGCCACGTTGTGGCGTGCGCGGTCGTCAGTGCAGATGGCCCTCATCGGCGTCGTGCAAGGAACTCGTTGGTTGTCAGCGAAGCATCAGGAGCGCGAGGCGGAATCGAACTTGCAACGGGTCGCTAGTTCGCTGGGACTGGACGACAACTTGTTGCGCGAGTCGCAATTGGTGCTCAACGGCTTTTTACGCGATGCGAAACTTACAACGGTTTCTAGTGGCTCGAAGACCGTGCAAGAACTGCGACAGGAAGCGGCTCGTGTCGAAGGTCAATTCTTAGGTGACGCAAGCCAGCGAATCGACGGCATGGTGGACGACGTCGCCAAAAGGCGGTCCGGATTGCTGATTCGGCTGTGGTACGAAACGCTTTTAATGTCGCTCGTTGTCTTCGTACTTTATCGAATCGTGAGGAGCTTCTTTTGGGATTCCTTGAGCGATCCCGACAAAATTCTGCCGACGCACTTCTATGTGAATGCGGGGGTCATCTTAGGTATCTGGGCGACCATTCTGGTGATGCTCTTCACGCGGCGATTGCGTCGTGGTCTCCAACGGCAAGTAGAAACGCTGGCAACGGAACTCGCACGACAACGTTTGGAACAAGGACTTTTTCCCGGCTGGGAAGAGGCATGCCGCGACATCCATGAACAATGTCGAACCCTCATTCAATTGGGCGAGACCGCAACGCAAGTTCGAGACAGACTGGCGATCCCGTCGAGCTTTGGTGCGCCGCGTTAGCCAACACTCGACCCCTCTCACGAAAAAAGGCCCAGCAATCTCGCGATTGCTGGGCCTTACTTTGCGGAATCATGAATTCGGAAAGTTACTTTCCGGTCGCACCGCTGGTCGTTCCCGTTGAGGTCTGTGGTTTCAGACGTTTGCTCTTGTCGCTAACAGCACCCGAAACGCGACCGATGTTATCGATCGGTGCCGCACGCTGTCCCGCCTTGAGTTCATAGCCCTTCTCATTTCCGGGAGTAAACAACCGGCGTTGTGGCGTGTAACCAATCCAGGCAAGGAAGTCGTTGAGGTTCACGAGTCGCACACCTTGCTGGCGAGCTTCTTGCTCCAGTTTTTTACGATGCACAAGCATTTTGTTGATGCGTTCTTTGTCCTCGTCTTTGGCCGCTTGTGCGATATCGGGAATCTGACCGATCACGAGGAACTTCGTATTCACGTCGATCCCAGGCACAGTCTCCGCTTCAAACTCGACCCACTCGTTAGGAAACTTGGTGTATCGAATTCGCTTACCGTCATCCAAAACTTCGTTATCAACGCCACCTCCGGTGCTGGCGATCAATTCGTGGATGCGCTGACGATCGCTCTTACCGTCGCCGTCCAGATCAATGAGTCCGATGAACGAGAAGTTGTCCTTGCGACCCGCTCGCCAAACGGGAGTGAATATCGGATCTCCCTTCGCGATGGGCTTATAGAGATCGTCGTGGGTGATACGAGCTTCCGCAGTGTGATCGTCGATGATACGCGTCACTTCGATCGCACCCTTAATGTCCTCGGTCCCGCGAGCCACGCCGTTGTGCGACTTGCTGTAGACACTGAAAGTCATGCGCTTCGGCAGATTGTCCGCTTCACCAAGGTTGATCCACACGAGTCCGTTTTGATTGTCCACATGACGAATCATGCCACTAGGAACTTCAAAACTGGTTTTCGTCACCTCATCGATTCGCTTCACCAATTTGTCGTTGATGGCGACCAAGCGAATGATGTCGTCATTGAGCTTTTTAGATTCCTGAGCGCGAGTCAACTTTTCGTTATCGAGTTCCGTTTGCAGTTCGTTGTAGGACTGAGTGAGCTCATCAACTCGTTTTTGCTTCGAGCGAACTTCTTCGTCTTTGACCTTGATGAGGTCTTGCAAGTCCTTTTCGGCCTTGGTGCGACCGTTGCTGTTTTGATCGACTTGGACTTGGTATTGGCCTGATAACGCGGCGATCAGTTTTTGCTGACCTTCAATATCAGTGCGAAGTTTGTCTCGTTCTTTTTCCAAATCAGCTGCTTGTTGAACCAGTTTGTTGATCGCCGCTTTGTAAGTTGGCTCTGGCAACTGTCCCGCCTTACCGATGTCGGCCATTGCCGCTCCGGCGACCTTGCCGTTATTGGCATCTTCGCCCAAACCGTAGGCGTCGTAGAGATTGCCAGTCTTCTTCCTCAAGTCCTGGTACTCGTCGTCGCGCTGCTTGTAATTTTTATCGGACTCGCCAAGTTTCTTGGTGGAGTCCTGAAGCTGCGCATTGACCAGCTTGTAGTTCTTGAAGTCCATGTAGACGACGGTCCCCAGGACGACAATTAACAACGACAGCACAATGACGGCGACTTGGTAACCAACGGGTTTGTTCGCAGGAGCGGCCATAATTCACCTCGAAGATGGGAAAAAGAGGTTTCAGGGGTATCGGATTGGCCCGCGGGAAGACTTACGCCGGAACTCTACTCGGACCTTGAGCCGGGTCAAGACGCGGCTTGAAAGACGGTCGTAGCAGTCGATTCGACCGGTCCGCACGCCAAATAATCCGACCGTCGCGATTATGCGGAGAGGGAGCATTGGTCTTTGGGTATCAGTCGTTGGTCATCGGTCGTTTGGTTCGGGATTTGGGGCCGCACTGGAGCCAGGAGGCACCAGTGCGGCCCCCAAACGACACAGGTCGAGAACAAGTCCGATCATAAACCCTGTGATAACAGCAGCAGCAAGCAGAAAAATAGGCTCATTACTCGCGTTATAGCTGGACAATCCCATTGGCAAAATCATCAATGAAACCCACGCAACAATTTGCGACAGTGTGACTGCCCAACCAAGCCGCACTAACCGAGTGATCCACGCAATCGCAATAATTGTGGTCCAAACCCAAATCGCTTGAGCTGGTACCTTCGCTGGACCTTCAAGGGCGATAATTGAAAACAGAGCGCTCAAGTAAGTCGCGTGAGCGATCTGTAAAAGTCGGAGCGTCCAATGTTGTCGCGAACCACGACGAAGCAACCAGCGCATGATTGAATTCCAAGGTGGCTACCCCAACTGCAGTACTTTCTTCATCCGAGCCGTGATGTCGGCCAGTTCTTTCTCGCCGCCGCCGCCGACTTCGCTGGTGGCCCAGCCGTCGTAGCCGATTTCGCCGAGGGCTTTCAGAACCTCTGGCCAGTCTTCGTCACCCTCGCCGATTTTGCACCAACTGTTTTTGTGGCTGTAGCCTTTGAAGTCGAACTTCACCAGACGCTTGCCGAGCTTCCGAATCCAGTCGGCGGACGACACGCCGTACTTGAGCATGTTGCTGCAATCGAAGTACGCGCCGGCCCACGGGCTTTTCAGGTCGTCCACGAACGAGATCAGGTGCTCCGGCTTGGTGATGAAATTGTTCCAGACGGTCTCGATGCAGATTTTGACTTTGTGCTTCTCGGCCAGCGGCAGCGCCTTTTTGATTTCGGCTTGCGAGCGTTCGTAGCATTGCTCGAAGGTGACGTCGTCCTTCACGACGCCTGGGACGAGCAGCACGGTGTCGCAGCCGAAGAACGCGGCGTCCTCAATGGCCCCATTCAAAGCGGCCAGCCCTTTGGCTCGGACGTCGGCGTCGGAACTCGACAGCGTGTCGCGCCAGTGAACGCTGTCGATGACACCGTGAATCACGATCCCGGTTTTCTTGGCGGCGGCCTTGGCCTCTTCTTTGTTCAACCCGCTGGGGCTATCCACCTCGACCCCTTGCAGGCCGAGCTTCTTGATGAGGTTGAACTTGTCCTCAATCGACCCCTCATGCCGAATCATGCCGTACTTCACCGCAATCTTCAGCTTCGGCTTCTTCGCTTCATCAGCAAGGCCGAATTGCATCGGCAGCGCCGCGACGGACGACGCAACGAGTGTGGATTTCAGAAAGTCACGGCGATCATACGCAAAAGTCATCGTTCAACTCCTTGAAAATCAAATTAAGTTAGTCGCATTTTCATTTCGATGCGTCTTCGTGAATTCGCGGTTGTGGCGGAACAACATTCTGTGTCGCATCATCGGGGTAACTGAATCGAACAAAACGTGAAGCACCACGAAGGACGGCAAGTCCCACGGCCGCAAACGACAGGCTGGTGACAAACATTGCTAACGTTTCCCCTGCACGTTCTTCGGGAATCCATCCACCTAGTTCGACGAATCCATAGATGACATACCAAGGAGCAATAAGCAGAAGGCAAAAACCAATGGTCCGCACGACGACCCCAAACACATCGCTTGCCGTCATGCTCACACTCCAGGCACATCGAAGAATAATCTTGCCGCAAGCGATGCTACCGCTGTCTCAAAAGACCCGCAACGAGTTCCGGCTGAATCATCGTTCTGTCGTCTGTCCACAGAGGTAAAACTCCAACCGATTCGACACTTCCCAACCAAGCGAGATTCCTTCATCCTTCCAACGCGAAGGAGCGTCCTGAGCTGTTGTGGCCGTTCTCAGATCGGGCCAACACTTTTATTCAACATCCGTTTGGAACCACCATTCATCAACCATGACGAACAAAGTCCGCATTGCGATCATCGGGGCCGGGGCCGTTTCTGACTATCACCATGTGCCGGGGATTCGGCTCGACCAGCGTTGCGAATTGGTCGCGGTGTGCGATCCGAATGAAGAGTTGCTCAACAAGCGGCAGAAGGATTGGGGACCGACCAAGAAGACGACTGATGTGGACGAGATCGCCAACGATCCGAACATCGACGCAGTCATCATCGCGACTCCCAACTTCACTCATAAGCCGATCGCGCTGGCGTGCATCAACGGCGGAAAGCACGTTATGTGCGAGAAGCCGCTGGGGCTGAATTTCACGGAATCGGCGGAGATGTTCCGAGCGGCTCGCGACAAGAACCTGCGGCACATGACGGCGTTTACGTATCGGTTCGCTCCGTCAATGCGCTATGTGCGACATCTGGTGAAGAGCGGAGCACTCGGCACGCCACGTCACTTCCGCAGTCAGCGATTCCTCGACTGGCCAGAAACTAGCTGGGGTTGGCGGCAGTACAAGAACCTCGCCGGTGCGGGTGACCTCTTTGACATGACGATCCACCGTATCGACTTTTCGATGGACCTCATGGGGCCGATCAAAACGATCTGCGGCGCAGTCGCTCAATTCGCCACGCGAGAAAAAACGGTCGATGGTCAATCTTGCGCTCCGTCCGAAGTCGATGATTGGTCATCGCTGATTGGGATGTTCGAGAATGGTGCGACCGGCGTGTGGGAAGGTAGCACGCTGATGAAGGGGCACCACAACAACGGATTCGGCTACGAGTGGGCCGAGGTCAACGGCAGCGAAGGCTCCGCCGCGTATCAACTCACCGATCCAAACAACATCGTCATCGGCAAACATGGCGGCACGATGGAAAAACGCCCGGTCCCACGCGAGTTCCTCGTGATTCCCGGCAGCCCGCGCAATCCGCACGACGGCGTGCCGAGCACCGTCTTCCGCTACGACCTCGTTTGGGAATTCGTCTCTGCGATCGTTGAAGGCCGCGACTGCGTCCCCGGTTTCGACCACGGAGCACTCGCTCAAGCGGTCGCCGACGCAACGCTCGAATCATTCGAGAAGAAGACCTGGGTCAACATCGACGCGAAGCTGTAATTGTTTTCGAAGAGATTCGGCAAACTGCCGCAGTAAACCGGCTAGTCCGAAGCAACAGGTGTCTCGCGCCTCCCAATCACAAATACTGGTTGCCCCATTAAACGCAAACGGCGTGTCTGCCTCCTCTTGATTCATTGGAAGCAGACACGCCGTTTTTCATTTGTGGCTTTGCTTATTTTTCCAACTTACGCGTTCACCGGTTCGCCAGCTTTCCGGAAACTGGCCCATTGGCTCTTGGGACTACAGCCCACGATTACCACGGCCACTTGAGTCAGGACGAAGATGCCGAGAGCCATCAGGACACCCTCGGTAAATCCATAGCTGTGCAGGCCGACGCCGAGTTCATTAACGCCGAACCACGACCAACTCGTGGTGATGTTGCCGACGATCGCCAGGACCGCCATGCCGCGATTCTTCACCATACCGTCCCAGCGAGCGTGCAGCACAACGGCATTCCATAACAGGATGATTAGAGCGCCGTTCTCTTTCGGATCCCAACCCCAGAAGCGTCCCCAACTGTCATCGGCCCACAGACCACCAAGCACTGTCCCGACGAAGCTGAAGAAGATGCCGAAGCAAAGAGTCCCGTAAATCATGCGGCCAAGGTTCTTCTCAACATCGGGCGTCAGCGAGCGAGTGAAGAAGCCACGGAGGACGTACAACACTCCCAACATTCCGGCGAGGAACGTCGTTGAGTAACCGAGGTTGATCGTCGTGACGTGCGTTGCCAACCAGAACTGTGTATCGAGAACAGCTTGCAGTACGACGAAGGTATCGCCGTCACCAGCCAAATAGTGCGCGATCAACAGCGCCGCAAACCCGGTGACCGACGCGACGACGTTACCGATTCCCATCCGATAGACCGATTCCAGAATGATCCCCAGCGCGACTGTCCCCCAGCCAATGAAGACTGCAGACGAGTACAAGTTCGTTACTGGTGGCCGACCGGAAATGTAGATTCGCGAGATCATCGCAAACGTGTGCAAGACGAGAGTAAAGCAGGTCATCCAGAACGCCGTGCGATTGAGCGTATTGGTCCAACCGAGCCAAGAGAGCGTCGCCACCAAGAAGACGAAGGCATACAGCATCGACGCGAGGAAGAATGGTTGAAACTGATTGAAGAACCATTCGTAGCTAACTCGAGCGAGATTCACTTCTCGCAGCGATCGGCCATCAAGTTCGGCTCGATAGGCCGCAACCGCTCGATTGAATTTCGCGGCGTTGCCCTCTTCATAGGCTCCCAAAATTTGCGTCCACGCGGTCACTGCGGGGTTGGCGGGCAAAGCCTTCGCTTGCTGCTCTTCTTTGGAGCCACCGGACAAATAGCGTGACGCGAGCCAATCTTTGAGGTCGAGGTTCTGCTTCAACTCTCGTTGAACTTCCATCCGTTGATCGTCAGTGACGTCACGACGCCCCGCCTGCATTTTCAACATCGGAACGAACCGCTCACCGAGTAGGCCATGGAGTTTCTGAGCCCAGCCGTGATGACCTTCATCAGTTTCAATCGGTTCCAAGAAGTTGGCCAGTGAATACGGGAGCCAATCGTTGGCGTTCGACTTTTCATTGGTTGCGCTGCGTGGCGGAACGACGAGCGGCATCTTTCGTTGCTTCAACGCACCGGAAAGTCGATGAGCTGATAACAGATTGAATTCGGGCGACTCTTTTTCTGCTTCGGGAGTTCGGCGGAAGAAAGTCAGCGTGTCGTACATTCCGAACTTGCGTTCGAACTCCAGTATCTTGCGATCTGAAACGCTCAGATTACGCGTTCCCTTTTCACGCGCCTGATCCGCCTGAACGGCCACTTTCCCGAAGCGGGTCTCTTTGAACTTCAAATCCTTTTCGTCTTCACGATCTGTGAATTCGGACGGCGCGTACTTGAAGCCTTTCCGTGGTTTGAGCCCCAATGCTTCGGTGACATCGAGGTTGTCGATTCGAATCGCCTTATGCTTCTTCGCTTCGTCCGGTCGTGCGATCACATCCAACAACCAACGAATCGCAGGCTGATATCGGTCGTCGCTGTCTTTGTAAGTTTCGCTTCCGGAAATGATTCGCAACGTGTTGCGAGCATATGTGTCGATCGGCTTCACACGACCGTCTGCAACAATTGGTAACTTGCCGAATTCGCCAAAGTCAAAATCGTTCGGTCCCACATGCGGCTGACGTACCTTACTGGCAACGTAGAGCGCCATCACCGCCACAGCGAGAATCGGAACCCACGCTGGTCCTTTTGAAGCAGACGGATCGACGTCGAAATTCTTCCGTTTTCGCACAGGGACATTTTTCGGACCACGGCCATTACTGGGGGCATCATCCGCAAACGCTTTACCGCCAAGTCCAAGCCCGCCGGTGGCTGTCTCAATTGGTAGGGTTTCACGCGTGCGTCGATCCAAGAATCGCAAGAGCGTAATGCAGAAGTGGGCCAACATGCCGACGGCCACAATCATGCAAGCCACATAAGGAATCATCCAACCGGTGTTAGTGACCAGTTGCAGCGACGTTCCTTCGACACCATTCAGCGGAACTTTGTGATAGCCACTTTGATAAAACGTTTCGCCCGCATAACGGAGCGGGTTGTTCATCCAAATGTGGTAGGTCAACTCGCTGCCGTGAGCCGTATCGACCAGATGAATGTCGGACGAATAATTGCGTGGCGTGTCGGTGCCGATGTAATCGTCTTTGCGAACGTCGAGCAGTTCGACGATGTAGGGCTTGTAGTAACGTTTGAATCGCAGCGACACATCGAACGTTTTCCCGTCGACGGTCACCTGATCCGATTGCCCTTGTTCCGACATCATGACGCTGACGGCATACATACCAATCACTTCGTCTGTACCACGCTTCGTGAGCTTTAAGTAAGCGGCAGCATAATCAACTTTACTATCGGCATCGGTTCCGGTGGATGCGCGAGCGGGCTCAAGAATCCACAGCTTCCCGTTTCCGTCGGTCGCCGGATTCTTGTCAGACCCTTGAACTCGACGAATGTCTGCATTCTTGAAGTACTCGACCACCTGGACGTCGAACGGCAAGACTTCGTGAGTCACCTTTCCTGCTGGAACGGATGCCTTCGTCGGTTTGCCATCTTTGCCGAGCCGTTCGGGAACAAAGCCTTTCACTAATCGCTTCCCGTCGACAACCGCGTGTGTTTCTTCACCTCCGTTGCCGGATTCGACGACCGCCAATTCAAACGAACGGATGTCGCGAGCAAAATTGGCCCGTTCACCCTCCAACAAAGAGATCTGGCTTTCAATGGCGGTCATCCCAACGAGCAACTCACTGAGCATCATCAGGCCAATGCCACCGTGAATTAGGACGACGCCAGCTCGCTTCTTGAAAACCATCCAGCAACCAAGCAGCAGCACGAGCCCCGCGATTGTTCCCTTCACCAATTGCCACAGAATGCGCATCGATGAATCGTCGAGTTGTGCGTCTTCACCTTCAAACCACAGCCACATCGTGAGAGCTGCCAGCCCAATGCTTCCGGCCGTACCAACGAGCCCCTGAGTGGATTTCACAAACTCAAACGATGACGTACCCTGAGTGTCTTTGGGAGCCAGTTGCCGCAGCATGTTGAACATCGCGATAACAGAAACTGTCAGCCCCAATTTGAATAACAACCAAACTGAACCCCATGTGATCCAGCTATTGGCCTGCAGGCCGTCCGAGCTACTACCGCTGACAACAACTAACCATGTTGTCAAACCGCCGAGACCGATGACTGCAAGTCCTCCAATGAGGCGAGAACCCGACGCTTGCGGTCGGAATCGCAGCCCATGTGCGGCGGCCAGATTCAAGAACATCAGCGTGCCGATCAGCCAGCCGCCAGGAAACGGGACGACCATCCAGTCGGGAATGTTCGGTTTGCTTGGAAAGAACGACGGTGGAAAGAAAATCTGCAAGTCGATCCACGCCACCAAGCAGCGAAAGTATTCATCAACGACCTGCCAAATGTCTTTATCGACTTGGGCCATCGTTCCAGCCAGCACGATGAAGATCGACATCGCTAATAAAGCGACCGTCAACTTCAACGAAGCCAGCGGCCTGAGAATGCCTACGATCGTAGGTCCCAATGCAGAAGTCGCTTGCTGTGAAAATCCGTGAGATTCTTCAGGCATTTCAGCCTGGGAGTTGTCGTTCAAAAGATCAGTCGCCATGAGCGGGCTCCTACTTGGGAAACTTCACGGACTGCACGAACTTCTCGAAGTTCGCTTTCTCACGCCGAGCCAAACTGACGTCACCAGTCAGCTTAAAGAACCACGACTGCCCACCGCGGGGGACAATGACGCCCATCGTGCTGGAAGGCTGGCTGGTTCGCGCATCAGTACCGACGAGTTCGATCAGCGGCGACTCAACGCCATCGACGGTCAATGTTTTGACTGCTTTGTCCATCTCTTCTTGAGACCATTCGGGCAACTGCAGCTGACCGCGCCAACGATTGACGTTCTGCAACAAGTCGCCTCCCGCAGAACTCACGGTGGACTTCACCGATTTGTCGCCATCTTGCACCACGAACGCGGCAAGCGAGAACTGATTTCCTTCGGCCTCTTTCCAACCTTCTGGAACCGTCCATTTCGGCAGTCCCGCACTGCGAGGTTGATCATTACGTGATTGCTCAGCAGGCTTTGTTTTTGGCGGAGACTTCTTACCGCCTGCGAATGGTGCAAAAGGCGCAGCACCCATGCCGCCGGATTTTTGACGTCCGACTAAATTCGCCAGCGTGACTGTGGTGCCAGCGACTTCGATCTGTTTGACCTCCGCGTTTTCTGGATGCTTATCGGCAGTGAGATCGGACTTTTTCAGGGCCGGAATTCCCATTTGTTCGCACCAGCGATTGACGTTGCTCAGCACATAGTCGGCGGAAGTGGGGTCTTCAGTGGGAAGCGGGATCACGGTGGCTTCTAGGGTTTCATCGCCCGACTTCATTCGCAAAGTTGCGAAGCGGAGGCCGTTCCCTTTTTCGGAAGTCCAGCCTTCTGGAAGCGTCCATTCGGGCTGTGCATCGTCTCCGTCACCGAACTTCAGTGAGCCCAGCAACGCCAGAAACTCTCCCATTTTTTCGGCGATCGGTTCACGTGGGCCGGTCATCTTAAAGAACCAAGCCATCTTTCCGTGCGGCACGATCGCTGCCAGCATTCGGTCTCGATCAGGCGGACCTTGATCGGCAACCGGAGGCGATGCGTCCTCCTTTGTTGCAGAGCCGGAGGAGCTTTCTTTTTCGGTTGCCGGTGGTAGCTTCTTCACGGTGTAGCGTGTGATCTCTTCTTGCTTCTGACAGCCAAGAATTGCCACGAATCCGAAAGTGCTCAAGCTCAGCAGCAACAGTGTGAAATAACGTGTAACGCCAGCGACAGTGGCTTGGACGCGAAACCTCATGCCGTGACCTTATGAATTGTGGAGGTGTGCAAATCAGGCGGGACATCGGCCAAAGCCGAATGCGAACCGTGGCAGGAAACGGGCAGGATTCTACGAAGGCCCATTCGGCAAAGTCCAGAATGCAGCGCCACGGTAAAGACCACCCCCTCAAAACGATGGCCAATGAAGCTGCAAACCGGCTATGTCATGATGACCTCTCCGACCTTGTCGCGTTGGATTCGGGCTCTTACGCAACTGTGTTGATCGTTTGCATCGCGCAGCAGCCCGATTTCGAACGAGCCAAACTCGGCCGTTGAGTTGATTGGAATCTAGAAACGAAAACAGCCCGACTCCCTGTTGGCAGCCGGGCTGTTTTGAATTGTCGTAGAGACGACGAACAACTAGCGAGTGGCAGTTGTGGTCGGCTTCACGCGGCGACGCACGTCCGTCTCCAAGACACCGAAGGCTTGCTCGTGGCGTTGCAGAGCCATCGAGAGAGCACTCAGCAAACGTTTGCCAGTGTAGTGATTCATGATGATCCGCTGACCGACATGAACCGTCACATTGCCCTGAGCGTATGGGTTGGGGTTCAAGCCCAAGTCCAAAATCAGTTCCTCTGGCGTGCTCGAAACACGGCAGAAGTTGGCATAACCGGCGCTCACAGAGGCGTCATCTACCGTCAGCGTTTGTTGCTGAGCAGCTGCGGCAGCAGCAGGGGCGGCGGCGATTTCGGTTTCGTCAATCTTGTCTTTGGCCACGAACAGTCTCCTTAACATTGAGGGGCGAACAAAATCCTAGAACACTCCGGTGCCTTACATGGCGAACACATCTTGGTTTGCTTCGGTCCACCGGAAAACAGTGCTCTCATAGCAAGTGGGACATTAGCTTGAGATGTCAATTGGGATCAACGGCGATCTTCAGAACTCCCCAGATTACGACCGGAAACGTGAATCTGCAGTTCCGCAGCTTGCCCGGCTTCGCAAGTATGGGCATAAAAGCGTCTGGTCAATCAAGGCTGTACCACATTTGCCGTCTTGGGATTCAAGCGTGCCTCTGGTCGGGGTGGATCGGTTGGGCTACGGAATCGAAACGTTTGCGAATCCCTTTCGAGCGCTTGCCGTGGGAGTGTTCGTTGAAATTTGCCACCTGCCGGACGATGGTCCGTCGAAGGCGCTCCGGCGTCGTCAGGAAACGGATCAAAATAGTTCCAGAGTGCGCGATCTTGAGCGGTCGTTCGAGGAACAAGGTCTGGCGCGCGAGTGAACTGCGGGTGGCAACCGATCAGCGCAGCCACACCAATGCTCGCCCACAAACATCGCCAGGATTTGCTCATGTGCCTCAAGTTCCAACTGCCGATACGACTGATGTCGCCGAATCTCTTCGATCGTTGAGAATCTAGGGCTGAGAATCTAGCTGGAATCGGCCAAATCCGAATAGGTAGGATTTTTCTGCAAACCAGCGGATGAAAGCTGCTCATTTAGCACTTGCGAACTACCGATTCGGGATTGAAATGTCCGCGATTTTTCGCAACGCTCGTCACCGTGGGAACTATTTCGGCGAAGCTCAGGTCTGATTGGCCACAATTTGCTGCTTTTTATGGTTCACCCACCGCAAAACACCCTCCTCGAATTTGAGACTTTCCGCATGTCCTTGCCTGCTGACGACCTACTGTCTGCGTACTACGACGGTGAATCAACTCCCGCCGAGCGAGCGGTCGTTGAGCAGCAACTGACCGATCATGCGAACATCCGGCGCGAGTTGTCACAGATCGGACAAGTCTCGGCATTGCTGAAAGAACTGCCGCGCCGCACGTTGCCAACTGAGTTTCCGCAGCAGGTGTTGAAGGTCATCGAGCGCGAAATGCTCATCCCTTCGGAGCGATCTCAAGAGGACGACACGGACGCGACCTCTGTCGGCCGACTGAACTCTTCCGTTGTGCGCTTGTCGGCAGCAGATTCGTCTCCACGACGCTGGCTGGTTGGGTCCGTTGCTGTTTTGACGTCAGCGGCGGGTCTGTTGTTGATGGTAACGATGTTCGGCTCTCGGCCAGAAAAGCGTACTGGCGGCGCTCCACAGTTGGCAGGTGAATTCGGACATTCGCGATCGTTCGGTGGTGCATCAACGCCCGCATCTGAAATAGCGGATGCAGGGCCAGCGCCGCTCGATCAGGCCGAATTGCCGCTCAGTAAGAGTTTCTCGCTCGCAGATTCAAGCGTTGCCGGGCCGGGAGGAACGCCGCGCGGCGCGGTCGCTGCGATGAAGACGAAAAGCTCCGTCCTCCCACCGGTCGCTGCTTTCGACGCGCCACGCGCAACCGACAGCGTCGCGAATTTGTTTTTGAATCAAGAGACATTGAAGTCAGCGGAAATCGGCGACGTGGTCGAAGCTTTGCAAACACTCGATGACGAGATTGCCGTCGTCAGACTGACGGTCGTTGATCGCCAACAAGGAGTTGATCAACTGCAATTGTTGTTTGCGAAAAATCAGATCGACGCGGATGCCGCTGCTCCAGTATTCGCAAAGAACAAATCCTTCGCGGCGAAGTCAGCGGATTCCAGCAAGCGAGATGAGACCGCAACCACAAATCAGACCGAACAACTGATGGCCGTTTACGTGGAGTCCAACTCAGAACATCTTTCCGCCGCGCTGCAAGAACTGTGTCAGAAAGATCTCGTCCAGAGTTTTGAGGTGGAACCGCCGATCTCGTTTGCCGAGTTAGATGCGCCCAATAGTGAGAACGACGAAAAAAACTTAGCAAAGCCGAAGAGTGGGAAGCCGCAGACGCGTGCGTTCCAAGCCAACACAGAAATGCTGAGTCGATTGAATAGTCAGCGAGCACTGCGAGAAACGCTCAATGAGGCTAGGCAATCCTCAGTCGCTCGCAATGATGGCGTGGCAACAGCTGAGGACAAAAAGAGTCGAGATAAACTCCGTCGAAACCTCGCAAAAAAAAGCGACGTGACCACGAATGCGAAAGAAGTTCCGCAATCGACCTCACGACAACTGACGTTGCAAGTTCCCGCCGATGCGCTGCCACAACAAACTCTTCAGAACTCACAATCTCGCGCACGATCCAACAACGCCAACATCAACCAGCGATCGCTGAATCAGAACAAACAAAACACTGACACACAGAACGATCAACGCCCGATGCAGGTTTTGTTTGTCGTCGTCAACCAAGCGTCGACTCCAAGCAATTCAACTCCTCCTTCAGACGCCGACTCAAAGCCGTCTGTCCCTGCCAAAAGCAAAGCGAACGCTAAAGACAACTCCGCCAAAACTTCCGAAGAAGGGGGCGCGGCGTAACTGCCCCACTAATCACTCGCAAGTCCGGAGGACGGGCACTCTGCCCCGTCGATTCCACAAATGAAGACGGACATGAGTGCCCACCCTCCAAAGATTCCAACTGATCAACCCCCATCGCAAGAGCCTCTCAATATGCCACGTTCCGCCAGTATTCACCGGCAAACCGCTGAAACAACGATTGACCTCTCACTCAACTTAGATGGGACTGGCCAAGCGCAGATCAACACGGGAGTCGGCTTCTTCGATCACATGTTGACGCTGCTCGCCAAGCATTCGTTGATGGACCTTACCGTAGAGGCCAAGGGCGATCTCCATGTCGATCATCACCACACAGTGGAAGACACGGGCATCTGTTTCGGCAAAGTACTTGCCGAAGCGTTGGGTGATAAAAAAGGTCTAACTCGATACGGCAGCATCGCGCTTCCAATGGAAGAGACACTCGTCACTGCGGCCGTCGATCTCAGTGGTCGCATGGCGTTTGTGTTTCGAGTCGATTTCCCGACGGAGAAGATCGGTGAGTTCGATTCGCAATTGGTCTCTGTCTTTTGGGAAGCTGTCGCTGCGAATGCGCTGATGAATCTGCACCTTGTGTTGCAGCACGGCCAGAACAGCCATCACATCTCCGAAGCATGCTTCAAAGGGACCGCACGCGCGCTGCGACAAGCGGTCGCCATCGATTCGCGACAAGCGGGAGTCCCTTCCTCGAAGGGAACTCTGTAACAAAAACTGACACAATCGCGCGTGCCATTTTTGATGCGATACGGACACAACCCGATGACGTTTGAGTCATCGGGTTGTGACATTTCCAGAGGTCATTCTCACTCTTGGAAAATCGCGTGTGAGTCCGTTGCAAAAAGAAAGTTGCTGGGTACTCTACCGCCCCGCTTCGACGAGGTTGATGAGTCTTACGACGAGTCACTAACAGGTGTGACGTGGAGACGTAGCACATGTAGTCGATTGCGAACAACTGCCGAGTTATGCCAATACGGATGGCAACTCAGGTTGTTGCGACTGTCGGTCGTGATTCGTCACGCCTGCCAGCCACGAATCGCAGGCTCTTCACGGCGGGGAGAGCTCGGCGAGTTGTTTGCACCCTATCACTGATAGAGGACGGAATTTTCGGCGCGGTCGCACGGACGTGAGTGACGCTGCGAATGAGAGAACAAGCACAGCCCGGTGGCACGAAGCCGCCGGGCTGTTGCATTTGATGGACAACCAACACTGGCAAACAACCTCACGCCTCTTTGCGTTTGAGCACGCTCGCGTTATCGGCCATGAAGGTCTTGATCGTGTCGGAGAACTCCAGCAATCGAGTCCACTGTTCGACATACAACGTCACGGGCATCCGTTGCAGACCGTAGATGCTGATGGCCCCTTTCTCACTCACTTTGCAATACAACTGACCGCGCTTCGGCGGCTCAGTCAGCAGCAGCTTGCCTGCCTCTTCGGGACTGAGTTCGCCGGCGGCAACTTTTTGCAGGATCTCTTCTTTGGTCATGTGTGACACTCCTGGCAAGTTTTGCATTCACACGGAATACATGAGTTTCAAAATCTCCTCGCTGGCCGATCGGCCATTCTCGTCAGAAAACGTCTGCGAGAGATTGGATTCTAGCGGTCGTTCGGTCAGGGCGATAAGCCGCAGTCGGACGAAAGTGGACTGGCACTGGAGTCTCAGTCGATGACGGAGATACGATGTTGCCGCTTCCGTTTCGGATAGGTGCTTGGTGCGAAGTTATCGGAGAGAGCGATGCTCACGATTCTCGATGAAGGCGTTTCATTGTGTGACCGAGTGAATCGGCGCGAGTGGATTCGTGCTGGGAGCTTGGGCGCCGGGGGGCTGTCACTCGCCCATCTGCTTGCCGCACGGAATCGTGCGAACGCAGCCGGAATCAAACCGAGCACGGGACTCTCAAGCGGACCTGCCTCCGCCTTCGGAAAAGCAAAGTCGGTCATCTTGTTTTGGCTGACCGGTGGCGCGCCGCAGCATGAAACATGGGATACAAAGCCGGATGCTCCACCCGAAATTCGAGGATCATTCGGATCGATCGCATCAAAGACGCCAGGACTTTTCGTTGGCGAGCTGATGCCCAAGACATCGCTGCTCACCGACAAGATTGCTGTCCTGCGAGCCGTCGTCACGGGAGACAACGCGCATTCTTCAAGCGGCTATCAAATGCTGACCGGCGTGCCACACATTCCAGTGAATGCAGAAAGCGTCACTGCAAAAGCACCAAATTTGTGGCCGTGTGCCGATTCGATCGTGCGAACTTTGCGACCATCTCGCAATGGCATGCCGCCGTCAGTCGTTTTGCCAGAACACATTTGGAACGATGGGAATTTCCCCTGGCCAGGCCAAGACGGTGGGTTCCTCGGTCGAAAATACGACCCGTGGTTAATTCACTGCGATCCAAACACACCGTCATTCCGAGTTCCCGATCTTTCATTTCCAAACGAGATCAGCACTTTGCGTTTCGATGCACGACGCAGCTTGCTTGAGCAAGTCAATCGCCACTTAGACGGAGCCATTCAAGGAGACGGCGTGCAGCGTTTTAGTGATGACGCTCAGCAAGCCATCGGATTACTGAGCGGCACGTCCGGGCGGCGCGCGTTCGATCTGTCGCAAGAGCCGGATTCTGTTCGCGATCGCTACGGTCGATCCCGATACGCACAAAGTGTGTTGCTCGCTCGTCGGTTGGTTGAATCGGGGGCATCCATTGTTCGTATCAATTGGACGCGGATCAAAGACCAACCGAATCAAGGTGGATGGGATACTCATGCGACTCATGCAAAGGCGTTGGAGTCACTGCTGATGCCGATCATGGATCAGTGTTATTCAGCGTTGCTTGAAGACCTCTCGCAGCGCGGGTTATTGGACGAAACACTCGTTGTTTGGTTGGGAGAGTTCGGGCACACACCGAAGATCAATGGCAACGCCGGCCGCGATCACTGGGGAAGCTGCTTCTCGATCGCGATGGCTGGTGGCGGCATTCGAGGAGGCACGGTTTACGGAACTTCCGACAAAGACGCGGCATTTCCAATCGAAGGACGCATCACCCCGGCGGACATGCTCGCCACGATTTACCACTGCCTGGGCTATTCACCAGACACCGAGATGCACGACACCGAAGGGCGTCCGTTCCCAATTAGTCGCGGTAACGTCATCGAAGCGATTCTGTAGAAAAAGCGCGATAGTATCTTGTGATGCTATCGCGTTTGCCGCCTCCAATTGAGCAATGAGTGGCACTCAGAAACTACGATTACGCTTCTACTGGCCGCAGATTTCCATCCGCATCGAACGGCATTTCAAAGGGGCCGTCGATGATGGCCAAGTCGGGTCGCTGGGCAATTTCCGGAAGATAGGCCTCGCTGACGAGCACTTCGCCGAGGTGCAATGTGTTTGCAATTTGCACAACTTTCGCATTTGTCGGTTCGACGAGTCCGAGCGTTGGGAGTGCCGCGTGGATGACGTCGCGATCGGTGTCGAACGCGATCGGTAGCATCGCCGCGGTCGGGTGTCCTCCGGTCAAACAATTTATGGCGGTGATTCGCCGATCAACCTGATTGATCGTGCGCGTATTCGTGAACTCCGCGATGCCGATGCCGGTCGCGTTGCCGTGAGTCGCTTCAGTAAGGCTTCGCACAAAGATCCGTTTGACCGAGACATCGTCATTCGCGGTCGCGGCGTGGTCGTTGTATTTGCGACCAATGACGTTCGTATCCATGCCGGTGCCGCTAATGTTCTTGCCGATCTCGTCGATGATTAACAACTGCGTTTGAGCGAACGGCAGCCTCGGCAGCCACTTCTTCGCGAGCGTGAGCAATTCTGATTCGCGAGTGAAGAAGTCGGCCGGAGCGACTGCCGCGATCAAGCCCGTCTCATCGTATGCATTCTCAACAATGCCGAGACCACCGATCACCCGGCACCTCTTCAAGACAACGTCAGCAACCGCTCGAATGATTTCGAGGAAACTGTAATCGAGGATCGCTCGGTGATAGATCTTTGCCCCTTCGTGTTTGCCTAAGCCGATGAGCATCATCTTGTGCAAACCAGACTCAACCGGCCCCACGAAACCAGTATGCGGTTTAATCCGCCCGACAACCAAAACGTGATCGCAACCAAACGCGTGTTTGTCGAAGTGGACCGGAATTCCTTGCGACGTCGTATCGACAACGACCGTTTCCATCGACGCTCGGATCTCCGCGCCGGTGAACGCTTCGGTGACTCCGTAACCTTCGATAATCTGTCGCTGTCCGTCAGCCGTACCGCCGCCGTGACTTCCCATCGCAGGAATGATGATCGGCTTGCCGCCGATACGCCGCACATAGTCACACGCCGCCTTAATGATGATGGCAATGTTGGCGATCCCACGACTTCCGGCAGTGATCGCGACAGTTTGCCCTGACTTGACTTGCTGACCAAGATTCAATGTCGCGAGTTGCTGCTCGACCTCGCCCGGAATATCGTTCACGCGAGTTGCTTCAAACGTTTGCCGCAATCGCACCATGCGAGGCAAGCTCATGGGATATCTCCTGAGTTGTTGGTTGTCTTGGCGATGCGTTGATCATCTAAGGACGGCGGGGTTCGCCTGTCCGATGTAGGTTTCACGAGAGGCAGTGTAGGCCCGCCCGGCAACATCATCCACACGAACGAGATTTCATGACGACGCCTAAATCGAAAGTAGCCTCCGCTGCTAATGACTCGCCCCCTCCGCTACGAGATACGCTGATCGTTTCGCCGCGCATTCAAATTCCGCATGACGAATTTGAATTCGAGCATTCTCGCAGTTCCGGTCCCGGCGGACAGAACGTCAACAAGGTGAACTCGAAAGTCGCGCTCCGCTGGCGGATCAAGGAATCGCCCACTTTGCCGGATGACGTGCGGCAACGTTTCGTCGTGCGATTTGCATCGCGCTTGTTGAACGACGGCAGTCTGTTACTCGCCTGTGAGAAATCACGCAGTCAATTGCTCAATCGAGTCGGCTGTCTTGAGCAACTTGGTAACATGCTGGCGGAAGTCGCGATTCCGCCCAAACGTCGACGGCCAACGAAACCAACCAAAGGTTCCAAGGTGCGGCGGCTCGATGAAAAGCGTCAGCGATCAGATACCAAACGAATGCGCGGATCGCTGAAGGACGAATAATCATTCAAACACAAACGATGTCATTTTCGCCCCTCCGACCTTGCCTCGGTGGAATCAGGCTTTTGCACTACGAACAATGAGAATCGAATTCATCGTTGTCGTAGTACCACGACCGAGAATTGATCCTCCATAAAAAGCGAGTTTGTGTCATTACTGCATCACCTTTAACGGAGGGTGGTGCGATGCCAAGGAAGGCAGTGCGGATTGAGGCGACGGAGCGGCAACTGGAAATCCTGC
>JAPLNX010000239.1 GCA_026400935.1 Planctomycetia bacterium | reverse complement strand
CTGGTCTGGACTCCTGCGCTCCAGCCCATAGTCACACGACCAGAGAACTCACGCAGACATATTCCAGGAGACAGAGATACCATACAAACAGAAAGAGCGCAAGTCGCCCTAGATTACCCAGTTATGCGCGCTGGCCCTGACTGCGCAGCCCGCGGTCTCTCTCATAGCAAATCCAAAAGCAGTGAGACCATAATTTTAGACTGGGACATCACTCGGTCACGCCGAAGTGGCATTGAAATGTGGGCCGGCAAGATAACCGTAACTTTCTGCGCTCCGGTTATAAGGATTTGTCCAAGACTCTCGGTTCTGTGCGAATGATTTTATTGAGTGACGATTGCCAAAAACTCGCGTGCATGCGGCGTGCTGTTAAACGCTCTCTCCGAGCGCATTCGGCACAAAGTTCCGATTGGGCAGGAAAAACAGATCAGAATGCGTTTTCCTGTCTCGATTGCCGAAGTATCCTGTCGAGCCACCCTTGTTACTTCGCAGGTGCCGATCCAACCATCGGTCTCGCCACTATCGCCCGCCTCGAAAGGTCTTCAATCATGCTCGATCTGATTGGCTCTGCCACTCACTCTTGTGATGGGCTTTCTCGCCGTAACTTTATTCGCGTTGGAGGACTCGCAGCGGGAGGAATGACGCTCGCGAATTCGCTCCGCGCGGAATCAACGACGGACAAGAAGCCGACTCGTCGCAAAGCGGTCATTCAGATTTGGCAAGCAGGTGGTCCGAGCCACATCGATATGTACGATTTGAAGCCAGGAGCACCGTCCGAGTTTCGCGGCGAATTCAAGCCGATCGCGACCAATGTTCCCGGCATCGAAATTGGCGAGCATCTGCCATTGCAGGCGCAGATCATGGATAAGCTGGCGATCGTCCGCTCGGCCACGCACACGAATGCCGGACACGGCATGGGTTCGCAGTGGATGCTGACCGGCTATCAGCCGACGATCGAGGTCAACAACAACATTTATCCGGCGTGCGGTTCGGTTGCCGCCAAGATGGTCGGAGCGAATGCCGAAAGCCTCCCCGCTTACGTCAACCTGCCGAACTCGCTGGGACTCGGCAAAGCGGCGTACCTCGGCGCGTCGTTCAATCCGTTCTCGCCCGACAGCGATCCGAACAACGACGGCTTCAACGTCCGCAACCTGAAACTCCCCGGTCGAGTCAACTTGTCGCGGCTGGAACGCAGACAAGGCTTGATGACGAAGCTCGACACGATCCGACGCGACATCGACACGCAGGGGGACATCGCCGGACTCGACACGTTCTACCGCGACGCGATGGAGATGATCACGAACGACCGCGCCGTGCGAGCGTTCAACATCCAGAAGGAAGATCCGAAACTCCGCGACCAATACGGCCGCAACGATCTCGGACAAAGCTGCCTGCTGGCTCGACGACTTGTCGAAGCGGGCGTGACCTACGTCACGATTCAAGCGGGCGGCGGCTGGGACACTCACGGCGACAACTTCGCGCAACTCAAGAACAACCTGCTGCCGAAGTTCGACCGAGCGGTCGCCGCACTCGTCACCGATCTACATCAACGTGGCCTGTTCGACGACGTGCTAGTGATGTGCTTCGGAGAATTCGGCCGCACCCCGCGTATCAACGGCGGTTCCGGCCGTGACCACTGGCCCGGTGCCATGAGCGTCCTCTTCGCCGGCGGCGGTTTGCAAATGGCTCAAGCCATCGGTACGACCGACGCCCGCGCCGAATACCCGACGACGAAACCCTATACCCCTGGTTGCGTCCTCTCGACGATGTACAAGGTGCTCAACATCGACCACCACCATGTCTTCTTCGACCAAGCCAAACGCCCGCTACCAATTCTCAACGAAGGTGAGCCGATTTCGGAGTTGGTTTAATTGACTCGTATTCCTCGTAAATGCACACACGGGCGGTTTCACCGCCCGTGTTCGTTTCCGGAGTTCAGTAACATGGCAAGTCGAATTCTCCGCTGTTGGTTGCTCTTATGCGTCTTCTCTACCGCTTCAATTCGAGCAGAGCTTCCGATTGCCCGTTTCGACCGCCTCAGCCCAATTGGCGCGGCGGCAGGTTCGACGACGGAAGTCGAGATTCTTGGCGGAGACATTGAAGATGTGAAATCGTTGATGTTCGATCATCCGGGATTGAAAGCAGAACTCGTCAAAGAGCGGTTCTTCAAAGTCAGTGTCGCTGCGGATGTGCCGACGGGAACGTTTGACGTGCGGTTGGTCGGGCGGTTTGGCGTGAGCAATCCGCGGTTGTTTGCGGTGTCGCATGGACTGGCCGATGTCGCCGAAGTCGAGCCGAACAATGAGCCAGAAAAGGCGCAACTCGTTCCCGTGAATTCGGCTATCAATGGGAGCAGCGATCAGAACGGCGAAGACTGGTTTCGGTTCGAGGCGAAACGCGGGCAGCGAGTCACCGTCGATTGTTTCGCAACGAGGTTGGACTCGACGATGGACGGGACACTGACGCTGACTAATAAGACCGGTAAGCCGTTGGCGTCGAACAGTGATTACTACGGCGCCGATCCGTTTCTCGATTTCGTCGCACTCGAAGACGGCGAGTTCTTCGTGAAATTTCACGATCTGACGTTCAACGGCGGAGCGCCGTATCGGTTGGTCATCTCGGATCGGCCGCATGTCGAGAACGTTTTTCCGCGAGCGATCACGTCCGGGCAATCGACGACGCTGACGGTGCTCGGTCGCAATCTCGGCAGCGGGGCGAAGAAGTCGACGGCGCAGATTCATGACACGCCGCTCCACGAGATCACGTTGCCGGTGACGGCTCCGGAGGATCTGCTCGAACTGGGGCTGTATCGGTTCTTGGAACATCCGACCGATCATGCGTTCTTGCCGACGGCCGGAACCTGCACGCTCAATGGGTTTCAAGTGCGACCGGAGTTGCCCGGCGTCGGAGCCTCGCTCACGGCGCAGCGGATGCTCGTTGTCAATCAGCCGGTGATGATCGAGGCGGAGCCGAACAACGAGTTCGACAAGCCGCAACCGATCTCGCTCCCGGCGATTGTTTCCGGTCGCTTCGATCAGCCTCGCGATGCCGATTGGTACGAAGTCACCGTGCCGGAGAACGGGCAGTACGCCGTCGAGGTTTATTCCGAACGGATCAGCGGCCGCGCCGATCCGGTCGTCGTCGCCTTTGACGAGAAGCGGAATCGAGTCGGCGAGTTCGACGACTTCGGACATCGGCAGAACGCGTTCGACGGACATTTGCGAGACCCCGTCGGCATGTTGTCGCTCAACAAAGATCAAAAATATCGCATCCTCGTTCAGGAGCGATACGGCCGCGGCGGGCCGCGTTATCAGTACGTGCTCTCGTTGCGAAAGCCGCAGCCGAGTTTGTTCGTGGCTGCAATGCACAGCCAAAATCCTGGTCCCGGTCACGTCACGTTGTGGAAAGGTGCGACCGCTTACCTCGACATCGTGACTCACTTCGGTGACGGACAGGCCGGCCCGTACACGATCACCGCAGAAGGCTTGCCTCCTGGCGTTCATGCCGCGCCAACAACAAGCGACAATCAACAAGTCACGTTCGTTTTGTGGTCCGACGAAAACGCTGCCGACTTTGCTGGTCCGATTAAACTCTTCGCCGATGCCAAATTTGGCGAGACAACGCTACGACGTGAAGTCCGACCTTACACACGTGTCTGGAACGCGGCCAACCTCAACAGCAGCCGACCGACTCGCGAGCAAATCATTTCCGTGAGAGAACGTGCTCCATATTCGCTCGAACTTGTCCCTAACGAGATCACGATCGAAGCGGGCAAGACCATCGAACTCAAGCTACAAGCGAAGCGGTATTGGCCAGAGTTCACAAATTCGATCAACGTCATCCCGCTGTCATTCAAGGGCAATTTCCAAATGCCCAACAGCATGATCGCGGCGAACACAAACGACATCACGCTCCGCATCACCGTCCAAGCAGGAACTCGCCCTGGCGACTACACAATGTCGGTCCTCGGCCAAGCTCAAGTGCCGTTTAACAAGACGGCTGACGCGAAAGACCGCCCCAACACTCTCGTCTCCATGGCCAGCCGCCCGGTGACGATCAAGGTGACGGAACCACCGAAGAAGTAGAGTCACGAAGCACCTGTGGTTCATATAACGATTCGGCGGCAACAAGTGCCCCTCACTCAGGCACGAACCTCAATGGACACACTCCTCGAAGCCATCCTTGATGACGACTGCTCGAAGGTCGAGAAACTGCTCTTGGCGGATGCCACGCTCGCCACTCGCGTCATCGATGCGCCCAAACTGTACGAGTCCAAAATCTTCCACTGGATCTGCGTCGGAGATACCGCCGCGATGTGCCGCGGCCGTCCGATGTCTTCTCAAGGCAGACGGTGATCCGACGCTGAAAAACAAATCCGGGTCCAAGCAGTTTCACCTGGCGGTGCAAGACACCGGCCGTGGTGAGTCCGGCGCGGACGAGGCCAGAGCCGCACAAAGACAGATCATCAGAGAGTTTCTTTCGTTGGACGTCAGCAGGGGACTCAAAGACGGCAAAGGCAAATCCGTGTTGGATTGTGCGAGAAGCGGTTGGATTCACGATCTACTGTCCGAACAAGCCGCTCGCTGCACCTGACTGCGACAGCAGGTAACGCTGTTCCCGAACGCATTGGCAAATTCTTGCAACGCGGTACGTTGCGACTCGAAAGATGGTGAGGAGCACCGATCCGGCCTCGCTCTAAGGCACGGTCAGTTCGTTGACGACCTTGCGGACGCCGGGCTCAAGCCGCACGAGGTTGGCGGCGAGTTGGCGGGCGGAAGTTGTGGGAACTTCGCCTCGCAGGGTCACGATGCCCTCGGAGTCCATCTCGAACGCCACTCCGCGCAATGCTGGGGTTTGAGCTAAGCCGTCGAAGCGAGTTTGTAGCGTTGTGCGAATCTCGGTCTCGGTGCGCTGAGGAATCTCAAAGGCCACTTTTTGTTGAGGCCGGATCGCACGTCGCTGATTGTTGTTCTGACCCTGCTGGTTCATACCATTTTGGTCGTTCTGATTCTGTCGTCCTTGGTTGCCAAACTGGTTCTGTTGCTGCCTCGCGTTTTGGGTCGTCCGTTGATTGCCACCGATGAATTGCTGCTGTTGATTGCGACCGCCAACGAAACCGTTTTGAGCATTGTTTTGATTGAGCAGAGATTGTCCGAGAGCACTCTGTCCGGTTCCCGCTGTCCGGTTGGCTCCGGCATTCGCTTGGCCGGCGGCACCGCCCAAGCCTTGTCCTTGAGCGCTCGCTCCCAGGCCACTGGTCGAACCGCCAAAACCACTGCCGGTCAGCGCGTTACCCGACGCGCTGCCCGTGCGCGAGGTGCTGCTAAATTGAGCCGATGCCGTCTGCATGGAGAGTCCGCAAGCAATTGTGACGGCGAAGAGGCTTGCTGCGTGTTTGGTGAACTGCCGCATGATAGCATCCTGATGTCGGGGAAGCCGACTCGGACACTCTTTGTGTCCGACCTATGTCGTTCGACGGGCGGCATCCTATCCGGTGACGACGGGAATGCCATCAGACAATTGTTCGATGAGTTGTGGCAATATCGCTGTGAACCATTCGCTTGCGAGTCGTGGCCAACGTTGGAAAACAAATGCAGATGTTTCACTCTTCCAGTTCGACACCGGCGTCCTCTTCAACAGCTTGCACAACGCGAACTGGCTGTCGCAGACGCATTCTCGTGGGTGGTTGTTGAAGCGGTTCTTCGGCGTCATTAGTCACACTGAATTCTCCACTGGTGACGTTAGCTCGCGTTTGAGATTCGAGGGTGTCTTGAGTTCTCGATGGTTTTGTTGCGAGTGTTGGTTGGCGCTCTTGCTGAATGTCGCGGAATGTCTGTTCGATCAATTTTGGCGTGACGACATCGGTCGTACTCACTGGCTTGGTGGAGACGGCATCGGTTTCTGGCGATACAGCCGGTGACGTTGCAGACGTCGTCTTGGCCTTGAAACGCTCGTGGCCGAGTAGCACAACTTTCGTCAGGTCGGAGAAGATCGGTGGTGCTCCCGGTTGAGCCAGCCGGACCCGGACAGCAAGCTCCGTCTGATGTCGGCCTTTGCGAGAGTACGGGATAAACAATTGATATGCGGGGCCGAACTGAGTCGGCGATAAGAACGAACGGAATGTATTGTCCTTAAAATCGAACTGATGTAGCGGCACGCTCTGCTCTTCTTCAGTCCCTTGATCGTCGAACATAAAAATTCGGACGTCACCGTCCACGGCGACGGACGAAACGCTATCGCGTGTGAAGAAGAAAACTTGCCCGGCCAGACCGCGAGCCGGCTTGTTATCGGTTCCGGTACCTTCGGCTGGCTCCCACAAACAGAGGGCGCGGACAACAGGGTTGCTCGGCGTCGCTTTCTGAAACTGTTCCTTGTGAGTCCACGATGAGAACAGGCCGCCGGTCGTGCATCCGGAAAACAACGATAGACCGATCACCGCGACGAGCATCATTGATGATTGTCGAACGGCGGTTGGCGAACATGGTATTCGGCGGAGAGTGTTCATGATTCGTCCGAAATTTTGGCAAGCCGGACGGCATTAGCCCCCGGATAAGTTGTTCGTGATGGTCCGGGGGCTGACGCCGCCCGGCTCATCTGACGGCGACTGTCATCTCCCGGCAGCAGGTTTCTCGCGATGGAAAGTGTCCAAGATGGACGTCGTCTTTTTCGTCGGCTTGGGCTTTTTCGGGGCGGCCTGCAAGTTCGTCGCAGCATTGTTGGGCTGCTGATAACTCACTTCTTGAATGCCACGAGTCTCGCCGTCGTTGGCTGGCAGGATCGGCAGGATGCGCGGTGTGGATTTTGATTTGCTGCCCATCGGCTGTGTTGCTGGCTCTTGTGGGGCAGGTGGCATCCACAATTCGCCGGGGCCATATGTGGGGTCCGCTGTGCCGTCCGTGGGGCCGGATAATGTTGAAGCAGGAGCACAGAACAACGGGCCGTGAAGCGATTCCGCGTCCTCTTCGGTGTAATGCAATCGCTCTGCTTCGATCTGCTTGATGATCTCCGAAACGCTGTTGCTCTTGACGATGCGTGGCGTGAGGAAGATCAGTAGTTCGGTTCGTTTGCGGAGATGTGCATCGAAGCGGAAGACGTTGCCGATGATCGGCATATCTCCCAGCCAGGGGACTTTGCGAACTTGCACGTCGTCGGTCTTCTGGATCAAACCGCCGACGACAACCGTCTGTTCGTTGGCAACCGAGATCGTCGTGAGTGCGGTGCTGATGTCTTTCACCGGAGAGGTGATCCCTGGCGCGAGAGTTACGCTGGCGGTTGATCCCGAGTTGTAGCTGCTTCGTTCGGCATGGACTTGCATCACGATGCGATCATCCGGAGTGATTCTGGGAGTCACTTCCAGAATGATTCCCGCTGGATCACGCAGGACCGTTGGAACGAGTGTGCCAATGGCACCATTCGACGTGAACCCATTCACGACCGGCACAATCTGACCGACATTGATGGTGCCGGTTTGGCTGTCGAGTGTCCGAATCTGCGGACGACTGAGGATTTCCAACCGGCGACTGGCCGACAATGCTCGCAGCAGAACGTTGACCGATTCGGAGCCAGCCGACAGCACTAACCCGCCGAAGCCTGGCGCGTTGGAACTCGTTCGTCCGACGCCGAAATTACTGAGTCCTTGCGATCCAATGGCGTTGGGGTCAGAACCCTTTGCTCCAGTGTTGTTGCCCAACGAACCAAGGTTATTGAACAAGAAGCCGGGGCTGGCTGCTTGCGAAATGATGCTCTGTTGTTGCAACGCGGTGGTTGTTGGCGTGGCGGGGATCGTTTGAGTGATCGTCGTGATATCGGCGGCGTTGATCACGCTGCGGTTGAAGAGCAGTGAATCCTGGAAGCCTAACTCGATACCGAATTCATCCGTGTTGTCGAGCGTCACTTCGACGAGCAGAGCTTGGATCATGACTTCCTGCTTCGCGGCATCAATGCGCGTCACCATTTCCATGATGTTCTTGAAGTAACGCGGCGTTGCGCTGATCAGCAAGCTGTTCGAGTTTGGTTCGGCGACGACGATGATTTGCCGTTCGAGTTGCTCGACGTCGCTGATGAGGTCTTGGTTGCCAGAGTTGGCGAGGTCACGTTGACCTTGCAGGAATAGCGTGATTGCATTGGCCACTTCCTGAGCGGGGCTGTTCTTCAAGCGATAGACCGAGCTTTCTCGTTGTCGCACATCGCTGGCGTCGAGTCGCAAGATGATCGCTTCGACAACGCTCAGGGCTTCGGCTCCGCCAACGGCGATGATGCTGTTGGTTCGAATGTCCGTCGAGAACTTCAGCGGGATAAGCTGACTGCTGGCATCTTCAGCACCTGCGAGTTGCAGGCCAACCTGTTGTTGCTGTTGATTGCCGCCACGTTGGCCTTGTCCCTGACCTTGTTGTTGTTGATTGAAGAGCTCGTTGAGCATCTTCACGACCGATGAGGCATCGGCGTTCTTCAGCATGAAGTGCTTAATCTCAGCGACCATTGAAGACGGTTTGTCGAAGCGCCGCACGAGGGCTTCGATCAACGCCAAACTTTCTTCCGGTGCGGTGACAACCAAACTGTTGGTGCGTGAATCGGCGTTGATGCGGATGTCGGACAAGATGCCGGTTTCGATCAGCCTCTCACCATTGGCGTCGTTTTCGAGAAATTGCAGCACTGCGCTTTTGGCTTCGCGCAGCTTCTGATCGACTTGGCCTTGAGAGCCACCGGCACCTAACGCTCCGGCACCGCCGCCACCTGTTTGATTGGAGCGGGCTTGAGCCAGTGGACTGATCGCACTTTGAATCGCGAGGTTCAGAATCTCGGCAATCTCTTCGGCGAGCGCGTTCTTCAACGGGATCAATTTAATCTTGCTCACAGACTCCGAACCGACTTTGTCGAGTTCATCAATCAGCCGACGAACTTCTTCCAAGTCACGTGGTTTGGCTTGCACGATGACGGAGTTCGTTCGCGAATCCGAGATCGCTTTGACTCGACCACGTAGGCCGCCAGTACTGCGTGACGAGGTCGTCCCTTGCCCTTGGAGTTGTCCAGCACCTCCCGTGGAACTGCCGCCGCTGAAGAAGTTTTCGACCGCTGTCAGCACTTGACTGGCGACCGCGTACCGCAGCTTAAAGACCTCGAACTCATTCGTTGGATCAATCGGCTGATCGAGCTTGTCGATCAAGCCATCGACCGTGTCGATGTCGTTCTGCGACGCGAGGATCATCACCGAGTTTGGTTTGCCGATCGCAATGACAGAGATTTGTTGTGTCACATCACGCTCACGACCTCGCGAACGATTGAGCTTTTCATAAACCGACGTCAGCAACTCGGCGAGCGATTCGCTATCAACGTGTTTCAATACGCGGACATGAATATCTGGGCTGGAACCGGCCGAGAGCTTTTCGATCTGCTTGATGATGCTCATGACCGCTTGAACGTCTGCCTCATTACCGCGGAGGATCAAGACTCCCAGATCATCCAACGCCTCAACATTGACATCTCCTTTCAAGCCGCCAACGACTGCGGGAGGATTTTTGGCATCGTCCACGTCGTCAGCAGGCTTTGACATCTCCACTCCGTCATCGGCAGGCTCTTTGGTCGGCTTCTTTGCGTTCGCATCTTTCGCCTTCGATTTTGCATTCGCCGCTGAACTCGCAGGCTTTTGAGGCGTCTTGTTCTTCGAGTTTCCCTTCTTTAGCGGCGCTTTGGCGGGCGTTGTGGCGTCATCGCTTTCGAGATCATTCTCGCTCTCGTCTTGACTGTTCTGAACCAGTTGTTTCATCGCAGGGCGAAGTGCTTGAGCCACTTCGCGAACGTTGTGATTCGACGCGATCATCCGCACGCTACGATCATCATTGCTCGCCGCGACATCAAGTTTCGCAATCAGTTTGCGAACTCCGACGATCGCTGCTGGCGATCCATCAACGACCAACAGATCGTTGTCATGATCAACACCGATCGTAAATCGCGGTCGTTTCGCCGCGGAGTCATTTGAGCGATCGTTTGAACGCACAGACTCGTACCACACAACAAAACCAGGTAGTCCATTCGGACCTTGTTCGACAAGTTCCGCCGTTTCGACAAACGCCTGATACAATGACTTCGAAACCTTGCGAGCCGACTGATGATTCAACGGCACTTCGACCCATTGCGGCTTTGTGTCACGTGATCTCGTGACGCTTGGTGAAGCTTCGCGGCCTTTCGAGTCGCGATTTTGAGAATCGCGATTTGTCTTGCTGGACCGATTCGGAGTAGGTTTCTCAAGAGTCTGTTGCCGTTCGTCGTCTTCGTCACGCTCGTCGTTATCGTCGCTGTAGTTGTTGTATGACGCCTGCTGAATACTACTTTTGCTTGCAATCTTTGAAGACGAGTTCTTGCGAGAGGCAGTGTTCGGTTTGGCCTGCGTTGTGCGAGGTTGTTCGATGCCATCGACAGACTCATCCACAGAATCCATTTGATACGACGCTTGAGCTACGTCGAGTACCGGTCGCGGATAGTCTTGTCTCGCATCGCGCAAGAAAACTAAGTCCAGGAATTGCCCGCGTTCCAGAATCCGAAAACCCTTCGGTTCCAGTTCATGATTCAGAATCTGCAGCGCATCAGTGAGCGAATAGCGGTTCCAGTCGTTGCGTGAGAAGCGGCCTGGTGGAACCTTATCGAAGAGCGGCGCACGATTGCTTTGCTTGGCGAGATCCTTGAGTACCTCGTCCCAGGTTTTTCCGAAATAGTTCAGTTTGATTTTCTTCGCGCCAATACCAGATGCCGGCACTGCCGCACCAATGGTTTTCGGAAGATTCTCCGAAGCCATCGGTTCGACTGCGGCTGCCTCAGCATTGAGGACTGCTGGCTGCGATGTGCTGGTTGGCTTTTTGCCAAAGAACCGCACCTCTGCCAGTAGTTCATCTGCCGTCACGAAACCACACGCGCCTGCGGCGGTGAGTATTAGTGCGGTCAGTTGTCGCGAGCGTCTTTGATTCACGGCGGCCTCCTTGCCGTTGTGGTGTGAACTCCGGTGACCGAGCAAGCGATCGCTCGATGACATCGAAGTCCCCGAAGAGCGCAAACTCTGCGCCTTCGATCATGTCATCGTTATCGGCAAAGTTTCGCGCGCTGATGAAGAATTGCGTTAAATGAAGCCGGAATGAATAGCCTATTTTACCACATCTTCCTGATCGCTGAGGTTTCAACATTTGGCTTCCCTCAGTTTCGGGGTTCTCCTACGATCCGCACCCGCTTTTAAGCACTGGGAAAACTCGTTTCACAAAGACAAAACAGGAGCAATTTGACATGTCGGAGCAGAAGGCCACGAACATCACCGCGCACGCCCATTCGGTGAGTAAAGAAGAGCGATCGAAATTGATGGGACACAAGGGCTGCGTGTTGTGGTTCACCGGCTTGAGTGCCTGCGGCAAGAGCACGATTGCGAATGCCGTGGATCGTAAACTCCACGACGCGGGCATCCACACCACGGTGCTCGACGGCGACAACATCCGACTCGGTTTGAACAAGAACCTGCGTTTCTCCGCTGAGGACCGAGCGGAAAATATCCGCCGCATCGGCGAAGTTGCCAAATTGTTCGCCGACGCGGGAGTGGTCGCTACGACCGCCTTCATCTCCCCGTATCGCGCTGATCGCGACAACGTACGAGCATTGATGGGTGCCGACGGATTCGTCGAGATCTACGTCAACGCCTCGCTGGAAACTTGCGAGGCCCGCGACCCGAAGGGCTTGTACAATAAGGCCCGCGCTGGCGAGATTAAAGACTTTACCGGCATCAGCGCTCCCTATGAGGCTCCGGAGAAAGCCGAATTGGTTCTCGATGCTAACACGAAAGGCATTGATGAACTGGCCAACGAAGTCATCGCCTATTTGAAGGCAAGCGGCTATGTCGCCTAACCTCTGAAAAAGTGCCTCAATTGAAGATCAGAGCCCCGACCAGCGGCCACGAATAGTTGCTGGGATCGGGGCTTTTTCGTTGACTTGGTTCAGGTTTTCTCTTGCAGCGGATCACAATACCTGTCACCCGTTCGCCACGTTGTGCAAATCGGCTTTGAGGAGTTGATACAACGCGTCGAGCGACTGTGGGATCACTTTGGTGTCGGCGATGATCGGCATGAAGTTGACGTCGCCATTCCAGCGCGGGACGACGTGCCAATGCAGATGGCCGGGCAAGCCCGCCCCAGCGACTCGACCGAGGTTCAAGCCGACGTTGAACCCCTCTGCTCCCATCACCAACGACATCAACGCGACCATACGACGGATTTGCTTTTGTAGGTCCAGCAATTCCACATCTGACAATTCCGCAAGCGTTGCTTTATGCTCACGAGGAGCGATTAGCAAGTGGCCGTTGTTGTAAGGAAACCGATTGAGCACGATCAGCGAATGCTGGCTGCGGTCAACAACGTAGTTCTCGGCATCTCGTGAGTCGTCGCGATAGCGACAAAGAAAACAGCCTGCTGGCTGTGGTTCAGTCACCGATACGGCGGCTTCCTGTGGGTCTTTTTCGACCGCGTTGACAATATAGTTCAAACGCCACGGAGCCCAGAGTTGTTGATGAGACACGATTGGTTGTCTTTCGAGTTGAGCTGTTACGCAGCCGTCACGTTCCGTGTGACGAGCGGAGCGTGACGGCTAAGTATTTGTGTCTTGTCTTTGAAATTCACTGGCTGCGAGGAATGAACAACAACTGCTGTGGCTTGAGTGAACTGGCTGCATCCAAACCGTTTGAGGTGCGGAGTCGTTCGACGCTGACTCCGTATTTCTTCGCCACTGTGGCGAGTGTCTCGCCGGGTTGCACCTCGTGGTAGGTTGCCGAGTCTGACTCTTTCGGTAATCGCAAGACGGAGTCAGTGGGGACTTGCTCAATCTCTGTCGTTTTATGACTCTCTGTCGAATTATTAAGAGTCGGCAATCCCGTTGATTCCGTTGGGACAACTGGCTGCACAGCCGACGGCGAAATGATGGCCGTTGAGCGTCCCTGATCAACGATCGAACGCCCGCAGCCAATGAGGGCCAACAGCAGGCCAATCGCGATTGTTGTTAAAAGATGGTTCTGCATTCAAAAACGTTCCCGTAGGGCGATCTCGTCTGGATGCCTCGCGTGCTTGATTCGTTACGGAAAGACCGGCACGCGCCACAAGAATAGCGATGAACCTGAATTCAAAACGCAGGCTGCGCATTTTGTCCGGGAATCGAGGCAGGTTCCGGTAGTCCGTTGACCAATGCAGGTTGTGGTGGCGAAATCGGAGTCGGTGTGATCACACCGCAGGACATGACGTATTGGATGGCTTGTTCCATTGTCATGTTCAAGTTGACGAGTTCGCTTTGCTTCACGTTCATTGTATAGCCAGCGAACGGCAACGGAGCACTCGGAATGAGCACATTCACGAGCGGCTCTCCCGCCGCTTGCGTACATTCCAACATGGCTTCGCCGGTGACAAAAGCCAGAGACCAAATGCCGGGGCGAGGGTATTCGACCGCGACGACTCGATGATATTTGTGTTCGTGAGCCGCTAAGAAAAAGTCAGTGACGTGTTTCACGGCCGAATAAATCTCACCCACAAGCGGCACGCTGGTGACAAAGGCGCCAGTCTTCAACGCGATCCACGCTCCCAGCCGATGCGTTACGAAGCGGCCAATCGAATAGACCGCTGCAATCGAAATTACGACGGCGATGATCGTCAGATTGAGCAGGTTGGGAAAGAAGCGAGTCGTCGTCAGGTCCATGTAGATGCCGGTCGAAGTCTTCGGCAATTGAACTGGCCCAACTCGCTCGATGACCTCTCGATAGTCCGCATACGGCACCGCATCGTCACCGAATCGAAAAAAGCTCACCTCGCCTTTTTCCAGACGTCGCCGTACATCCTCAATCGTCTTCTCCCGTGAGGACTCGTCAGCTTTCGCAATAGTTTCGAGGAACTCGGTACGAGCCGCCGAGAACACAAAGTAGTTTCGCTCGCAATGTGACAAGCCCGGCAATCCGTCGGGCCTAACGAGTCCGTTGATTGGCCGCACTCGGTCGTTCTGAACTGCATGAGCAATCCCATAACGTACCGCCGCGCTGATCGGCTGAATCACAAAGCTGTTGATCCCATGCATGATCCAAACCAAGATCACTAACGTCAGGATCGGAGGGAGCGCGATCGCCAACCCACGCAGGAAGATTCGCGTCGCAGACACAGTGGGAGGAACTCCGACTGACGTTGGCGACACGGACGGTGAGTTAGGGAGTGACATCTTGTGGTTGACCAACTATCGGTACCGAAAGCGTGGGAGAACTCATTGTTCGGAGACTACGTCCACCACAAGTGTGAGAGAACTCGGCACCTCCCACGGTGAAAGCGAACATGACTACGCCATGTCTTGTTGCTGGCCTAGGCTGCGTTCGGAGTATAGTCGCCTCCCACTCGCATTCAAGCAGTTGTCGGAAGTGTTAGTAGATTGAAACAACAGTCCTACGATCGGTTTTTTGTTGATGACCTCGAAGCTAATTGAGGAGTGTGCCGATTGACAGAGTGCCTGAGAACCTGCCTAATTGCTAAATCGTTTCCCGCAGATTCATAGCGGATGCTTCATGCTCGCGATTGAGGAACTTCTGGATGATTTGGACGAACTGGTTGTTGCCGTTGCAAAGTCGATCCGTCCGGCGGCTCAAGAACAGGCTGACAAAAACTATTCAGCAATCTGCCGAGGTGTGCGAACCAAGATGTTTACTGAGCGCCGGGACGGTCGGTGGCAGCATCGCAGGAATGAAGTTTCTCGACGCCAACTCCAATGGGAGTTTCGATGACGGCGACTCACCACTTACCAATTGGACGGTGTTCTTGGACGCCAACGGCAACGGGCAATTGGATCTTGCTCAAGCGGCTGTCGCGGCCAGTGATGTGCCGGTACCCATTGAAGACCACGATCGAGGAATGTCGCAGATCAACGTCAGCGGTTTGGCGGGGACGATTGTGGACATCGACGTGTCGTTTGACATCGAGCACACTTTCATCGGCGATTTGCACGGCTTTCTGCTCGGCCCGACCGGGCAAAGCATCGAACTATTTAACCACATCGGCGGCGCGGCACACGGTTTCACGCAGACAACTCTGGATGATGAAGCCGAGGTTTCGATCAATAGCCCGTTGGCCATCGCACCCTACACGGGAAGTTTTCGTCCGCTGGATTCCATTTCGACGTTTGATGGGAAGTCACCGAATGGTCCGTGGATTTTGGAGATTCACGATGATGCCGATGGAGATGAAGGCCGCATCACAAGTTTCTCTTTGAGCTTTTCATTGGCTGGTGGATCGAGCGAGCAATTCGCCGTTACGAACAAGTCCGGAAACTATCGTTTCGAAGAATTGGCTCCCGGAACTTACATCGTTACTGAAGCACAGCAGGCGGGCTTTCGACAGACATTTCCCATAGACGGTTTACCGATCGGAACGCATTCGATTGAACTGAGTGAAAACGAAGTCGTAACCGGCGTTGATTTCGGGAACTTCGCGTTGCCTTCAACCATTCGTGGGCAGACTTGGGACGACCGCAACGGTGACGGTTTTAAGGCGAACGATGAGGTCGGGAGCAACGGTTGGACGATCGAGTTGCTTGATGCGGAGACGAATGAAGTGCTCCGCTCCACGCTGAGTGCCAACGTTGACCTCAATCACGATCAACGCATTGATCCGATCACGGAAGCCGGAATTTACGCGTTTGAGAATCTTGTGCCGGGGCACTATTTGCTACGCGAAGTGATGCAGACCGGTTGGGTCGCAACGTTTCCCGATGCGAACACGAGCGTGCTGCCGCTGCATCCTGTGATTCAAGAGCCGACCTTCACGATCAACACTCCGCCAACGGGCACCGCCGAGGCTCCGGCGCAATGGCTTCCGGACCTCACGGTTGATTTGCAAAATCCGGGCGGGTTGCGGGATGCCTTTCTGGTGGGGGACGTGCTCCGTTTTGGCCAAGCGACACCAAACGTCGGTGATGGGCCGTTGCGAATTGTGGGAGGCGAAGACAACGGCGACGGGACGCAAAAAGTCTATCAACGTATCTACAACGATCAGGGTGGTTACATCGAACGCGAAGCGGGAGATTTCAGTTTTCATCCCGCACACAATCACATTCATTTCAACGGCTTCGCTCGCTACGCGTTGCGAGCCGCACTTTCTGATTCAAGCGGCGACGGCATTCCAGAAGTGGGCGATGTCATTCGCGGCGGGCAGAAGACCAGTTTTTGTTTGGTCGATGTTGCCCGCTTTTCCACGACTCCACCATTGCCCAACGATGATCCACAAGGGAGCGGACTCGGCTGCGATACCCAGCAAGAGATTTCCGTCGGCTGGGAAGACATCTATGGTGCGGGAACCGAAGGGCAAGAAATCAATGTCGCAGGTTTGGAACTAGGTGATTATTGGCTCGAAGCCACAGTGGACCCCGACAATCACTTCACTGAGTTGAACGAGGAGAACAACACCGGCCGCATTCTGATTCACATCGGTCCGAGCGATCGAGTCCACGATGTTCTGCTGCCGCCAGATCGCTTAGTCGATCAGCAGGACTTTGGAAACTTTCACAAGATCGACATCTTCGGCAACGTGTTCCAAGACTCGAACGCGAACGGTGCGCGGAATGATGGCGAAGAGGGACTCGCACACACGGTGGTCTTCATCGACTTGAATGGCGATCACCTGCTCAACAATCCGACGAGCGGCAACGGCGTTGCCGATGGTCTGGCGTTGGAACCGTGGGCGATTGCTGACTCAACAGGTCAGTTTGTGTTTCACGATTTCGGGCCGGGAGATTATTTGATTCGCACGGTTGCTCCGCATGGCACAGTGCAGACATCGGACACCGCCACGGTTTCCGCTTTTAGCGGCATGAATATTGCCGATTTGGAGTTCGGTATCGGCATCGTCAGGAACGCCACGACACGCATTTCAACAGACGGTTCGCAATTGACGATCGACGACATTGCGTCTGGCGGCAAAGCAGACAATCTGACGGTGGAGTTAGTTAACGTCATCAAAGCCGGTCAATTCTTTTCGCAAGTTCGCATCACAGACCCCGATTATGAGCTGACCACCTCCATCGGAGCTCAAGAAGGTTTGCATACGGTCTATCTCTCTCTGGATGACGTCGCTCGATTGACTTCGTTGATCATCCACGCGAACGGCGGAAATGATCACGTCGTGGTCAACACTCTCTTTTCATTTGCGAAGACGATCGTCTATGGAGGTGATGGAAACGACGATCTGAGGTTACAGAGCGGATTTCTGCCAGCCGATGTTCTGGTGCCAAGCAGCGAACTGCGTGAAATCTTCGTCGACTTGTTCGCTCCCGAATTGTTCGGTGACGCTGGTGACGACACGCTGACCGGAGCGTTTGGAAACGATCTGATTCACGGCGGCAGCGGCGATGATTTGATCGTGGGGGATTTTGGAGACGATCAACTCTTCGGAGAGAGCGGTAACGATCTGATTTTCGGCGGATATGGCGACGACAAGATTCTTGGCGGCGACGGCAATGACACGTTGAGCGGCGAAAGTGGCAACGACCTCCTGGCTGGCGATCGCGGTATCGACCAAGTCTTCGGTGGCGAAGGTTTCAATGACATCAGTTGGCGTGACGGCGACGGCCTGGAGCCGCTCGGTCATTCGGATGAGCAAGACTTCGTGCATCTCTCGGCCAGTGATGCGGCAGACGCGCTAACCGTCGTGGCTGGTCCGCGCGGACATACTCTGGTTCGTCGAACGAACCGGTCTGCGTTCACGCTCGATTTGATCAACATCATGGGCCTCGAAATCTTCGGAGCGGGCGGCAATGACACGCTCACGACAACGTTCGGTCCCGACTTGTTGACGAATCGTCTGACACCCAGCTTACCAGGAAGTGTGCCCCTCATTTTTGATGGCGGCAGCGGTCGCGACCTCTGGCAGTTGAACGGTTCACAACAGGCGGATCGTGTTGTGCTCGTAGATTCTGGATTCGATCTGAACGCGCTTTTGCCAGAAGCGCGTACCTTGGAAGTCGGCGCGGGGACGGAACAGATTCAAGCCGCCCTCAGTTCCGGAAACGATCTCTTTGATGCGTCGAGAATCACGAATGCCTCTGTGCGAATCGTGGTGTCTGGCGGCGTTGGCAACGACACACTTCTGGGCGGAGCCGGAGTCGTCGTGTTCTCAGGTGATGACGGCAACGATCGGCTCGTAGGAGGCGATCAAGCCGATCTCCTGACCGGTGGCAAAGGGGACGACGCCGTCGATGGCGGAGCCGGAAACGACACGCTCAATGGCAATGCGGGGAACGATTCGTTGCTCGGATCAGAGGGAGCCGACTCAATCTTGGGGGCAGCAGGCGACGACAAAATTCATGGCGGAAATGGCAACGACATCCTTATCGGCGGCGATGGCAACGACACGCTCTGCGGTGACGACGGAGACGATTCACTTGTCGGCCAAGCGGGCAATGATGTGTTGATCGGCGGCAACGGCAATGACTCCGTTCGCGGCGACGATGGCGATGACATTCTTTTGGGCTTGGCCGACAACGACTCGCTCGCCGGCGGCAACGGCAACGACACGCTGTTGGGAGGCGATGGCAACGACAAGCTGTCTGGCCAAGATGGCAAAGATTGGCTGCTCGGCGAAGCCGGAGATGACACACTCTTCGGCGGCGACGGCAGCGATCATCTCTTCGGCGGTATCGGCGACAACGATGTGCTCAAACTCACCTCACCGCGTGACCTCATCGGTGTCTTCTCATTTCCAATCAGCCGACTGCTCGATCTTTGTTGAAAGCGACACTTCACGGAACCGAATCGATGCCCTGAGTGCAGGCATCCTGATTTCTGAATTCGCGTGAAACGGCTGATGTCGATAAGCTGGCCAAACATGGGTGCGACTGCGTGCGACCTGGGTTTTGTGCGTTTGACGAAGAGGCGATCATGGCTGAATTGAGTCCGCATCATGCCGTCTATGCTGGGAGCTTTGATCCTTTAACGCTCGGGCACCTCGACATCATTCGGCGTGGCTCAGCGCTGTTTGATCGGCTGACGGTCGGGATCGGAATCAACCCGGATAAGAAGCCGCTATTCACTCCAGAGGAACGTTTGGTTGCGATTCAGCAGGTGGTCGCTCCGCTGAAAAATGTGGAAGTCCTGTGCTTTGAGGGGCTGACGGTCAATTTCGTTCGCTCCTGCCAAGCGGCAGTGATGCTGCGTGGTGTGCGGACACTGACAGACATCGAAACCGAATTTACGATGACATTGGCGAATCGTGCGCTTGATCCAGCTATCGAGACAGTCTTCTTGATGGCGAGCGAAAAGTACTCGCACATCTCCAGTAGCCTCATCAAGCAGATCGCGCATCTCGGTCGAGGGAACACGGCCGAGCAGCTCAAAGCGTTTTTGCCGCCTGAATTGATCGAGTCGCTGCTCTCGAAGGTGGGGCGATGAATTCGCTGTCGTGACGCTGAACTTAGGTCGTTCTGTTGCTCAAACGCCACTGAAGGATGTTGCAGATCTGCAACATGAGTCGGGCTTGTATTGTCGTGATGCGCTAAGTTGTGGTTGCTCACCACTTTGGTCATTCGCCCCACATGGAGTGTTGTCTGGCACGGAGCGTGCGTCGTGATTCGCGATCTTCGCATCACCACAGGACGCACTCATGAAAACGGTATTGATCTGCCACGACGGAGCTCGATTGGACCAAATTGGTTTGGCACGTTGGATGAGTTCGTTTTCGGACCTAGTGGGCATCATTGTTCTGCGCGAATCGAAGCAGCGGATAAAGCAGCGTGTCCGAAAAGAAATTCAGCGAAGCGGCCTGCTGAGATTCGCGGACGTCGCCGCGTTTCGACTTTTTTACCGACTGTTTTTGGCTCAACGTGATCGCGCCTGGGAAGAAGCAGAACTGCAACGGCTGATTCAGCAATATCCAGAATCAAAGGCCGCTCCACGTATCTGTTATGCGAATAGTCCGAACTCACCGGAGGTACGCGAGTTTCTCAAACAGATCGCACCGGACCTGATGATTGCTCGCTGCAAGACGCTGTTGAAGCCGGATCTATTTTCAATTCCGCAACTTGGAACTTATGTGTTGCATCCAGGAATGTGCCCGGAATATCGCAACGCTCACGGTTGCTTTTGGGCGCTGGCGAACGGTGAATCAGAGAAGGTTGCAGTGACATTGCTGCGCATTGACGCGGGGGTCGATACCGGGCCGGTCTACGGTTACTTCTCGTACAACTTCGATTCGCTCAACGATTCGCACATCGTCATTCAAACAAAAGCGGTCACGGCAAACCTCGACGCGATTCGACTGAAGCTGGAAGAGATTGTCGCGGGAACGGCTTCAGCAATACCGACTCAAGGACGCCACACGGCTGTCTGGGGACAGCCGTGGTTGACCAAGTACTTCGCATGGAAGCGATCAGCTCAGCGGATCAATCATGCAAGTTGCCACCCTGCTTTATCATGACGTCGTACCGACAGGACAACTGGAATCGAGCGGCTTCTGCGGCGCGGTTGCGAACCGCTACAAGCTGAGCTGCGACATATTCGACGCGCATCTCTTAGCGATCGCTGTTTGTCGAAATCTGACGATTGTCACCGCACGTGAACTGCTGCGAGAACCGGCGTCTCGACAGTGTTCGGGGTTGTTTTCGTTCGACGATGCAGGTGTCTCGGCGATGATCGAAATCGCTGAGCGGCTCGAAGCGTTTGGCTGGCGTGGGAACTTCTTCGTGCCGACCAACTACATCGGCCAGTCCGGCTTTTTGTCGGCCGCACAGATACTCGAGTTGCATGAACGAGGTCACGTCATCGGCTCTCATTCGTGTTCGCATCCGCGACGAATTGACGAACTGAACGATTGTGAGCTGCAAACAGAATGGACTGACTCGTCGATCATTTTGTCAGACATCGTGGGCGAACGGGTGTCGTGCGGCTCAGTGCCCGGCGGCTTCTATTCAGCGCGAGTTGCGGCGGCTGCCGAACAAGCGGGATTGAAAATCTTGTTCAACAGCGAGCCTGTTTGTCGCTGGTTCAAGCATGGTTCGATGTGGATCGCCGGACGCTTACCGATCGTTGATCACACTCCCGCAACAAAGGCAGCGAAACTCGTTGTGGCTGATCCTATGACGATCTTACGTGAGCAAGTTTTGTGGAACGGGAAGAAGCTGACGAAATCGGTCGCCGGTCGCCTTTATCAACGAGCGTCTGAGTGGTTGCATCGCCACAAGCACCGCTCGCGAAATGATTCCACGGACGATACGTTGCTCTCGCTGGTCACGGGCGGTCGAGAGACATGACGCTACATCAACAGCAAGGAGGACTTACCAATGACGACCACTTCCAAAGTGCTTGTGACATCCATGGTTGGTGACACAGGTCCGCACTTTGAGTTATTAAGAAACGCTGGCTTCGAGCCGGTCGTAGTGAATCGAAAGCTCGACTTGTGGCAGGCAGACAACCTCATCAGTGAGCTGCGCGATTGCGTCGCCTGCATTGCGGGGTCGGAACCGTTCACGCCGAAGGTCATCGCCGAGTGCCAACAATTGCGAGTCATCGCCCGAACTGGCGTTGGGTTTGATGCGGTCAATTTGCCAGCGTGCGACCAAGCGAAGGTCGTGGTCGCGACCACTCCGGGTGTGAATCATCACGCAGTGGCTGAGCACACAATTGCGATGTTGATGTCGCTCGCTCGACGCTTGCCCGAGCGCGATCGCGAGGTCCGCCGCGGTGTTTGGGGGAAAGAACCAACGCCCCGGGTGATGGGACGAACATTGGGAATCGTCGGACTCGGACGCATTGGCCGAGCCGTTGCAACACGTGCACGTGGGCTTGGCTTGAATGTGCTCGCGTTCGATCCATTTCCAAATCGTGAGTTCGCGGAGCAATGGGAGGTCGAGTTGGTCTCGATCGACGATTTGTTGACTCGATCAGACTTCGTGTCGTTGCACTTGCCAATGGACCAATCAGTGCGACACATCATCAACGCCGATTCCCTGCAGCGTATGAAGCATGGAGCGGTGTTGATTAACACCGCTCGTGGGCCCTTGGTCGATGAAGCGGCCCTTTGCGACGCGTTGAAGTCGGGACAGTTACGAGCCGCTGGGCTCGATGTCTTTGAACGAGAACCGTTGCCGCTCGATAGTCCGCTGCTGACTTTGGACAACGTTTTGGTTTGCGGGCATCTCGCGGGACTCGATGAAGAATCTCAGCATGACACGCTCAAGATGTCAGCCGAGACAATCATTACGCTACGACAAGGTGGCTGGCCGACAGAATGCGTCCGGAACTTGGTCGGCATTCGCGATTGGAAGTGGTAAGTCCCCGTAGCCAAAAGTTGCCAGCTTGTGAGCGTCCACAACTCAATCAACTGCATACAACACATTCAACTTCATCGAACGGCAAGCTGGCAGCTTGCCGCTACGGTTAGCAGGAACCACCGTTGGACTTGTTTTATATCCTCACAGTGCTGGCATTTGCTGGGCTGATGCAAGGTTTGACGGGATTTGGGTTCGGCATTGTGGCGATGGCGTTGTTGCCGTTGTGGATGGATTTCAAATTGGCAGCGGCGACAGTGGCTGCGATCAACGTTCCGGTTTGTTGGGGCACGTTGTGGTTGAACCGGAAGCACTTTGTCTGGCGGGATTCAGCCGGTTTGATTGCGGGTGTTGTGGTCGGTGTGCCAATCGGCGTGTCAATGTTGAGTTGGGGGAAATCAGAAACGTTGCTCCGTTGTTTGGGCGGAGTGATGTGTTTCTTCGCAGTACTTGACCCGCTCCTTCAACGCTTTCGACTTGGTCCGATTCCGCATTGGTACGCCTTACCGCTCGGGTTTCTAAGTGGCGTATTTGGTGGGGCATTCAATATCGGTGGCCCGCCTGCAGTCGCCTACGTTTATTCGCAACCGTGGACGAAGCCACAAATCATCGTTGCTCTACAAGCAATGTTCAGCGTCAGTGCAATACTGCGAGTGGGCCTGATGGGAAACGCTGGCTTGCTGGGATCGAACGTGACTTTCATTTTGGGTTGGTCTCTGATCCCCGTACTCTGCGGGATCTGGCTGGGAGGTCTGCTGCTAAATCGTATGCCTCAAACGCACCTCAAAGCCGCCGTGTTCTTGATGGTGTTTGTGATGGGTGTGCGGTATCTCATCTGGCCACCGTCACCAAGGCTTTAGAAGAAGTCTCTTTACGCTTTGTCGCCAGTCTTCGATACTCGCGAACTCATTCTGGAGCGGAGTAAAACATGGAATTGCGTCAGGTTATTGCGTATCACGGGCCAAATCGTTGGGCAGGTGTCTCCACGTTGGAGGTCGATGTTGATTGGGGATCGTTGGCTGGGTGGCGATCGAATTCCGCGCCGGTCGTCGTCGAGCGATTGCTCAGTTGGCTTCCTGCGCTCGGCGGTGAAGCGACAACGCTGAATGCCGAACATGACGCTGCGCCAACTGAAACTGAATCGTTTCAAGAATTGGCAAAGCGTGGCCTGTCGTTGGTGAATTTGCTGGAACGAGTGACCTGCGTGCTCGAGGCGGCCGCCGGAACGCCTGCGAGTTTCAGCCACTCTTCCGAAATCGTTGCTGATACCACTTTTTGCTTGGCTTTCGAATTTGAAGAAGAAGACTTGGGCCGAGCTTGTTTGGAAACGGCTCGCCAATGTTTGCTTGCGGCGCTGAATGACACGCCGTTTGATGCGACAGCGGAGATTCGTAAGCTGGTTGATCTTGCTGACGACGTGCGGTTGGGGCCAAGCACCCGCGCGATTTTGTCTGCGGCGAAGTCGCGCGGCGTGCCGTTTCGACGGCTGACGACTGGCAGCTTGGTGCAGCTTGGCGAAGGCGCTCGACAACATCGTATTTGGACAGCCGAGACCGATCAGACGAGTTCGATTGGCGAAGACATCGCACAAGACAAAGAACTGACGAAAAAGCTACTGAGAGCGGTCGGTGTCCCTGTGCCTCAAGGTCGAGTCGCTGAGACTGCTGATGAAGCGTGGTCCGCTGCACAAGAGATTGGATTTCCGGTCGTCTTCAAACCGCGCGACGCAAATCATGGTCGCGGCATCTCGTTCGAGTTGACGACGCGCGAGCAAATGATCGAGGCGTTTGAACTGGCTCGGCGCGAAAACAAAGAAGGAACCAGTGGCGTGATCGTAGAGCAGTTCGCTCGCGGACTTGCTCATCGTCTGCTTGTTGTCGGCGATCGCCTTGTAGCTGCGGCACGCGGCCAGATGGATGTCGTCATCGGCAACGGACGCAGCACAATCACCGAGTTGGTCGAAGAAGAAAATCGCGACCCACGGCGCGGCGAGAATTACACCGACCCGCTGGGAACGATTGGATTGACCGATGTCACGATCTTGGAATTGAAGCGGCAAGAACTCACCGTTGATTCCGTCCCGGCGGAAGGTCAAGAAGTTTTGCTCCGCCTGAACGGGGACATGACAACGGACGAAACCTGCGACGTACACCCGGCAGTTGCCGAACGAGCAGTTCTCGCCGCGCAAACCATTGGCCTGAACATTGCCGGCCTCGACGTCATCGCCGCAGACATTAGCGAACCGCTCGAAACGCAGGGGGGAGTGATCATTGAGGTCAATGCCGGACCCGGCTTGGCGATGCACGTAGCACCGCTGTATGGCAAGCCACAGCCGGTCGGTGATGCGATCGTGGAGTTGATGTTTCCTGGCGGCGAAGACGGACGCATTCCAATCATCGGTATTTCAAGATCAGCCGAATCGGCGAGTATCGCACAGCTCATTGCTGCGTTGCTGCGGAAGCTCGGTCGTCGAGTTGGAATGACGGTCGGAGCGGAAGTGTTTGTGGACGGCCAGCGACCATATTCATTGCCTGACTCTGATCGAGACCGCATTCGTTCGCTGTTGCTGCATCCGCGAGTGGAGGCTGCGATCTTTGAATGTCATGCAGACGAAGGACTCAATGATGGTTTGGGTTGCGAGCGAACTGACGTTTCAGTGTTGGCTGGGTTGAAAACGAACGACTCAGTATTACCAACAGGAGTCTCTGTTGATGACGTGTTGCCGCTGATTCACTCGGTCCCTCCGGGAGGTTCCGTGGTGGCTCCCGTGAATGCTGTGGACCTCGACCGCTTGATCGCGGCCTGTCGCGGTCACGTGGTGCTGTACTCGATTGAAGGGGAGACGCCGCAACTGCGCGAACATCAATCACGCGGTGGGCGAGTGGCGTTTGGGTTGCTCGATAACCTTGTGCTCGGAACCGGTCCCAGCGCGTTCTTCCTGCCACTCAGGGGCTCGAACACGCTCACAAGCTTGCCGCGAGAGAATTTGCTTCCCGCCGTCGCCGCTGCTTGGTCTGCTGGTGTGCCGGTGGAATTGCTCCGTGACATCCTGAGCCGCACTGGACTGTAGCACCGTGATCCAAGTTGCGTCTGCGAGCACATTGCTGAAGCACCAGAATCGTTAACTGACACACGCTCAACAACCTTGGCCGAGTACAAATTTAGACGCGGTACTTCATCTCGGCTTCAGGTCTTGCGCGTATTGTGTCGCTTGTAAATCTGCCGTATGTCGGCAATTGCGAAATATGCGAGAAGGGAGACCACGCCATGCGAAGAGTGTTGTTTTCAATAGTTTGTTGGAGTGTTGTGATCGCGGGGACCTCGCGAAGTGTTGGAGCTGACGAGGCGGAGAATTCAACACCCGCCACAGCGACGGAGGCGAAGCCGACAGGGATTGAAGCGACGTCCACAGCGGCTGAGTCACCGGCAGGTCTATCGGAAGACTCGGCAGCGACCATCGACAATGTCGCTCAAGAACGTCCGAGACAATCGGACCGAGACACCGACCGCGGGTCGCGCGAGCGAGCGGATAATCACCGACCAAGTGGTCCCGATCATCGCAATCACGAAGGGCGACATCCGGACGCCGGACGCACGAACCATGATCGCGGTCCGCAAAATGGTCAGGAACGCCCCCCTCAACACGACGGACATCACCCACAAGGCATGGGGCCGCGTGGCGGCTTTGAACATCGAGATTTTGGCGATCGTCGTCCGCATTCGAGAGGTCCGACTGATCAGCACCGACCACATATGGGGCACCGCAGTGCAGGTCGCGGTCCTCAAATGGGACATCGTGGACCACGACATCAGCAGTTCAGCCAGCGCGGTTTCGGTCATCGTGGCTTCGGTCCCGGCGGGCCAGGGCGCGGGCCGCAGTTTGGGCCGGGTGGTCCTCGTGGATTCGGTCACCGGCCAATGCCCGGTGGTCGTCATCACGCGTTCCAGCCACCGATGAGCATACCGCATCGCGATCATGGTCCGCAGTTTGGTCACACTCCGGGACGCGATCAGGCTGGTCCGCCGCAGTTCAATCAAGGTCCTTCCCCCGAACGAGTCTTCGAGGCGTTGGACGTGAATCACGATGGCGTGATTAGCAAAGACGAATTCCTGAAGCGACACGCTCCATCGGACGCGCAACGTTCTGATGCTCAGCGTGGTAACGAACAGCATGATGATGGACATCGTCACGGCAACGGGGCGATGGTACCCGGACGACCCAATGTTGGACGGCCAGAATTTGGTCGTCCAGGAATGAGTGGACCTGGTTTCGGTGGCCCCAGTTTTGGCCGACCGGGTTTCGGTCAACAAGGACAAGGTCCGCAGTTCGGGATGTCAGGACCACCATCGGTCGAAATGATTTTTGGTCGTCTGGACCGCAATCATGACGGCAAGGTGTCTAAGGACGAAGCTCCTGAATTTCTCTGGGAGCGATTGTCGGCAGCCGATGCCAACAAGGATGGCTCGATCAGCAAAGAAGAGATGGAACAGCAGCATCAAAAGATGCGTGGTAACCAGAGGCACGAAGGACGTGGTGGTCGCCCGGACGAGAAGCCGAAGACGCCGTCGGCGTGATATCGAATTGAGATCGGGTCGGTGTTGTTTAACCGCTACGTCAACGGCGTGCGCGCACGCCGTTGATGTATGCGGTTAAACAGTATCATGGGAGTTGTGTTCGCTATGCGAGTGCTTGTTGTTGAAGATGAACCGGATGTACGGCGAGCGGTCTCTGAGTATCTGCGTGAAGAAGGTTACGCTGTCGATTCGGCGAACGATGGTGAAGATGGTCGGTACAAAGCGAACGCTTGGGATTACGACGCGATCTTGCTTGATGTGATGCTTCCCAAGATCGACGGCTGGGCTTTGTTGGCAGAGATTCGGAAGACGAAAAAGACGCCGGTCTTAATGCTGACCGCTCGTGATGCAGTATCTGATCGCGTGCGTGGGCTAGATACCGGCGCTGACGATTATCTCGTGAAGCCGTTTGAGTTGTCTGAGTTAGCTGCTCGATTGCGAGCGTTGATTCGACGCTCGGCGGGACAACCTCGGCCTGTGATCGAGATTGGTGACGTGATGATTGAACTCGCTTCAAAGACGGTGACACAGGCGAACGAGCCGGTCAACCTGACGGCAAAGGAGTATTCTCTGCTGGAATTTTTGGCGATTCACCGTGGTAAATTGGTGACTCGCACGATGATCTATGAGCATCTCTTTGATGAGGACGAGGATTCGTTATCAAATCTCACGGACGTTTATGTCTTTAATCTTCGCAAGAAGCTGGGGCGAGATTTCATCGCAACTCGTCGCGGCCAAGGCTACATGATTCATGGTTAAGTCGCTGCGTTGGCGTCTGCAAGCTTGGCATGCCGTGGT
>JAPLNX010000457.1 GCA_026400935.1 Planctomycetia bacterium | reverse complement strand
CGACCGCAACCTCAACCTTTTTTCTCGCCGCCATGCCAGAATGACTCCCTTCCAAGAGGTCTTTCTCCCGGGCGCAAACGCCGTGCCAAACTCAAGTGTCTTTTAAAGTAAGTGCCATTGGGCTAGCGCCTTGCCGCTCACTCACCCAACCAACACATATGGCGGAGAGCAACAGTTTCGATGCCTTGGCTGATCGCGAGTTGCACAACCGAGGCTTCGCCACGATCAAGGAGTTGACTCAGTAGCGAACCAATCACAACGGGTTCCGTTCGTCGCTCGATACCGTCAGTGGAAGCGAACTCTGTCGCACCGAACATCGTTCCGCCGTTGGCCAACGCTTCGTCGCAGACTTCACGAGGCACGATGACTCTCGAATACAGCTTCGGAAGCAACGACAAATCACCGGTTGCCGCTATCAAAGCGAGGATCGGCCCCGTGTTGATCACAATCGCGGACTCAGGCATTAGCGACGTCTTCCGCCAATTCGTCAGCATCGAGGTCGATCATCGGGACGCCGAAGTCGCTGAGCCGCAACAAGAACGAGACACGATCCATCCCCACCAAATCCGCAGCCATACCAGACGAGAGGCGCCGCATCTCGAACAGCTTCACGGCCATCGCCATCTTGGCTTCCTGCTCAAACCGCGCGCGAGTCGTCTGCAACACGTCTGGCAAGTTCTCGGGGTATTCGATTTCCAGTTTGGACGACATGGCTTGCTCCTTCGATCAGGCTGACTTCCGAGGAGCTTACCGGTGATTCAGCGCACCAACAAGAAGTCTCACGAAGGCTTGGTCGAAGAGTCCGTTTCGGCGGAGCCATCACGCCCAACGTCGGTGCGCTGAATCAAGCGGTCAAGCGAAACCCCGCGAGGTTCCCCGATGACTTCGCGTTTCAGCTTGCTCCGCAAGAAGCGGCCAACTTGAAATCACAAATTGTGATTTCAAGTTGGGGTGGTCGGCGATCGCCGCCCTGGGTGTTTACCGAGCAAGGCATCGCCATGCTCAGCAGTGTCTTGAAGTCGGAAAAAGCCGCGATGGTCAACGTCGCCATCATGCGGGTGTTCGTCAATCTGCGCCGGCTACTCGCGACCCCCCGGCGAGCTGGCTCAGCAGATTGCCAAGCTGGCCGAGACCGTAGATTTCCACGACGACCAAATCAAATCCATCACCGAAGTCCTGCGGCAAATGATGGCCGAGCCGCCCAAGCCTCGCGAAATGGGCTTCCACACCGTCAGATCACGCTCCCAAAAACCTGAATAGATGCCTGCCGACAGCACCAAGATTTCGTAAACGCGCTTCGGCGGGTGTGCGACTTTTGGTTCTTGTCCTTGGTCGCAGAGCGACCGCCGAAGGTCGCCGTGGGTTTCAACCCACGGTCGGTCATCACGCCAAACCATCTCGTCGCGGAGCGCCGATCGAACCATCGCCACACGATCAGCGATCAATTTCCTTCGCGCCGATGCCCCCCGCCTTCAATCGTCGCTCCGCGACGAATCATTCCTGTGTCATCGCCATCCGTGGGTTTCAACCCACTGCGACCATCAAATGTCGCTCCGCGACGGACGGCATCTCGACCGCGAATTCTTGCGCGACAGTTGGGAACGCGGGGTCGGGTGACTCTTTGGTTCTTGTCCCTGGTCGCAGAGCGACCGCCGAAGATCGCCGTGGGTTTCCACCCACGGTCGGCAATCGCCCTAACGAATCTCGTCGCGGAGCGCCGTTTGAAACTGTGATTCGCGCGGATAACGATCGCATGGAATGCCAGCACCACAACCGATGAAACCGGCCACCGATGATGAACTTTGATCTGCAAAAGTTGCGTCATGGGGAATCAAAAGCTGACGTTCACGGATTCTTCGCGGCAGCGTAAACTGCGATTCACGCAAACTCGATGACTCGTCAAAACGGCGAGTCGCTGCACGGCGTTTCGAGGAAATGGAACGATGAAAACGAGACACACCGCGACCGTCGTCGATGGATCATTAAAATTGGACGATCCGCTGGACTTGCCGGAGCAGAGCCGAGTTGAAATCACTGTCGCCCCGATCGCGAAGGATGTTGATCGGAAGCTGGAAGCTCTGCGAAAGTTTCGAGCCCTCAGCGATGCCACTCCGTTGTTTGGTGAAGCCGAACGCCTGACACGGGATCAATTGCATGAACGCCGCTGACACCAACGTCTGGCTGTATGCCGTTGACCATCGCGAACCGATCAAGCGACAGCGAGCCTACGATCTCCTCGAAGAGCTGGCTCGTGCGGGTGAAACCGTCTTGCTGTGGCAGGTCGCCAGTGAGTTCGTCAACGGCCTGCGGCGCTGGGAATCGAAGCAGGTTCTCGCCCCCGAAAAGGTCAATGACTTTGTGGGTTGGATGATCGAGATGTTTCCGATCGTCACGCCACTACACATGACCGTGCTGACGGCGTTAGATCTCAGCCGTCGTTACTGCCTCTCACACTGGGGCAGCATGTTGCTCGCCGCATGCATCGAAGCCGGAGTCACGACGCTGTACTCCGAAGACCTCTCGAACGGCATGCGCTACGACTCGGTGCTGGTGGTGAATCCATTCGCCGAGTGACACACCCGCACGACGCATCAGCGATTGGTTCTTCCGCTCTCGTGACGACCGAGCGGTTGTTCGAGTCGCGGAGCGACAGCACGACGGTCGCCGTGGGTTTCCACCCATCCGCCGCGGCGGAGCCAACCCGCCAAACCATCTCGTCGCGGAGCGACGATTGAACCATCGCCACACCATCGCCACACCATCGTCACACCATCGTCACACCATCGTCACACCATCGTCACACCATCGTCACACCATCGTCACACCATCGGCCGCCCTCGGACGTCTTGCGGTTCATTGGCCGTTCGTCCGAAAACACAGACGGCCGAGGGCGGCCATCCTACGCCGGTCGTCGTTGACTGGAACCGTTTGCAATCTCAGGCGAAGTGAATCGCTCCACGGAGTCCGGCTTCGCCGACACGTTCGATCAATTGGACCAAGGCGGCTCGTTCCAAGGCTCTGCGAGGGCGACGCACCAGGACGATCAATCCAGAGAACGGGGCTTCGCCGATCAGCGACAAGAAGTCATCCCGGTTGCAGGTCACCAAGAGGTAGTCGTTAGCGTTCGCGTATCGAAAGACTTCGTCGTCCGTGGTTTTCGTCGGTAAGACTTGTCGCAGGCGGACGACTTGGTGGCCCATCGCTTCCAAGGCGAAAGCGGCATCTTCGGGAACATCGTGGTCGAAGAAGAAAGTCATGCTTCCGTCTGCATCTGACGTGACACGAGGACATCAATCTCGCCGCGATGATCTTCGTAGTACGCAAGGCATTCGTAAACTTGGGCGCGAGTCAGTGTGGGAAAGCAGTTCGCGACAACGGACTCGACCGACTCACCCGTTTGCAGAAGGGCGATCACGTCATGCACACCAATGCGACTTCCCTCGACAATGGCCTGGCCGCTGCGCACTCCGGGGACGCTGGCGATGTACCGATAGCCGGATGACGCAATTAGGGGGGAGGTGCTCATGGCAAACAGAATACGAGGCCACGCCGTTCATGGCTAGCCGTGATGACTCTTTGGTTCTTGTCCTTGGTCGCAGTGCGACCGCCGAAGGTCGCCGTGGGTTTCAACCCACGGTCGGCCATCCCGCCAAACCATCTCGTCGCGGAGCGACGATTGAACCATCGCCACACGATTAGCGATCAATTTCCTACGCGCCGATGCCCTCCGCTTTCCATCGTCGCTCCGCGACGAATCATTCCTGTGTCATCGCCCTCAGTGGGTTGAAACCCACGGCGACCTTCAAATGGTGCTCCACGACGGCCGGCATCTATCGGTCTCGCGGGGAGTGGTATCATCGTCGGCCATCGACAGGCCCGTTAGGGCTGAGTGATAAGTGTCAGCTTCTGCTTTCCGGCGAGCATGGCGACCGGCATCCAGGCCCCCTTGTCGCCAAGCTGTCGCAATCCGGAAGTCATCGTCCATTCATAGAGCGGACAGTTGAGATCGTTGGCAATTTCACGGACCAACTCTACCGCTCGCTCCTCGTCGCTGGCTCTCGAAGTGAGAGTCGACGACGCATCCTGAATCCTTTTCTCATTTCGATCTACAACCGCGGCTGTCCCGGCTTGATCGGAGCGTGCCAGCCATTCGCCCCTTTGACCTTCACTTTGCGTGAATAGACCTTGTCGCCGCAGGTACAGAAGAGAGTGTCAAAGTGCTCGCCGCCGAAGGTCAAATTGGAAACCTTGCCGTTCGGAGTCGGGATGATGCAGTTGACTCGGCCCGGTTGATCGCAGACTTGCAGGCCCATGCGAGTCGCCACCCAGACGCGGCCATCTCGATCGGTGCGGACTCCGTCGGCTCCGCTGTCGTCGGCGGTATCGGGCACGTGCAGATGGAAATACTTTTGCTTGTGAGCTAACGAGCCATCGGCCTGAATCTGATAGCTATAGAGCCAGTGGCTGCGGCTGTCAGCGACATACAACAGCGTTTGGTCCGGTGAGCAACAAAGGCCGTTCGCGAACTTCAGCCCGGTATCGACGATCTTCTTTTCTCCCTTGGGCGACACGTACCAAATCTTGCTGTCGTTCGGAGTCGTGAACGGAGCGGTCGCGAACAGGCTGCCGTCATGACGCACGACGAGATCGTTCCCTTTGAAGCCGTCTGCAAAGACTGTCGATTTCCCGTGCGCGTCCCATGCGAGGACTTGTTCGGTCGCGCCCGCGTTTGCATAGAGTCGTCCGTCTGGACCGAACGCTTGACCGTCGCCGCGTTGCGAATCGGCGAGGAACTCAGTCACCTTGCCGTCGAGCCCGACCTTGTACGTCTTGCTGTTGCCGACGTCGTTGTAGAAGACCTCACCCTTCGCATTGACCGCTGGACCTTCCGTGAATTTGTAGCCTTCGCAGATCAGCTTCCACTCCTCGCCGGGAATCAGAATCTCCTGAATCTGTGGCGAGCCTTTGCCAGCGACAACCGGCTTCGGCCAGTCCTTCCACAACCAGCGCATCACGTCCGGGAAAATCTCGGTCGCGTGCTGGCCGCTGTGGCCTCCTTCGCCCCAGTTGTGTTCCACTTCATAGCCAGCGAAGACGAGCGACCGTTCCATCGCCAGGTTGGCCATCCACCAATCGCCGCCGTAGATGTTGAGGTCCTTGCTGCCGTCTTCCAGAAAAATGCGGATCGGCTTCGGCTCGTACTTGCGGATCAGCGTCGAGTAATTGTGCCCGCCTCGCAAACCGACATAAGTGCCGATCGCGCTGAAGACGCGCTGAAACGAATCGGGCCGCTCCCACGCCGCCGTGAAAGCACAGATCGCCCCGCTGCTCGCACCGCCGATTGCACGATCGTTGCCGTTCTTGGACAGCTTGATCGCTCGCCCGTCGGCGGTCTTCAGCTTCTCGACTTCCGGCAACAGTTCGTCGATCAGAAACCGAGCGTACGCGTCGCCAAGTCCGTCGTACTCGTAACTGCGATTGAACCGATCGAGCGCGTGTTCGGTGTTCGCCTTCACGCGACCGTGCATCACAAAGACACCAATCGTGACCGGCATCTCTTTCTTGTGAATCAGATCGTCAAACACCGTCGGCGCGTTGTACTGCACTCCGTCTTGATTCACGTAAATGCACGCCGGTTTCTCAGGATCGTATTGTTTCGGAACATAGACCCAAAACTCGCGCGTCGTGCCAGGAAAAATCTTCGATTGCTCGAACGTGTGCTTCGAAACTTCCCCTTTCGGCACCGCCGCATCTTGAGCACTAGCGGGCACGGCAATTAGCCCCCACGCCAACAAACACCAGGCCACAAACCGAGACGCAAATCGCTGCATGAATCAATTCCTTATTAAGGGGATGAGGGAAGCAAGAAACAAGGTTCTGTAATTAGGGGGCTCCGTCATTCTTGCTGACAATAGGGCATCACTCAAAGGGTCAACCACCAAGGCACGAAGACACAAAGATTATGCGGCGAAGTTATTTGTGGTTCTTCGTGTCTTTGTGCCTTGGTGGTTGTCCCATTCCAATCGACCCGAATGCGAAGGGTTGCGTGACTACTTTTTATTCCGACGCGGCTGAGCAAGTGGCCCGGACAACGGTGGCTTCTCGAAAAATTGCTTGTCGCCAGTCACGCGCGGATCGTTGGTCCGAATCAATTCGGCCATCAGTTTCTGATTCAAGTCCTTGCGAATCGTGTCGTACTTCGGATCGGCGGCGACGTTGTGAATCTGATCCGGATCATCGGCGAGGACGAACAATTCTTCGCGCGGGCGTTTGGCAAATGTTCGATCGAAGTACGGTTTCCATTGCGGCTCGTGCCGATGCGCGACGAGCCACGCTTTTGTTGGGCTGGCATCCATGTCGCGGAATGTGACGAAGGTCTCGTTCGCCAGAGCTTTCAAGTCGGGCGTCTTGCCGTCATCCAGCTCATACGGATTGCCCAGCGGCCAACGATCCGGTTCAAAGTTGATGACGTACAGAAAATCTTTCGTTCGCAACGCGCGTTGCGGATACGGCAGGTAGTCATCGCGAGCACTCTCGACATGCCGTTCGCGACCGGTGATGACAAACGAGCGCTGCGAATCAACGTGGCCGGACTTCTCGGATTTCAAAACGGGGACCAAGCTGCGACCGGTCATGGCTTCCGGCGGCGTGAGTCCGGCTGCTTCCAGAAACGTCGGGGCGAGATCTGGCAAGCAGACGAAATCATCGAGCACTCGGCCACCGTGAGTTCCTGCTCCCCTAATCGCCAACGTCACGCCGGTTCCGAAGTCGTACAAGTTGCACTTCCCGTGCGGAAGGCCGGGCGGCCCGTGATCGCCGCTGACCACGACCAGCGTGTTGTCGAGTTCGCCGATCTCTTCCAGCTTCTTCAGCAGCAAACCGATCGCATGATCGAACGCCTGAATCTCACCGAAGTAATCGGCGATGTCTGCACGCACTTCAGGAACATCGGGCAGAAAATTTGGTAGCTTCCCTTTGAGCGAATCTGGATCAATCCCCCACAACGCCTTGCCCGAACCTTGCTCCCACATGCGATGCACGTTGGTCGGCCCGAACCAATAACAAAACGGTTGCGCGGATTTGCGGTCGGCGAGGAATGCGTCGAAGTTCCCCGTCACGTCGCGATACATCTCGGCCTTCGCCGCTTCGATCGGCTTTCCCTCGCGAACCAGCTTCGTAACGTTCTCCGAAAAGTTGTTGAACTTGCCGCCTGCTTTCTCATACGCGAATCGTTCGCCGCCAAACGGAGCGTCGTTCGGAGTGCCGGGGCTCCAGACTTTGTACGTCTGCCCGATGTGATAGCCAGCGTCATGCAGCAGCAGCGGGAAGCTCGGAATCTTCGAGTCCCATACTGCCCCTTGCAGAATCGCCGCTCGACCGGTGCGCCAAAAGTATTGCCCCGACAGCAACGAACTGCGGCACGGAGTACACGACGGCGCATTCACAAACGCACGCCGAAACAACACCCCCTCGCGCGCGATCCGATCAATGTTCGGCGTCTTGAGCACATCATTCATCGACCCCGGCCCATCCACCGCCGCGAAGATGCTGGCATACCGCCCCCAGTCATCCGCAAACGCAAACAAAATATTCGGCCGCTTCGTGTCCGCTCCCTCCACTGTCGCCACCACAAACGGCAACAGGAGCAATGCAATACAAATTACGAAACGCGATCGAGTGACTCGAACCACAAAACGACGGACAAACATGCGGCGATTCTCCATGAGTGTTGGCAGTCAATTCGTTGTTGTCGTTACAAGGCTTTGCGTAGCTCAGTTGCTTCGCAACTGAGATTCCCAATGCGGTCAATCACTCTCAATCGCGACAACGCGAATTGTTCAAAGGCGACTCGCCTACGTTTCTTCGCCCTTCGTTTCCCAGTTCCGACGATTGAATCGCGATCACGGCTTCGCGTCGCGTGTCGCCAAGTCACGAAACTCATCCGTCGTCTTCGTCCAAAGTTGTTCCAGTTCGCGCAACTGATCGGGCAACTTGGCGGAAAGATCTTTCGATTCACCTCGATCGGCACCGAGGTCATACAACTCCCACGCACTCTTCGCTCCCGCGGCCACGAGTTTCATATCACCGACGCGGATCGCGCGGTTCCCTTCGTGTAGCCACCAAAGCAACTCACGCGTGACGCTGCCGTCCTTCGCAAACGCGGCGAGCAAACTCTTTCCCGGCGCGGGAGGAACCGGCTTCCCATCCCAAGTCTCGAACCGTTTGCCGCCCGTGGCTTCGAGGATCGTTGGCACGACATCGATCAAGTGACCGGGGTTATGCCGCAGCTCGCCGCGAGCCGCGATACCGCGCGGCCAATGCACGATCAACGGCGTCGAGATCCCTCCTTCATGCACCCACGTTTTGTGTCGGCGGAACGGCGTGTTCGAAGCACTCGACCAACCGGGTCCGAGACACAAATAACTCGCCGCCGAACCGGGTGCCGCCGACTGATCGTGCCCGTCACCCCGAACCATGATCTCCGCGCTCGCTCCGTTGTCGGAACAGAAAAAGATCAACGTGTTGTCGAGCGCATTCATCGCTCGGAGTTGCTCAACCAACCGCCCGATTTCGCGGTCCATGCGATCGACCATCGCCGCGTGAATCGCCATCTTCGCCGCTTGAAAGTCCCGTTGTCCGTCACTGAGTTCGCCCCAGGGCAGCGGGCGATTGACCTCACGCGCTCCCAGCTTTTCCAACGCATCTGGAAGATGATACGGCGGCCCGACATCACGCTCCGTCGCCGACAACCCGCACGTGAGCAACTTCATCGCCGTCATCCGTTCCCACCGAGCCTGCCGCGCGGCGTCCCAACCGCCGCGATACTTCGCCGCGTATCGAGCGATATCCTCCGGCAGCGCCTGCAACGGAAAGTGCGGCGACGTGAACGCCACAAACGAAAAGAACGGCTGACCGGCATGTTGCTCGGCATGATCCTGCAAGCATTTCACTGCGTGATCGGCAATCGCCGTCGTGACGTAATGCGGTTTCGCCGGATCGACCGGCGGCAGCTTTCGGTCATCTTCAAAATGGTTCTTCACCGCGAAGTAATGGTCGTGATCTTCGACGCTGTAAGACCGATCGAACCCACCCGCCAACCGCGCCCCATCCACATGCCACTTACCCGAATGATAAGACCGATAGCCCATCGGCTTGAGCATGTCCGGCAGCAACTTCGCCCACGCCGGTCGAGTACCCTGCGAACCGCCACCCTTCTTCCCATCCGGAAACCCATCCCGTCGCACTTGCTGTGCGTAATACCCGGTCAATAAAGCGGCTCGCGAAGGCCAACAGCGAGCCGTGTTGTAGAACTGTGTAAACCGCAACCCGTTTTTCGCCAGTCCATCCAGCGCTGGCGTCGAAATCTCGCCTCCATAACAACCGAGGTCCGAGAAGCCGAGATCGTCAGCGAGGATCACCACCACGTTTGCCTTGTTGCTCTGCTTTGTCTCATCTGCAAACGCCACAACTGAAATCAGGCCAATGAGTCCGATACCACAAACCAACCAACTCACAATTCGATTGAGCACGAGTAACACCTTTCGCCAGAGCCACGAACGCAGAATGCTTCGCGATTGTTGGACGTCGCGAGCATCCGGTCAAACCATGCAACGCTGGTACGTAGCCGTCATCGCTCCGCGTGACGAGCCGAATGACCAAGCAGCGCTGATGAAGCGTTCGGCTCGTCACGCGGAGCGATGACGGCTAGTGCGTTT
>JAPLNX010000249.1 GCA_026400935.1 Planctomycetia bacterium | reverse complement strand
TTGATTCAACGCATTCGTCACTGCGCGACTTCTCTTACGTGCCAACGACGCAAACTAACGGAGCGTTGAAGCACGCCCCCCCCCTCTTACTAGCACGGTTTTCAAGATGGCAACCCGTTGGACCACACCTCTCTTTGCACTAACGACATTTCTGAGCGCGTTCTTGTTGTTTCAAGTGCAGCCGTTGTTGAGCAAGGCAATCCTGCCTTGGTTTGGCGGCAGTCCGGCGGTGTGGACGGTCTGCATGTTGTTCTTTCAGATCGTGTTATTTTGCGGCTATGTCTACGCACATCTGGCGACCAAATACCTGCCGCGTGAGCTTCAAGCGGGGCTGCATGTCGTTCTGTTGGCCGTTGCCGCATCGCTAGGACCGATCACTCCGGCAGCGAGTTGGAAGCCGAGCCCAGCAGATGACCCGACTGGGCGCATTATGTTGTTGCTCACTGTCTGCATTGGACTGCCGTATTTCTTGTTGTCAGCAACCGGGCCGTTGCTGCAATCGTGGTTTGCGCGGATCAATTCGGGGGTCTCGCCGTATCGGTTGTATGCACTGTCGAACGTCGGATCGCTGTTGGCGTTGCTGTCGTATCCATTCGCGTTTGAGCCAGCGTTCGACATCACTCGGCAAGGGGAACTTTGGTCGTGGGGCTTCTTCGCTTTTGCGACGACCTGCGGACTGTGTGCTTTGGCGAATGCGTTGCGATCCGATGAGCCATTTGCGTTGAGGCTTGCTACGGAAACATCAATTGACCTCACTGAGGGGGCCGACGCGAAGCGAGAGGTGAGCGACATGTTGTCCAATGAGATCGCGGACGAACCGAGCAAGCCGACTCGCACAGATTGGCTGTTGTGGATCACGTTACCGATGACGGCGTGCGTGTTGCTGATCGCCATTACAAACCAGGTCTGCCAAGAAGTAGCCGTGATCCCGTTTCTGTGGATCGTGCCGCTGACGATTTATCTGCTGTCCTTCATCCTGACATTCGACAGCACGCGGTGGTACATCCGCCCGGTATTCTATGGCGGCTTAATGATTTCGACCGGCTACAGCGTGTGGTTGCTGCATCAGCGCGGGAATGCGCCGATGCATTCTCAGGTGTTGGCCTTTTTCTCACTGCTGTTTTGCGGCTGCATGGTCTGTCATGGCGAGTTGGTGCGGATGAAGCCGCATCTAAAATTCTTGACATCGTTTTATCTCTGCATCTCTGCGGGAGGCGCGTTGGGCGGGATGTTTGTCGGTTTGCTCGCCCCTCGAATCTTTACGGACTATGTCGAGTTTCATTGGTCGATCTTGGTCGCGCTGGTCTTACCGCTGGTGGTCTTTGCCCGTGATGCCTCGTGCCCGTTGTACCGTGGTCGAGCAGCTTGGCTTTGGACAGGGATCATCGCTGTGCTGGCATCACTGACGATTACGTTGATGCTGCACTTGCGACAAAGTTCCGTGGACCGCACGGATGCGGTGAGAAACTTCTTCGGTGTCTTGAAGATCGAGGAATACATCGACGTCGTGAAGATGAAGCACGGTGGCGTCTTGCACGGGATGCAGTTCCTCGACCCGGAGCGGCGACGATTGGGGACCACTTACTACAGCGAGAATTCCGGAATCGGTTTGTTGCTCAAAGGCTGCCGACCGGAACAACCAATGAAAGTTGGCCTCGTTGGTTTGGGGGCCGGGACAAGTGCCGTTTATGGGCGTGAAGGAGATCACTTCCGCTTCTACGAAATCAATCCGGAGGTTGTGCGTTTCGCGAAACAATACTTCAGTTTTCTTGCCGACTGTCCGGCAAAGACTGACATCGTGCTCGGTGACGCTCGATTGCAAATGGAGTTGGAAGCACCTCAGGCATACGATGTAATCGCTTTGGATGCGTTTTCCGGAGACGGGATTCCAACGCATCTACTCACGGTCGAAGCGTTCGATATCTACCAGAAACACCTCGCGCCCAATGGAGTTATTGCGGTTCACGTTTCCAACCGACATTTAGATTTGCGGCCTGTCTTGCGTGCTCAAGCGGAGCGTCTGGCATTGCAGATGTTGGTGGCTCGTCAGAGTCGCAATAAGTTCGGAGCCGAGAGCAACGTCTGGGTGTTGCTGACGAAGGACGAAGCACTGCTCGCACGACCGGAGTTTCAAAAGCTTATGGTGAGAGATGACGGTCGCAAAGTATTGTGGACCGACGCTCGCAGCGACCTCATGGCGATCAGAGCGAATCGCGAGTAGCCTGCTGTGCGAAACACTCTACTGACCCCACCGAGCTTATCTCAGTGGAGATGGGCTTCTGCACTACCCGAGTTTGCAGATCGTTGCATAGTGCAGAAGCCTGAATCCAACGAGACAAGCTCGGTGGGGGCGTCTTGATATGGCGTCTTTACAACCAATCGGGCAGGCATGTTAGACAGCGAAGCTTTTGCGGACGAATTGCGAGTTTTGAACGAGTTGAAAAACTCGCCACAGCTTTTTGATGCACTCACGCATCCGCAACCGCGTGAGACCGAATTTCATTTGCAACAGCGCTTACGCACACAGTTTTCCGACGCCGCTGTGCGCACGGCACTGACACTGCGTGATCTCCGTCGCAAAGCAGCGGTAAAATTCTCGCAGGCGGACCAGATGTGGTTCACACCGACGGGGCTTGAGCAGGCAACATCAGAAACGGTCGCGCGACACAAAGCGAAACGCTTTGAAGGACTCGTTTGGGACTACTGCTGCGGCATTGGCGGTGACGCGATCGCGCTGGCCGAACGCTGTGACGTGCGCGGTATCGACCTGGATCCTTCGATGTGTTTGCGAGCGGTCTGGAACGCGGAGTTCTACGGTGTCGCTGATCGTCTGCAAACGTTGACTCAGGACGTCACGACCGTGGTTGACCGCAATGGCCTGTTACATATCGACCCAGATCGTCGGCCAAGCGGCCAGCAGCGCACGCTTCGAATCGAAGATTTTTCGCCGGGGTTGGAAGTGCTCAAATCGCTGATTGCCGAGTTTCGTGGCGGCGCTATCAAGCTCAGTCCGGCCAGTAATTTTGTCGGCAAGTTTCCAGGTGCAGAGATTGAACTGATCAGCCTCAACGGCGAATGCAAAGAAGCAACCGTCTGGTTCGGCGATCTCGCGGGGAGCGAATCGTTTCGTGCGACAGTGTTACCGTCAGGCGAAACAATTTCCGCCGATCCGCTTTCGGCGCGAGCGGACATCACAATAACGCAAGCATTCGTTTTCGATCCCGATCCCGCACTGGTCCGCTCAGGCTTGCTCGATGTGTTGGCCGAGCGTTTGCAGGTCACTCGATTAGATGATGCCGAGGAGTATCTCACGGGCCCAACCGCCGTCGTGTCACCTTGGATGCAGACCTTTCGAGTGCTCGAAGTTTTGCCCAACAACGACCGCGAAGTGCGTGCGGCTTGTCGCCGCTTTGAATTCGGATCGGCCGAGATCAAATGCCGACATCTTTCCATCGACATCGAGAAAGTCCGCCGCAAACTGCCGCTCGATGGTTCGCGCCCCGGTGTCTTGATCTATGCACGTGTGCTTGGCAAAGCGACTGTCATCGCATGCGAGCGGCTGTCGAACGCCGCTTCAGTAACCCAGATTGGGTGACAACCAGCGTTCGACTTCGCCAACCGTCATGCCCTTTCGCTTGGCGTAGTTTGCGACTTGGTCTTTCGTCAGGCGATCGACCGCGAAGTAGCGTGCGTTGGGGTGCGCGAAGTACAGGCCGCTGACTGATGCGGCCGGGAGCATTGCGAAGCTTTCCGTCAATTCGATACCGACGTTTTTCTCGGCGTTTAGCAACTCGAACAGCGGTCGCTTCGTAGTGTGGTCGGGACATGCGGGATAGCCGAACGCCGGACGGATGCCACGATACTTTTCTTCGATGAGGTCGTCGGTTGTCAGCCCCTCATTGCGACCGTAGCCCCATGCATCACGAGCGTGCTTGTGCAGGCATTCCGCAAACGCTTCGGCCAGTCGATCGGCGAGGGCTTTCGCCATAATCGAGTGGTAATCGTCATGATCTTTGTCGAAGCGAGCACAGAGTTCGTTGCAGCCGATGCCGGTCGTCACTGCGAACGCCCCGAGATAATCCGTGCGTTCGCAAGTGGCCGGTGCGATGTAGTCGGCCAGCGAACGAAAGTCGCTTTGGCCTTTGCGTTCCCACTGCTGGCGGAGCATCGGAAGACGGAGGGAAGAGGGGAGAGCGGAGGGCGGAGGGCGGAGGTCCGAAATTTGGGAGTTTGCGGGGATCACCGATTCAGCGTGCCCGACCTCAACGACGACATCATCCCCGTCGCTGTGAGCGGGCCAGAATCCGAACACACCGCGAGCAGTCAGCCATTTGTTGGCGATGATTTGATCGAGCAGGGTGCGGGCGTCGTCGTATAACTTTCTGGCTTCGCTACCAACGGTCGGGTCGTTGAAGATCGTGGGGTATTTCCCCTTCAACTCCCACGTTTGGAAGAACGGTGACCAGTCGATGTACGGAACGAGTTCGGTCAGCGGAAAGTCATCGAACAGACGCAAGCCGAGGAACTCCGGTGTTTGAATATCAACGGTCGCCCAATCTGTTTGAAAACGTCGAGCGAGCGCGTCGGCATAGGGAACGAGCGATCGAGCGTTGCGATCCGCGAAGTTCGCTCGATCTCGTTCTTGAGTCGCGGTGTTCTGGCGGTCGAACTCCGCCTTGCGAGTTGGATCGAGCAGGTTTTCGACAACCGGAACCGACTGCGACGCATCGACGACATGCACGACAATGTGGTTGTAACCCGGCGCGATCTTCACGGACGTGTGCTTCGACGAGGTCGTTGCACCGCCGATCATGAGCGGGATCGAAAATCCGTTCCGCGTCATTTCCTTGGCGAAGTGAACCATCTCGTCGAGTGACGGCGTGATGAGCCCGCTCAGCCCGATGATCTGCGCGTTCTTCTCACGAGCGGTCTCCAAAATCTTTTCACAAGGGACCATCACACCGAGATCGATGACCTCAAAGTTATTGCACCGCAACACGACGCCGACGATGTTTTTGCCGATGTCGTGAACGTCCCCTTTGACGGTCGCGATGACGATCGTACCGCGGTATGACGAGGCCGGTTGAGATTTCAAATCGGCGATTTCAGACTTCGAATTTGAAATTTGAGAGGCTGCTTCTGCCTTCTCAGCTTCCATGAACGGTTCCAAATATGCGACCGCCTTCTTCATGACGCGGGCGGACTTCACGACCTGCGGCAGAAACATCTTACCGGCACCGAACAGTTCTCCGACGACGCTCATGGCGGCCATCAGTGGACCTTGGATGACGCTCAGCGGGCGACCGTATTTTTGGCGAGCTTCTTCAGTATCGGCATCAATGTAGTCGGTGACTCCCTTGAGCATCGCGTGCTTGAGACGTTCTTCGACGGTACCCAGACGCCACTCCTCGATGGCATCGGCGGACTCTTTACCACCGGTCCCTTTGAATTTCTCCGAGAACGTAATGAGCCGCTCAGTCGCATCAGGACGGCGATTCAGCACAACATCCTCGACATGGATAAGCAATTCCTTGTCGATCTCCTCATACACTTCGAGTTGCCCAGCATTGACGATCCCCATGTCGAGGCCGGCTTGGATCGCGTGATACAAAAACACGGCGTTGACCGCTTCGCGAACCGTGTCGTTGCCGCGGAACGAGAACGACACGTTGCTCACGCCACCCGAAGTTTTCGCTCCGGGACAGACTTGCTTGATCCGTCGCACAGCCTCGAAGAACTCCACCGCGTAGTTCGCGTGTTCTTCCATGCCCGTGCCGATCGTCAGAATGTTCGGATCGAAAATGATGTCTTCGGGCGAGAAGCCTGCTTTCTCCGTCAGCAGTTTGTAAGCGCGCTGACAGATCGCCACTTTGTGGTCTGCCGTGACCGCTTGGCCGGATTCATCGAAGGCCATGACAACGACCGCCGCACCGTAACGACGAATAGTCCGCGCCTGTTCGAGGAATTTCTCCACCCCCTCCTTCATGCTGATTGAATTGACGATCCCTTTGCCTTCGAGGCACTTCAAGCCAGCCTCGAGCACGCTGAACTTCGAGCTATCGACCATGATCGGTGCGCGGCTGATATCGAGGTCGTCGTGGATCAAGTGCAGGAAGTGCGTCATCGCCTGCTCGCTGTCGAGCAGCCCTTCATCCATGTTGACGTCGATCACGTTCGCGCCGCTTTCGACTTGCTGCTTCGCAACAGCGAGCGCCTCGTCGAACTGCCCCTCTTTGATCAGCCGCGCAAACTTCCGCGAACCAGTGACGTTCGTCCGCTCGCCGATCATCAGGAAGTTGGCATCAGGCCGAACCTCAACCCGTTCACGTCCTGCAAACGCCGACCACTGCGGCGCGCCGCCGATCTTGCGCGGCTTCATCCCTTCGACCGCAGCGGCGATCTTGCGGATGTAATCGGGATTCGTGCCGCAGCAGCCGCCGACGATGTTCACCCAACCGTTCTTGGCGAAGTCGTGGATGTGTCCGGCGACTTCATCGGGCGACGAATCGAACCCACCCATGCCATCCGGCATTCCGGCGTTCGGATAACAACTGATGTAGCGCGTCGAGAGGTTTGAAAGCAGTTCGACATACGGTCGCATCTGCGCCGGCCCCAACGCGCAGTTCAACCCGACTGACATCGCCGGGTAATGTGCCAGTGATGTCCAGAACGCTTCGAGCGATTGCCCCGTCAGTGTTCGACCGCCGGTAAAGATCGTCCCGGAAATCATCACCGGGATACGCACGCCGCGCTCGTCGAATACTCGTTCGATTGCGACCAGACACGACTTCATGTTGAGCGTGTCGAACGACGTCTCCGGCAACAGCAAGTCCACGCCGCCGTCGAGCAACCCTCGAACTTGCTCGGCATACGAATCAACCATCTCATCGAACGTGACTGGCCGAAACCCCGCCTTGTCCGCATTGAACGAGAGCATCACCTTCGTCGGCCCGATGCTCCCCGCAACAAATCGCGGCTTCGACGGGTTCAACTTTGTGACCTCGTCCGCCACGCTCCGAGCCAACTCGGCCGCCGTTCGATTCATCTCGTGCGTGAGGTCGTCCAACTGAAATTCGCGCAGCGAGATGATATTCGCATTGAACGAATCTGTTTCGATGATGTCCGCTCCGGCGTCGAGATACGCGCGATGAATCTCCGCGATCATCTTCGGCTGCGTGAAGACCAGAACGTCCCCCGCGTTCTTCAAGTCGATCGGATGCGAGGCGAACCGCTGACCGCGATAGTCCGCTTCGGTCGGTTGATAGCGATGGATCATCGTCCCCATCGCGCCATCGAGCACAAGAATGCGGTCTTCCAAAAGTTGGTTCAACAAATTCGGCGAATCAGCAGGCATTGAGCAGTCCAAACAGTGCGAAACTAAAGAGTTGATTGATGTCAGTCGTTTGTTGTCGAAAGTTAGCGAGCTCAAGAGATGGCCACTAGGCTCGCCCCAAGCAACCCCACTGAGCTTGCCTCAGTGGTGAAGGGGCTTTTGCACTTCGCCTACACGATTGAGTTGAGTCACGCCGTAGTGCAAAAGCCAGTCTCCACTGAGACAAGCTCAGTGGGGCCGTGCAACATTGCTCGTCGATTTCGCCAGAAGTTCGCTTACAAGAAATCGACAATCACGCTATCCGCCAGAAAGATTCCCGTTCGACTCAACCGAATGCCGTCACCGAAGTCTTCGATGTTTTTCGCTGC
>JAPLNX010000592.1 GCA_026400935.1 Planctomycetia bacterium | reverse complement strand
GCTGCCGCGGTAGTGGCCGGTGGGGCCGAGGCAGAGCCAGTGGTCGCCGGTCAGCCACGGGAAGAGCAGGCCCAGCCGACGGTTCGTCTCCACGTCGAACCCGACCGTGCCGTAGTACCACTCCGAACCCAGGAAGCGGCGGCTGTCGGGATGCCACTGCGCGGTGTGGCCCAGGTGTTGGCCGAGCAGGCGGCGGTCCTGAGCGTCTCGGCCACGGACGAACGTCCAACCGTAGCCTTCCCGCGCGAGCAACCGCTGGCCGTCGGGGGACGTGTTGAGGTACGTCACCGACACGCCAGTGAAAATTTCCAACGGGCCGAACGTACCGGTCTCCACGTCGAGCGGCACGATTTGGTGCGATAGCGCAATCCACAGCCGACGGCTGCCGCTGGTCCAAGCGAGTTGTTGACCCGCATAGGCTACACCCAGGCCGAAGGCCATCGCTTCCGGAAACTGATCGTAGGTGGCGACGAGTTTTCCCGCGAGGGGATCCCAGAGCCGGACGGTTTTGTCCTCGGCGGCCGAGGCGAGGCGGGTGCCGTCGGGGGACCAGGCGAGGCTCCAGATCGTCCCCGTGTGTCCGGCGAGTTCGTGCTCGATCTTCCCGGTGGCGACGTTCCACACGCGAACCAGTTTGTCGGTCGCCCCAGTCGCCAGCCATTTCCCATCGGGCGACCACGCCACGCGAGTCACGTTGCCTTGACCGTGCGACAATTCGTGTCGTTTCGCTCCGGTCTGCTCATCGACAATCTGCATCGTCGGCAAACTAGCAATCGCAATGGCCAGCAGCTTTCCATCGGGCGACACGTAGGGCGCTGAGGATGCCTCAACGGATTGTGGATACGAACGAAGGCGTTCGCCCGTTGCCGCATCGTTCACCCAAATCTTGCCCCAACTTTGATTGAACATCTCGCGTCCATCGCGTGACAGCGCGCACCAACCACCACCGCCCGTTCCGGCTCGATCCTTCCCTTCGCGGACCTTCTGGCCGGTGGACGTGTCGTAGAAGACCAATCGTCCGTAAGCTTCGAGAACCGCTTCTTGGCCATCCTTCAACAGCGCGACGGAGGCCACGTTTCCGGTGCCAACGAATGTTGAGAGCGACTCACCACTGAAAGCGTCAAAGACACCGGTTGGGACTTGCTCCTGCGCGACCAGCAATCGCCGACTGTCCGGCAACCACGCCAGCGAGTGCGCATAACTGACGATTCCAGACGACCCGAACGTCCTTCGGATTTCCAGCGTTTTCGCGTCGCGGATTGCCACCTTTCGATCATCGGTGAGTAGTGCGAGCGATTGGCCGTCGGGGGACCATTCAAGATTTTGCGACGCCGGAGCTTCGACTTCACGCAGCACCTTGAGCGACTTCGCATCCCGCACCCGGAGGTGATTGTTGCCGTGGGAACAAGCCAGCTCAGTGCCGTCCGGTGACCAGGCGACAGACGCCGCATTAGCGCCGTGAGCGTCCGTCGCGTCGCTGACTGTCTGACCGGTGCGGAGTTCGAGTACGACCAGCGGATTTGTAGGTCCGGCAATCGCGAGTCGTTCGCTGTTCGGACTGAATGCGACCTTGTACGCCCACCCTGAAAAGGGAATGACGGCGTGCAATGCGCCGGTTTCGACGTTCCACACTCGCGCGGTGATGCCTCCAAAGCCCTGAGTTCCTCCACCGAATTCGCACGACGCCAGCCAACGGCCGTCTGGCGAGAAGTCGAGCGAATTCACATTGGCCTCATGGCCGAGCAGCGCGCGTTGGTAGTTGCCGTCGCGGTCCCAGAGGCTGATCTTGCCGAAGCCGCTGCCGCCGGTCGCAATCAGATCGCTCTTCGGACTCACCGCGATCGCAGTTGAGTACAAACCGTGTGGTCCGGCGAGTTCGATGGACCAGCTTTGCAGGCCGGGGATCTTTTCGGGGCGCGGGACCAGCGCGTGGACGCTCAGCGTCTGGCCCGCGCGCAGCACCAGCGGACGGTCGAGCGGACCCGGCAGCGGCTCGCCATCGAATTGCTTCAGCACGCGGAAGCCGATGTGCGGTCCCGGTTCCGGATGCGATGACATGATGAAGTCGGGATGCACCGTGCTCGGAACGTCCAGGTAGGAACCGCCGGCCAGGTTCGCATCTCGCATTCCGCGTGGATCGTTCGTGCCCAAATAGGGCGTGAGGGAACCCGGACCGTTGAGGAGGTCGATCGTACGCTCCCAGACGTTGCCCAGCGTGTCGTGCAGGCCGAAGGGATTGGGTTTCATGATGCCCACCGGATGCAACGCGGTTCCGGTGTTGGTCGCCTGCGGAGACCCTTGGCTCCAGGCGTAGTAATCGAGGTCTTTCGGTTCGGGACCGACGACGTGCTTGTGAACGCTCCCCGCCCGGCAAGCGTACACCCATTCCGCCTCGGTCGGCAGACGGTATGTAGGATGGCCGCCCGTAGGATGGCCGCCCTCGGCCGTCTTGTCTTTGTTTTTCTTTTCCTCGTCTTTGGCCGCGTCGCCCGAAGAGGGTCGGCCGGGGGCGGCCAACTTACTCAGCCACGCACAGAACGCTTCGGCGTCTTTCGGGGTGACTTGCGTGACGGGCTCGTTGGGAGCGGGTTTCCAGCCGGGGGTGCGCCAGTTGATTTTGGGATCGGGTTTGAATTCGCGATCGCGTCCGCCGAGTCCGTTGGTTTCGGCTTCGGTTTGGTAGCCGGTGGCCTCGACGAACTGGCGGAACTGGTCCCAGGTGACTTCGGTGGTGCTGATCGCGTAAGGCTTGGTGATGCGGAACCGCCGCACCGGCATGTCCGGCTCAATCGCCGGATCGCGCGGCCGCGTGAAGATCTTGCGAAACTCCCCCGGCGGGATCAGCGCGAATTTTAGAGTGGTCGCGTTCGCGTTCTTCTCGGAACGCTTTGTGAGCGGCACGGCGCTAGCCGCCGGTGATTTGCCAGCAGACGTCGCCCCCGAATCACCGGTGGCTAGCGCCATGCCGCTCAATGCGAGGGCGGCGACATCGACCTCTTCGATCACCGGGCGTTTGAGAAACTCGGCCCACAGTTGTTGCCGCTCTGTCGCCAGCGTCGGCTCACACGGCGCGACCACCGGCGGCGGAGCCCCCGCCGGCAACTCCCACCCCGGCAACGGATCGGTCTCGTCGAGGTCCAGTGGCGGCAGCGGCGTGAGTGGTTTCGCGGTCGATGATGTAGAGGCGTCCGTCACCGAGGCTTTCGGACGCTTCGGCAGCGATGGGCCCGTCACCTTCAACGCCTGACGCACCGCATCCACTGACAATAACACCCGAAAACCGTAGTGGTTTTCATGGTGCGACGGGTCGTAGGCGTCGCGAAACGACGACCAGCAGGGGGACGAGATGTGGAACCAATTGCCGCCCCGGAACACGCGCCAAGAAGCACTGGAAAATGGGCTGCTTGGATTGATTGCAGGCTTCTCCTGGAATTGGACGTAATAGGTCGCATCCCAACCGTCATGCACCCACTCATGGACATTGCCGTGAATGTCGGCCAGTCCGAATGGATTCGCTTTCAACTCGCCCACCGCATGCGTCCGACCCCCGGAGTTTCCACGGAACCATCCCGCACGCACCAGGTCTTCGTCCTTGTCGCCGATCCAGTACTTCGTGGTCGTCCCGGCGCGGCACGCGAATTCCCATTCCGCCTCGCTGGGGAGTCGGTAACCAGTCCCGTCGAGTGGCATGACTGTCTCACCGGCTCGGAAGTAGAACGGCTTGAACTTCTCCTGTTTGCTCAACTTGGCGCAGAATTCCGCCGCGTCATTCCAACTCACCTGTTCCACCGGGTGATTAGCCGTCTCCAAACCGGCAACAGTCTCTTTCCCATTGCCCATTGCGGCGAAGTGGGAGGGATTAGACCCCACCACTTTTTCATACTCGGCCTGCGTGACTTCATTCGCGCTCAGGTAGATTGGTTGGGTCAGAATCACGTTATGCTGGGGAGCTGCCGACTTGATGTACTCCTCCCAGCGTTTGTCATCGCCAAAATCCTTGAGGGCCGCTTCGATCTCGGCCGCCGTGCTGCCCATCGCGAACTCGCCGGGC
>JAPLNX010000524.1 GCA_026400935.1 Planctomycetia bacterium | reverse complement strand
GACCTACACCGGCAAACCGACACAATCGCAGCCCGTAGCTCGGTTCTGCCCACCGCACCGGCGCATCACCCGCACCACAAAAATCCAACAAGCCGCACTCCAAATCTAATGGCAGGTTATTTCTTGGTCGTGGCACTAGACCTCCGGTGGAAGCACTCGAGGTGGTTCACTATTCGTGGAGTCAGTCGCTTGTTCGTGAATTCAACGGAAACCAAGCATGAATCGTGGTGCCAGAACCAGGAGTGGAATCGACTGCGAGATTTCCGAAGGCAAGATTTGCCCGCTCTCGCATACCTGTTAGGCCGAGCGAATCACCGCGTGCTGAGCGTCGTTGAGCTTCGGTGACTTCAAATCCTCGCCCGTTGTCGCGAATCGTGAGATGCAATTCAAATTCGCGTTGAAACAATTCCACGAAAATTTCACTGGGGGCCGCGTAACGGACCGCATTCGTGACGGCCTCTTGCGTGATTCGAAAACACGTCGTTGCCAAATCTGGCGAAACAAAAATGTCTTCGGGATCGGCCGTGAAATAGTGTTGGAAGCCGGCGATTTCGGACTGCTTATTCAAGTACCAACGCAAAGTGGCCACGAGGCCCAGATCGTCGAGTTGAGACGGTCTCAGATCGAGCGACAAATTGCGCACCTGATTGATGGCTCGATCGATCATCGACAAGCTTTCGTCCAACTTCGCTCGCGTGGTGGTGTCTGCTGACTGCTGTGTTCCCAAAAGTTGAATCTTCATAGCGGTCAGGACTTGGCCGAGTTCATCATGCAACTCTCTGGCTAAATGACGGCGTTCCTTCTCCTGAGCGGAAATGAGTTGATGCGACAGCGTTTCCAAATTTTCACGGCTAGCGAGCAACTCAGCGTTCGCTCGTTTCGTTTCGGTGATGTCGCTGAAAAGCGTAAGAACGCAGTCTTGTCCGTCGAGCATCAGACGCTCGAGGTACCGGAGCGCGTAACCGATGCTCCCGTCTTTGCGACGAAACTCTGCTTCCGAGTTCCGGATAGGGTTGTTCTGTTTGAGTTCGTGAATCACTTTGAGTCGATCCTGGGGGTTAACCCAGTGATTCAGTTCGATTGATTTCCGACCAATGAGTTCCTCTCGTGAGTGGCCGACGAGGCGACAGAACGCATCGTTCACATCGAGATATGTCCCGTCTTCCAGGTTCGTGATAACGATGCCGATGGGGCTGGCCCGGAAGATTGTTGAGAAGCGCGTCTCGCTGGCACGCAACCGCATATCAGTTTGGTGGCGCTCTGTAATGTCACGAGTAACCGATAACACGCTCGTGATTTTGCCATCGGGATTACGAAGTGGCGAAGCATGACTCTCCAGCCAACGTCGAGTTCCTTTAAATCCCACGATCTCGTATTCCAGCACTCCAAACTCCCCTGCAAAGGCTCGTTCATTGAGTTCTTGGAACTCATCACGCTGCTCGGGAGAGATTAAGAATCCGACGCGTTTACCAACAACTTGCGAAATCGAGTCGGCCTCGATCATTCTCAAACCGGCGGAGTTCATCTCAAGCAGCGTTCCGTCTTCAGACAACAACTTCACACATTCCGGGACCGACTCCAAAATTGAACGCAGATGGATTCCACGTTCCGCCAGTTGGTTTTGAATTTGCTGGCGATCAGCGATCTCAGTTTCAAGGTGTTCGATGGCGTGATTGAGCTGCGCTGTCCGGTGTAACACTCGTTGTTCAAGATCTTCATTCACATTCCGCAACAGCTTTTCGGCATTCTTCTGCTGAGTCACAGTGGCTGACATGCACAATGCCGTGAAGACATTCATGCTCACGAAGAGATCGAGCATCAGTAGCTTGTCACTCCCTGTGATCCAAGAGAATGGCCCGTGGACATGTACCGTCCCCCAAACTGCGATCAAGGAAATGGTCACCATCACGATAACTGACCCGCGTGAACCGGTTCGGACAGCAGCCCAAAGAATGAGCGGCTGAAGCATGAACGGCGTGAGCACCAATCCAAATGGCAACGTTGGAGTCTTGACGAAAACTAAGAAGCTCGTGAAACCGGCCAGAGCGAAACAGCTCACGCACTCCAGCCAACGCTCTCTCAGATTGACATGAGTCGTGGCCTGCCAAACCAGGAAGAGTGGGGTCATCACGAAAACACCCACCGCGTCCCCTATCCACCAAGTGACGAACGTTTCTGGGAAACGGGACCAGGGAATCGCTCCAAACAGGGACACAATCATGGTCCCGCCAGTCGCGCTCACCAGACAACTGACGAGACCACCGACACAAAGTAGATAAACGATGTCCCTTACTCGCTCGAACGGATTACGGTTTCCAATCACTCGCTTCACAAGCGAGGCACCCACGACTGCCGCCAAGCACCCACTACTCGCGATGCCAATTCCGGCTGATATCAACGGCAACAGACTGATTGGTGCCGAGGAAAGCAGGTTGCTCAAGACATTCACCGCGAAGGCCCCCAGCCAGATTCCGGGGAGAACTCGCGATCCCATCAGCATCACGGCCGCCAGCGCGACACCCGATGGCAACCAAAGTGGAGAAGCATGTCCGCTAGAAACTGAGAACAGCAGCCCCAATTGGCCGGTTAGGAAGTAGGTCAGAGCCAATGCCCAATTTGTCAAACAAAGTCGCCGTAAGCTATTCGTTGGGCTCGCTTGTGGTTGAAACAACGCTCGCAAGCCAATCAAGGCTCGATCAAACAAGGCTCGATCAAACGCCGTGCTGCTTATTTTTCTCGGCGCATTGTCGTGCCATTCCATGAGTGTTTCCTGAATCAGCGCTGGCTTTGAAATCCAGTTTCTTGGCTAATCTTTTCGTGAACCATGATTGAAAGCCCATGTTGAAACGCCGCGTTTCGATTTCAACCGGTTCCAAGCTGTTCGACTATTTGAGCCACCCATTTTGACGCATCCAGTAAAGCAGGTCTTTGCCCCACGGATGGATGTCGTTGGCCGGGACTCCATTTCGTCCCTCGCTCAGGCCAATGCCGTGAGGGCCTTTTTGATAGACGTGAAAATCGTAAGTGATGCCGTTCTGCTGCAACGCTGTGACGAACCGCAACGAGTTCGTGACCGGCACCGCTTTGTCATCGCCGGTGCTCCAGACAAAACACGGCGGCGTTTGTTTTGTGACTTGCTTCTCGTTCGAGAGCAGTTCAACCAACTTTGGGTCAGGATTCGGGCCGAGTAGATTGGCCTTTGATCCACCGTGAGTGACTCCGTCTTCCATGCTGATGACCGCGTAGCAGAGCACTCCGAAATCAGGTCGCGAGCTTTGTCTCTCGACGGCGTCATCAGCGTCAGTTTTGCCCGCATCGAAGTGCGTGACTGCCGTTGATGCGAGATGTCCGCCAGCACTACTGCCCATCACGCCAACGCGCTTCGTGTCGAGCTTCCATTCTGACGCACGGGATCGGACCAACCGAATCGCTCGGGAGACGTCGTTGAGCATCACCGGATGTCGATAGCCTGCGGAGCCGAGTCGATACTTTAGCACGAACGCGGAGACGCCATTGTCTGCGAGCCACTTCGCATAGCCTTCTCCTTCGTGACCAGCCAGGCCACCGTAACCGCCGCCCGGACACACGACGATTGCCGTGCCGCTCGTCTTGTCAGCGGCAGGCAAATATGGAGTGATTGTCGGAATGTCCTTCGGCTCTTTGCCGGTCGCTCCGGGGGCGTCCCCATCCCAAAGCCGAATCGGATCAGCAGCCGAAGCCATGCTCACAACACATCCCAACAACACGATCAAACAGAGCCAGCCACGTCGCAGAGTCATCGTTGATTCCCCTTCTTGGATTGCACGAGAACGGATTCCGAGCCGGCATCGTAGAAAGCGATCACGAACCTGCGTAGCAAGAGCGGTTCTGAATGATTAACCCCACCACCATCGGCGTGGGCGACGTTGCGATCTCAATCTGCGAGTTTTCGCGGCTCGTTGTCCGGCGGCAGCGGCTCTGCCACAACTGGCGGCAGTGGCTCTTTGGGAGGCCAGCAGATTCCCTCGCCATGCTTCGGGAGTTGCGGCGACTCTGGACGCGATGGTGGGCCTGACGTCAAATCGCCTCGCGCATCGCGGTTGACGAGGATTTGTCCGACCAACGATCGCCCCGGAAAGTTTGCGAGCACATAGGTGTTGCGACCATCGAAGACTTCGAAGTCTGCTTGTTCGGCATTACCGAGCGGCTGACCTGATTCGGTCGCCGCTTGCAGAGTGAGATGATGTCGTCCCGCAGGAAGCTCGATGCGACGGACTTGAATCTTGTCAGGTAACAAACCCCAACAACGGGTGTCGGCGTTCTCGGTCGCTTCCCAGGCAACTCCAACCGCATCGAACGCGAGTTCAGCGAGCGGGTTCTCGACGTGGGTCGCTTCCTTTGCGGCGTAGAGCGACCCCTTTTTCACGCATCGTCGTACGACCGTGCGAGCCATCACATGCGGGAAGATGGCATCGAACTGTTGCGATGCCAGTTGGCCGACATCGGTAATCGTCTCCGTCAATCCGGCCTCATTGCCATCAACGTTAACTCGTACCGACTGCACTTGGTTATGCGGGACAACAACGACGGGGACCTTCACCGGAGCGAGCGTCGGCGTGACAGAGTGCTTTGAGACTGCCGACAAAATCTGGTCGGCAATCAACATCGCCACTTGAGTCGGTTCTTCGTTCCGTTCTTCTTTGTACGGGCCTCGACCAACAAGCGTGAAGACGTATGCCACGCCATTGCCTGGAGCTGAATGCCGACCGTTCGTCACTCGCTCCAAGTCCTGTTTCGCCGATTTGAATTCCGGCTCCCAGTTTGCCACGAGCTGAATAGAACGCTTGGCATCGTCGTAATCTCGCATCGACGCTTCACGCAACATCCCGCTGACGTAGGCTCCAAGTGCCACTCGCTTGTATGCAAGCTTCGGGTTCTCCGCACCTTCCTTGGCTCCCGCTTCGATAATCTGTTCTTGCTTCGCATTGACCTGAAGTGCGTAGGCTCCCGCATCCGAGCCATCGTGCATCAAGTTACTGAGCGTGAGGAAAGCGCGAATCAAAACTCGCTCGTAGTCCTCGCCCGCGTAAGCCCGATGAGTGTCGTCCGTCAGATAGGACGCGGCTCCTTCGGCGAGGTCTTTCTGTTCGAGATAATCGAATCGATCGCGAACTTCTCGCAGCGTCCGTTCCGCGTCGGCCGCCCGACCAGACGAGAGTTCGACCATCGCTCGTTCCAGCTTCAGGACATCGGCCTCTTTCGAGCGTCCCCGCTTGGGCAACTCTTTCTTGACGAACTGGTCAGCCGCATCGAGGTTGCCGGAATAAAAGTCCTGTCGAACAGTCCTCAATCGATCGGCGTAGCTAGTGCAGCCAGTCGCGAAGAACAGTGTCAGCAAGCAAGCCGTCGCCAGCGGTCTTCTGAGCAGACCTCGCGTGGCGCTCGATGAGAGACTTGGCGAGCCGGGTGGTGTCAGCCCTCGGACTTGTCTGTTTGCTGTTTTGTCCGGGGGCCGACGCCGCCCGGCTCGCCAAAAATATCGCATTCGCGACCGCGTCGGGGATAACGAACGACCAATGACCCTGACCAAATAACGAAAGACATCCGCAGTCTCTGTGACTGCGGATGCCTTCTTTGGCGAGCTATGACGATGGCCGTTCATGCGGATTTCGTCGGAATAGTGTGGCACAATACTCCGCATCGCGAGCAAATCGTGATTCGGAGCATCACGCCACGACGCTTAATACTTCAATACTTTGCCAAGCCACGATTTGTGGTAACCCTTGCGGAGCCGAGCCGATTCTTTGTCGAAGTCACCGTTGTGAATGTTGACCAATTCCAACGTCAGCAAGTAATCGCGTTGGTAGTCGCCGTTTTGGTTCGTCGTGCCTGAGGTCAGCTTGGCATAGAGCAGGTAATCAAACGGCTGGCCCATTTCTTCCATAACAGTCTGGAAGTTGCGTTGGTTCTCTTTGACGAACAGTTCGTCGGGGCGAATGCGAAGTTGCTTCAAGCCCGAATCGACATAGCGGCGGCTGACCTGGTGATACTGCTGCGACTCGTTGATCTTCGAGTCGATCATTTCATAGATCTGCTCTTTGAAGTCACCAATCTCTTCTGACGTGCAGTTTTCGACGCCGACGAAGCAGATGCGTCGTTTTTCACCGATCGTCATTGCGGCCGGCTGAATTTCGTTGACGACACAACCGCGTCCAAGCAATTTCGCCACCGATTCGTCAATCAGCGGCTTGTAGGTTTCGGAACCTGCCGTGTGGCTGCCAACGAGGTCTTTGTCGTTGTCTTTCAGCACATGCGCGTGCTGGGTGCCTCGACACCCGGCAAATGCCATGAGTCCGCCGAGTGAAGCAATAAATGTGTGTTGTAAGAAATGACGTCGATTCATCGGGAATCCCTTCCCCATATTTGTCGCAGTTGGCGCCACCGTCCGAAGCAGCGAATCCATTCGCTCCTGATAGGACAATCGTCTGATTGGTCCCAAAACTCCAACCTGACTGCGCGATCGTCGGAATCGTAAGAGTCTGAACTCAGTGCGCGGAGACGAGTTTGCGGCTTGTTCGCAAACATCGCTTGCGAATCTTCAAATAGATTTAGACCGAGTGATTTCAGGCAAATAATAAAGACTGGGGGAATTGGGAAAATGGCTTGCCGTACTTCTCCAACCTGCCCTGGGACGCTGTGTTATTAATGAACGAGATGTGGCGATGGCTCAGCGTCGTTGTGGACTGTGCGGCCACATTTCCACGGGGGGTTGCGCGGGCGTGTTGGAGTTATTCCATGAGGGAGTTGAAGAACTCCACGCCGGGGCAGAAGAGTTCCAGTTGGAGCCGGAACCGCTGTTCCAAGCGGGCGGGCTTTGGTAATTACTGACCGCGCCACCACCGTTGTTTGGCGGGGCGAAAGACGACGTCGTTGGACTTGGCGCTCCCGATGTAATGACTGGTCCGTTGTAGTTCTGACTGACCGGCTGGCCGTAGCCTGGATTGGGACGAACCATCGCTTGAGCTTGCTGTTGATAAACCACTTGTTGCAACGCCGACTGCTGACGCAGTTGTTCCTGCAACACGGCCATCCGAGCTTCCAATTCCAATCGCTGCTGAGTTTGCTTGGCAGTCTCTTCGGAAAGTCTTGATTGCAGGCTGACTTTTTCTCGCTTGGTCTTCTCCAAATCGGCCATCAACTGCTTCATCGAATCGTCTTGAGCAGCAGGTTTTGCGGACGACGGTCGAGGTGAACCAGCAGGCTTCTTATTGGCTAACTGCGTCGATCGTGAACTGGAGCCGATGCTAGGTTTCCGCGTTCCGGTTGCTCCTTTGGAGCGACCGGCCTGTTGAGTTGATGTTGCGGGTTTTCGAGTACGTGAAGATTGTTCGTAATCACTAGGTGAGGGTGGAACAGACAAATCGCCGGAGTCTGACTTGCCCGACGAGTCGGCGGGCAGATCGTCCGAATAAGTCGCTCGTCCGTTGACTGAGTGATCGCGCATGAACCAGCGCGGGCCGCTCTGGCAACCCACGAGCCCCAACATCAACAAGCACCAAGTCATTGCCCGCATGGCAACATCCTCCGAACAGCTCGCACTCCGTCGTGAGCCGAGTTTCGACACCCTCACCAAGCAGGCCAACATTCAGGCCGACCAGCAGTCATCGTCGTTATCGGGCGGAGTGATCGGCATGTTGAGCCGGTTCAGCAAGATCACTCCGATCGTCAAGGATCACAGGGCGGCGTTGGTCATAGCTTCCGTAGCCAACACAGCTTGCCAAGAGCGAACCCAGCAAAGCGCGCAAGGTGAGTTGTCGCTGCTGCGGGTTCACCAGATACTTTAGGATTGTAAATCGGTCTCAAGTGGTTAATGCACGTAATGCATCAAAGCAGGTAAGGTCTCGATCTCGCAAAAAGGAATTTCGATAGGAAAGCCCCCAAAGTGATCGTTGAAAAGCATCTTGGTGGCTACATTGCATATCCACTGGGATTGAATGGTGCGGTCGTCGGACAAGGCGACACGTATGAGGAAGCGCTCGCCGATGTAAGATCGGCCATTCAATTTCATGTCGAGACTTTTGGGGCAGAGGTGTTCGAGGAAGATGACGTCCTCGAAGTCTTCGTTGCGGAGTCGGGGGTCTCGGTCTGATGGCCAAATTCCCTGTTGATGCACCTCGTGATCGAGTTCTCCGAGCATTCGGGCAACTCGGTTTTCAAATGGTTCGCGAAGGAAATCACATCACGATGTCTCGTGAAAACGACTATGGCACGCGTACTCCGCTGACGATGTCCATCATCGCACAATCAAATCTTCAACGCTGCGTATGATTCTGACTCAGATCGGTATTCGCGAGAGGAGTTTCTTGACGCGTATGACAACGTTTGACGGAATTGATCGTTGGTTGTTGCTCAACCACGAACGCCCCATTGATGTTTGCTGGATCGACCTTTGACAATTTATGTGACCTTCACACACCTCTGAGAAAGCCTCTTCATGAGAAAACAATCGGTCATAACAACAGTGTGTCTCATTGCCGTCTTGATGGCATTGGCCGGTCATTCGGCATCGTCAGCCGAGCCGCGTCCAGGTGATGACGCGATCGAAAAATATCTAAACGGTGAGACCCGATTGCTCAGCCAGAATGTGTTGGCGAATGTTGAGACGCGGGAGCAGTGGGAAGGTCGGCGGGCAGAATTGAAGCGGCAGTATTTTGACATGCTCGGATTATGGCCGTTACCGGAGCGGACGCCGTTGAAGGCGAACGTCACGGGCAAGCTTGAGCGAGAGGGCTTCACTGTCGAAAAAGTTCACTTCCAATCGAAGCCGGGCTTGTACGTGACAGGAAATTTGTATCTTCCAAAACCCGTTGCGCAAGTGACCAGCTTACCACTCAAGAAAAACGAAAGCGGCAATAACACAACAAAGTCGGACGAGACGAAAGCTGGCAGCTTGCTCAACGGGAAGTTGCCAGCGGTCCTTTACGTCTGTGGGCATTCGGGTAAGGGGCGAGACGGAAATAAGACTGCGTTTCAGCAACACGGGATGTGGTTCGCGACGCATGGCTACGCCTGCTTAATCATCGACACGTTGCAACTGGGTGAAGTCGCTGGAATTCATCATGGCACCTATCACCAAAATCGTTGGTGGTGGCAGGCAGCGGGATACACGTCGGCTGGCGTCGAATGTTGGAACGGTGTGCGCGCGATCGACTATCTGCTCAGTCGGCCCGAGGTTGATCCCGATCGGATAGCAGTGACCGGCATCAGTGGCGGCGGTGCGGCGACGTTTTGGATCGCTGCTGCTGACGAACGAGTCAAAGTTTGCGTTCCGGTGAGCGGCATGAGCGATTTACAAAGCTATGTGACTGACAAAGTCTGTAACGGTCATTGCGACTGCATGTTTCTTTACAACACATACCGCTGGGAATGGACGACGATCGCCGCGCTGATCGCGCCGCGTCCAATGCTGTTTGAAAACTCCGGTCACGACACCATCTTTCCGATGCCAGCGAATGAGCGCATTCGAGAACGGCTCGCGAAAATTTACGGTTGGTACGAAAAGACGCCGGGTGATCTGTTTGATATTGGACTCACTCCGGGGGGGCACAGCGATAACGTCGAACTACGACTGATGGCCTACCGCTGGATCAGCAAGCACCTCAAAAAGGACAACGCCGAAGTTGCCGAACCACAACTGCCGCCGTTCGAAGGGAAGCTGTTGCGAGTCTTTCCCGAAGAGAGCGATCTGCCACAGGACAGCCTCAACGCAAAGATCGATGAGACGTTCGTTGTCCGAGCGACACCCAAAACGCCGACCACGAAAGACGAGTACTCAAAATGGTCAAAGCTGCTTCGCGCTGGATTGCTGGATCAATCGTTCCGTGAATGGCCCGATCAAGTTCCCGATGCAACCGTGCGAGAGCAGCGTGATAACGGCCTAATTGTGTTGCACACCGAAGACGATGTGCTCGTTGTCGCAGCTCACCACAAATTGAAGAAAAAAGTCGAACGCTCCGCCGACAAGCCGGAACGTATTTGGCTGGTAGTCCTCAATGTTGATGAGCCAGAAGGGCAACTTCCGGAATGGGCACATGCTGTAATCCCTGAAGGCCAAGCAACTGTCGTGCTCAGTCCGCGTGGTTGTGGTGAATCGTTCGGGTGGACTCGCAAGAATCCTCCGAACTACATCGAACGAGCCCACGTATTACTCGGTCGCACGGTCGATGGCGGCCGTGTTTGGGACGTACAATCGGTTGCTCGGTGGCTGCACGAAAGAGACGGAAATGAATTGTCGATCGGTGTTGTCGGCAAAGGACCAGCCGGAGTGATCGGAGCGTATGCCGCTCTGTTCGAAACCAGCATCGCCGAAGTCACACTCGTCGATCCACCGAGCAGCCATGTCAGCGGTCCAATCTTTTTGAACGTCCTCAAAGTGTTGGACATTCCCGATGCGTTGGGCTTACTCGCCCCACGACATGTCAACCTGATCAACGCCAAGGATGCGGGATTCGATCGGACGCTGAACGCGTTTAATGCTGCGGGCTATGCAGATCGCATCACGCGGAAGTAAGCCCACCGTTCATGACTTAATGAGCTCTTAATGAGCTTGGTTCGATGTTGCACAGTTCCTTTCGTTGCCGCTCAATCCTCCTAGAATGCTCGTAATTCGCGATGCCTATTTGCGACGAAAAACGTCCTCCTAACTCACTGCGTGAATCATGACGCTTGCTCCGCCAAAGTCTCCTGCCGAATCGGCGGCCGCTACGAAGTTGATCAACCGCCTGCGCGAAATCGTGGGCGAAGATGGACTCCTCTACAGAACGGAAGAACTGCTGGTTTACGAGTGCGATGGCTACACCGTGGAGAAGAAGGTTCCCGACGTGGTCGTGTTTCCGACTTCAACAGACCAAGTGGTCGCAATCGTGAAGCTGTGCAATGAACTCGACGTACCGTTCATTCCGCGCGGAGCCGGAACCAGCTTGGCCGGTGGGACGTTGCCGATCGGCGGCGGTGTGATGATCACGCTCACGCGGATGAAACAGATCATTGAGGTCAATCTGCGAGACCGATACGCCGTCTGCGAACCGGGTCTCGTGAACCTGCATCTGACGAATCACCTGAAAGAGACCGGATACCACTACGCGCCGGATCCTTCGAGCCAGGGAGCCTGCACGATCGGCGGCAACGTGGCGACGAACAGCGGCGGGCCGCACACGTTGAAGTACGGCGTCACCGTGAATCATGTGCTTGGCGTCGAAGCGGTGATGCCCGACGGCAGCATCGCGCAATTCGGCGGACCGTGCGAAGACAGTCACGGCTATGACCTGACCGGTTTGTTCGTCGGCAGCGAAGGGACATTCGGCATTTGTACTAAGGTCTGGGTACGACTGACGCGCAACCCGGAGTCTTACCGCACGTTGCTCGGAGTGTTTGAAACTGTCGCGGCAGCGACTCAAGCGATCAGCGCAATCATCGGCGCCGGAATCGTTCCGGCGGCGCTGGAGATGATGGACCAAGGGATCATCGGCGCGCTAGAGGCCGCGTTTCATTTTGGATTCCCGCTCGATGCCGGTGCCGTGTTGCTGATCGAAGTGGACGGCCTCGAAGTGGCGGTCGAAGACGAAGCGGTGCGGATCGAAGATCTTTGCTTACAACACGGTGCTCGCGAAGTGCGCCGGGCGCGATCGGCGAAAGAACGGTTGCTGCTCTGGAAATGCCGCAAGCAAGCGTTTGGTGCGATCGGTCGCTTGAGCCCCAGCTATTGTACCCAAGACGGCGTCGTCCCGCGGACGAAGCTGCCGGAGATTTTGGAATTCATCACCGACTGCGGCAAACGTCACGGGCTGCGGATCGTCAACGTGTTTCACGCCGGTGACGGCAACATTCACCCGATTCTGTTGTTTGATGAACGCGATGCCGAGCAAGTTCAGCGCGTACTGCTGGCCAGCGATGAGATCCTCACCAAATGCCTCGACCTCGGCGGTAGTGTTACCGGAGAACATGGCATCGGCGTCGAGAAAATCAGTTTCATGAACAAGCTGTTTGCTCCCGCTGACCTCGCCGTGATGAAGCAACTTCGCGACGTCTTCAACCCCGATAACCGTTGTAGTCCCGGCAAGATGCTCCCGACTGCGGGCGGCTGCGGAACCGAATCGCATCCCCACAAAAGTCATCCCGGCCGCCGAGCTGCCTTATAGTTTTCGACTGACTCACACTCCTCCTCTTGGTCCTACTCCTACTGCCACACCTACTGCCACTCGAAATTCATCCGAGTCGGAATAGGAATAAGAGTATGAGTAGGAGTTTGATCATGCCAAACTCTGACTCTGCCTTTCATCCGAGTACACAAGACGAACTTGCTCAGTTCGTCGCGACGAACGCTGCGAGTGAGCGGCGTCCGTTGATTTCGATCGGCGGCGGGACTTCCGCTCCGAAATGTTCCGCCGAGAACGGGATCGAAGTGTGCCTCGATCAACTCAATCGAGTCATCGACTTCCCTGCGCGAGATATGACGATCACGGTCGAAGCGGGGGTTCGGATCGCCGATCTAACGCAGATCCTCAAGGCTGAGAATCAGCGGTTGCCGATTGATATCCCGCAAGCCAATCAAGCGACGCTCGGCGGAGTGATCGCATCGAACTGGTCGGGGCCGAGACGCTACGGTTGCGGCACAATGCGCGACTACGTGATCGGCATCTCGGCAATCGACGCGACTGGCCGACAATTCAAAGCGGGTGGGCGAGTCGTCAAAAACGTCGCTGGTTACGACCTCTGCAAACTGCTGGTTGGCTCACATGGAACGTTGGCGATCATTACTCAAGTGACACTGAAGCTGCGACCTTGTTTGGAAACTTCGTCGCTCGTGTGGATGGCATTTGATTCGCTAAAGCAAATCGACGCGGCGATCGCTCGTGTCTTGAACGGAGCGACGCGACCGATCGCGATCGAAGTGTTGAACCCGATCGCTACAAGAGCCGTTCGCCCACTGGCCGCTGCCGCAAGTTTGCCAATTCTCTGTGTCGGCTTTGAAGGCGCGACGAAGGAAACTCAGTGGCAGGCAGAAACTCTGATCAATGAGTGTTGCCCATTTGAGCCACGATCGGTTGAGACTCTGTCTGGTTCAGATGCCGATCCGCTGTGGGCGGCTTTGACCGATTTCCCAATCAAGAACTCTTCTCGAACGTTCAAAGTGAACCGGTTGCCGTCGCAAACAATCGAACTCATGCAGCGTGCGACTGACCTTGGAATCAGTGCGAAGGGGCACGCCGGCAATGGCATCATCTGGGGACATTATCCGAGTGGCTCGTCATCGACCTTTCTCCTAGAAGGAACCAGCGAGCCACGATTGTGGGAAGAACTCGGTTCGTCAGGCGATTGGATGCGTCGAGTCAAACAGCAATTAGACCCGCAGAACTTGCTCAAGCCCGGCTGTCTCCCGATTGGGTAACCATTACTGGCTTTTGCAAATCAGCCAGTCGGACTTAAGACATCGTGCGGTCACCTTAATTCGCGTCTGCGTTTCACTCGCGGCGATGACGTGCCTACAATGCTCCTCCGTCGGCTGCTCCCAGTTCCTGCTCCTGCCAGCGGGTGAAGCGAGTGGACTATCCGATGCCCAACTTGGCGAGACGTCGAACAACGTTGGCTAAGTCGATCACCGGGGACCACCGCGAGCTGGCTAGTCGAGCAACGGTCTGAGCAGGCCGTTGAGTTGATCCGTTTGAACGGTTCGCGCAAGTCTCTGAATCTTTATCGGACATCGCGCGGAGAGTCTGTCATGAGTAAGAAACACGCAAAAGACCTGTTTGACGATACGACGATGACCTTCGGGGAACACCTCGAAGATTTGCGAGTTCGTTTGTGGAAAGCGGTCGTCGGGCTGACGCTTGTGACTTGCGTGACGATGTACTTCGGCGACCAAGTCATGGCCGTCGTTCGCAAGCCGATCGAAGATGCGCTCCGAGCACGCGGCCAGGGGACCAAGATCACTGACGAAGTGTCGCAGATGTTTTCTCTGCAAAAGGCGAAGGACTGGTGGGACGGGAAGCCGTCTGCCGAGCCGCCACCAAAACCCAAAGTGGTGGAGGCGAATGCCGATCCGAAAGTAATCACTGTCACCGTCAATCCCGTGGACTTGATCGACGCACTGCATCAGTTCGATCCCGACCGATTCCCCGCCGCCGCAAATCCCAGCGTGGGATCGGCAACCGGCGAAAAATCTGCTGAAAAGCCGACTGGCAAAAACACGGCCTCCTCAACAGGGGACAAGCCGAGCAACGCGCCGAAGTTGATCGCGATCCAAGTCACCGCGCCAGAATTCGAGCAACTGCAAAAGACGGTCGAGATGCAGCAACGCCCGATCGTGCTCACGGTTCAAGAAGGCTTCATGACGTGGATGAAGGTCTCGTTCGTGGCCGGCTTGGTGTTTTCCAGCCCGTGGGTTTTCTATCAAGTCTGGCTGTTCATCGCGGCGGGGCTGTATCCCCACGAAAGAAAGTACATTCACATCTATCTCCCCTTCAGCATCTTTCTCTTCATGGGGGGCGCGGTCTTCTGCTTCTTCTGTGTCTTCCCGTTTGTGCTGGAATTCTTGTTGGCGTTCTCGGACTCGCTTAAGTTTCAGACGCAAATCCGCATCGCCGACTGGATCGACTTCGCGATCATGTTGCCGGTGATGTTTGGAATCAGCTTCCAGCTTCCTCTGGTGATGCTGTTCCTCGAACGGCTGTCGATCTTCCAAGTGAAAGACTACCGCGAGAAACGCCGCATCGCGATTTTGGTGATCACGATTCTCTCGATGATCCTCACTCCGGCCGAGCCCTACAGCATGGTCATGATGATGATGCCGCTGATCTTCCTGTATGAAATGGGAATCCTCGTCTGTCACTGGTTCCCGAAGCCAAAGCCGTTTGACGATGATGAGCAAGAAGAGCCTAAAAAAAAAGCCGTGGCGGTGACGACGTAATTGAAGCGCGAATGCCGCCAGTTCCAGCGAGAGACCTGGCAAGAAACGCTGAGACGGCGATCGCGAACGACGTTGCCGCACACGCAGCCGCTTCGCTTCCGAAGTCTCCTGTCGAAGAAACTCCAAAGGCCGTGTCAGCAGCCGCTGCCAATGACGGCAACAACCCGGCGACTGCGGTTTCCGAGAGTGCCGAGGTAATTCCTGTGCCGACGACTGATGATTCAACGAACGCAGACAAAACGCTCGTCGTCGAATGGCTCGGCGGAACGGACGGGATGTTGCGGTTGCTCGATCAGACGTTGTTGCCGAATGACGTGCGGATGATTGACTGTCAGACGGTCGAACAGGTGTTTGAAGCGATTAAGTCGCTGCGAGTTCGTGGGGCTCCGGTGATCGGTGTTACTGCGGCTTATGGAGTGGTGTTGGGTGTGAATGAATCGGTCAGCGGCAATCGGCCCGAGTTTGACGAGCGGCTCAATGCGGTGATTGACCGTTTGGCGGCGACTCGGCCGACGGCGGTCAATTTGTTTTGGGCGTTGGATCGACAACGAAAAGTGGCCGAGCGGATGCCGCAGGCTTCACCACTTGAAGTGGCGCTCGCATTGTTGAATGAAGCACGCGTGATTGAAGTGGAAGATCGAGCAATGTGTGCGGCGATCGGGCGACATGGGGCGGAGTTGCTGCATGACGGTGACGGAGTTTTGACGCACTGCAATGCTGGGGCGTTGGCGACTGCCGGGGACGGGACAGCGCTGGCGGTGATTTATGCAGCGGTTGCCAGCGGGAAGAAGTTGCGAGTATTCGCTGATGAGACTCGGCCGTTGTTGCAAGGGGCGCGATTGACGGCTTGGGAGCTGCATCAGCGAGGCGTGCCGGTCACGTTGATTTGCGATTCGATGGCCGCGACCGTGATGCGACAAGGAAAGGTCCAGGCAATCATCGTTGGTGCCGATCGGATCGCGGCGAACGGCGACACAGCGAACAAGATCGGCACGTACTCGGTCGCCTGTCTGGCGAAGACGCATGGAGTGCCGTTTTATGTTGCGGCTCCGTCAAGCACTTTTGATCTTTCGCTCGCAACTGGCGAGAAAATCCCAATCGAAGAACGTTCGCCACACGAGATTACTCAGGGATTTGGTCGCCAGACGGCACCGGAGGGGATCGACGTTTACAATCCCGCCTTTGACGTGACCCCCGCAGAGTTGATCACAGCGATCATCACCGAACGTGGCGTGATCGGATCGGTGTCGGAAGCGGCGATCCGAAAGATGATTGAACTCAATGACTCAAACTGAGCGGCTTGGGGGAAGGTTTTTCAACGCAAACAACGCAAACAACGCAAAGATCGGCAAAGAAATCAGGAAGAAGACCATTTCCAAAGTTTCCTTGCAAATGATGATGAGAAATGAATTCTTGGCGTTCCTTCACGCTCTCTGCACCTTTGCGTTGAAAATCGCTTCGCTTGAGTAACTAGGACGCAGCTTTATGAATTTCGCATTGCTCGGTGACGATCCTGCAGCATTGCCGTTGATCGACGCGGTGCAGCAGGCCGGGCACAAGTTGGTGCGAGTGGCACTGGCTGACACGCTGCATTTGCGAAGTGCGGTAGTCGCGGTGTTGACGCCGAATAGTTGGGAAGAACTTCTGATCGACGCGGCTGTTGAAGCAGTGATCGTCGCGGGCGACAGCGATGATGTGCAGACGGCGGCGAAACAGCTTGCGTCGTCGGGCAAGCCGTTGTTGATTGTGCCGCAAGCCGACTTCGGAACTGGCTGCGGATACGAACTGTCGTTGATTCGCGATGACTCACACGTCGTACTGATGCCTGCGTTCGTGCATCGTGCGGAGGTTGATTTATTGTCGCTGTCGGAACGGCTGACATCGGGCGAACTCGGAGCGGTTCGGCGAATTCAGATCGACGTCGAACTCCCGCCGACAAGCGGAAAGACGAGCTTGCTGAGCGAACATGAGATTGAAGCGGCTTCCGTTGACGACATCGACGTGCTGCGTTGGCTGGGCGGCAATTACGATCAAGTGACGTCGTTACGATCGGGACACACCGAGCAAGGTTGTTCGCAAGCAACGCTGACTCTCGCGGGCGCGGGTTTGCCCGATGCGATGTGGAACGTTCGACGCGGCGACGTGCCGAGTTGGCGACTGACGGTCGAGACTGACAAAGGCACGCAGGCTGTTGAACGTTCTTTGTTGGAAAAGGATCACGAGCAAGCTCGTAAGACGGGCACTCCTGCCCGTCGAGCGCCGAGTGACGGGCAAGAGTGTCCGTCCTACGAATCGCTGATCCCGACGTCGTTGATTGAGTCATTCGTCGCGGCCTGTCGTCATGAGCAAGTGGCTCAACCGGACTGGTCCGACGCCGTGCGAGTGTTCGATGTTCTGGATGCGACTCGGCGATCGTTACGGCGGAGGCGAACGATTGATTTGCACTTCGAGACACTTTCCGAACGATCGCAATTCAAAACACAGATGACTGCGATGGGCTGCGGGCTGTTGCTGTTGACGCTGTTCTTGATGCTCGGATTACTGGGACTCGGCTCGATGTTGGATTCTCGCGATCGAGCGGTCAAAGAATCGTCTGCAGTCGGGATGCTCCTGATCGAAGTCGATTTTGAATCGCGCACCGCTGCGATGACCAGAGAAGCCCTCGCACGTATTGACCGAATCGCCGAACGGCTGAAAGACGAGCCGAAGTCAGTCTACCTCGAACCGAGCGACAATCCGCCATCGCCAGAGTTGGATCAACGTCGCCGCGCCGGAGTGGTCGAACGTTTGCAGTCTCGCGGGATCATCGCCGCCGACCACCGCACACTGATGGCCCCAACCAGAAGTTCCGGGTGGGACACTTTGATGCGAGTTTTACGATTGGCCTGGCTCGCGCCGCTGGTCGTATTTCTGGCCCTACAGATTCTGTTAGTTGTCGCGAAGCCCGCATCACCGAAATAGCGTCTTTGTCCGAAACGAGCACGTTATTGGAATATCCAAGCACGAAGCCTCAACAGGAACTCTTCGTGATCTGCGTGGTGCAGATCATCCCGGGCGAGACGTTAAGCAGAGGCGCTGAGAGTGCAATGTGCGTCCCCCTCAAAAGCTTTACGGCATCTCTGCCTGTTTCAAAATCTCTTCCGCTTCTTGAGCCGCTTCGGTGTTACCGTGATCTTTGATCAAGGTCTGCAGTTGCTTGATCGCCCCCTTTCGAGCGGTAGGAGATTTGGCGGCGGATTGTTTTGCCAGCTCCAATGTCTTAAACGCAGCCAGTTCTTCTTTGACGGCGTCGTCGCCAGAGAGTTCTTTGAGGGTTGTTGCGACATCTGATGGGACGGCAAAGCCTTTGAACTTCACGGGAATGGCCGAGTACTTCTTAAAGGCTGACCATTTCTTGTCGTCGTCGAGCGTCTTCTTTGCCGCTTCCAACTGAGCGGTGAGATCGTCGAGCACAAACTGATTGAGCATCTGTGCTGAATCCTTGATTGCTCCTTTTCCGTTGAGATGTTTCTTCAGCAACGGAGCCGCATCGGAGTACTTGCCGAACTCAATCGCCTGCCAAGCGGCCTTTAATTGTTGCGGAAGATCCTTCGGATCGACTCGCCATTTCGCTTCTCGTAAACCATCAACGGCGGAGCCTTCGAGGTTGTCGAACTCACCAGTCTTGAGCGATCCGTTAGGGAGTATGAGATAAACCTGCTTGATGTTTTGCAGCGATATTTTGAATGGGAACTGGCTTTCAAACGAACGATCCGAATCGCAGATCACCGGCCACGTCACTTTGTTACGACGCAGATAGTTTTCCAACTGCGGTCGAGCGGTTCCTGAATTGACCGCGATGAACATGACGGGTTGTCCTTCAAACTTCGTCGTCGCCGACAACACTCTCGGCCAAGCCTCAACGCACTTCGGGCATTCTTCCTCGAAGAAGTACAATACCGCCGCTTTCCCCACGAGCATCTCATTCGTAATTGGAGGCGAGTTCACCCACTGTCCCGGGTTCGCAGGGAGCTTGGGGGCCGGCTTGGGACTGTCTTGGGCGAATGTCTTTGGTACTTGAATCAGGAACGGCAACGCAGAAATAAACGCGAGCAAAACAACCGCACGACGACGGTCTGATTGAATTGGGGTGAACGGCATCATGGCCCTTTCAAGATTGACGTGAATGCGTTCTGGTTCGGTGAGTCCAGTTGTAGCGACAACCGAACGAACGCGGCCATTATGTCCGGACTGGTCCCCGCAAGAAACCAACGAGTTCCGAATTCCCGGAAGAGAGTTAGACACCGGCTGCCGATAGTCCGACTGAAGATGCCCATTCAGGCTGCCTCGTACTTGCGTTGACGTCCTCTCATGCCGAATTTTTTGAAAGACTATTGGGAATTTCTGCGACAGTTCCGGGAACGGTTTGAAACCACCGGAGCGGTCGCACCAAGTAGCCGTTTCCTCGCCAAAGCAATGACGGTCCCGCTCACACAGCGACAGGGGAGCAGTCGTGTTCTTGAAGTCGGTCCCGGCACGGGGGCTGTGACCAAGAAGATTGTCCGGTTGCTCAAACCAGATGATGCGTTCGATCTAGTCGAACTCAATGACTCGTTCGCGGAGATGCTGCGGCAGCGTTTCGAGAAAGACGCCAAGTATCGAGCTGTCGCACAACGCTCTGCGGTGCATGTCTGCCCGATTCAAGAATTCAAAGCGGATCAGCCTTACGACATCATCATCAGCGGACTGCCGATGAATAATTTCCCGCCCGATTTAGTGCGGCAAATCTTTCAGCGGTTTTTCAAACTACTCGCACCCGGCGGAACACTGTCTTACTTTGAATACATGTATGTCCGCCCGCTGAGAAAAATTGTCGCAGCTCCGCCAGAGAAGAAACGACTGACAGAACTCGATCGCATCGCGAATGAGTACCTCGACAAATACCGCATCGATCGCAGTTGGGTCTTCGTGAATATGCCGCCCGCCTGGGTGCAGCATCTACGCAAGGACGTTTGAGCGGGTGACGAAGTTGGATGGTCGAGTGAATGGAGTTGGGCGTCTTGGCTATCATCCTACGACCAAGGACCGACAACGACAGAAGTCACAAGACGATTTCCACAAGTTGCGGACAATAATCCCGGACTATCTTTTGCCGTTCGCGTTCTCGACTCCCGACCCCGACGATGGTCTCTCGCCGCTAGTTTGAAGAGTGCTACTTTTGCCCTCAACAGAACCTTCGCTGGCCGCTTTCTTCAACGTGGTGCTCGCTGGTGCAATCGTTCCTTCGCGAGCGGCAGTCGGCTCATCGGAAAGACGTTTGCGGTTTTCGACAAACGTCTGAGCGGCAAGTCTAAGGAGCTGTGTTCGACGAACATCGAGCACTCCTTCCATCTTTTGAGCGAGTTGTTCAACCCAGCCAGGCTGTTGGCACATTGCCATGCTCATCATCGCGCACCACGTACTCACTTCGCGGAAGTTGCGGTCGGCCATCGCGTGGCTCACAGGCGAGATCAGCTTCGCAGTGATGTCCACCGGCTGTGACGGGAACGAGACGAACATGTCAATGGTGTGCGATACCACAGTTTGACCGTCATCTCCTTTGCGAAAGGTTGGTTGCAGGTGTAGCAGCGCGCGCGCCTTGATCGGCTTGGGCAGGATCGGACTTTTGAATGAACCTTCGCACAAGACGAGGTGGCGTTCTGGCGCAGAGTGCAGGACTTCAATGACTCCCAGCGAACCGTCGTGCGAATCGGCCTCATAACTCAATGCACCAACTTGCCACATCTCGAACGTGGAGATTTCCATGACTCGCCAAATGCTAACGGCGACGTCCGGATGAGTAATGAAGAAGTGATACACGTCGGGGTCCGAAGCGAAGCTCAACGTCGGCATGCGGCGAAATAGGCTGACGTTCTTTAAGACCTCTTCGACCTTAGGACGTAAGTCAGCAGTAACCTTCTCGACCGGAATGTCAGCGATCGCCTTCTTACGCGCCGCCGCCGAAGAGTTCCCCGTGGAAACAACTTCGATTTTGATCGCCGATGGCTGATTCTGAGTGGGCGGCGGATTTTGCTCGTCGGCCGATGCCATGCTGCCAGCGCAAACGCAGAGAGCCAGAGCCCCCTTCCGCACGGAGACGATGTTCCTCAGCCAATTCCGTAGTGGCATGCTCGAACCTTCCTTGGCCTAATCTGCTTGGCTTTCCCAGCCAGCCGCAAACGCGATGAGCGATGTTGGCAAACGCTGATACAACTTCCATGATCGGCAAGGTCAACTAACCAACCGCACTGGAAATTGGCGAACGAGCGGTGTCCGCCGATGTCATCTCGCCTCCGCTGAGCTTGTCTCAGTGGGGGGCGTGTTGAAGGTCAAATCAGCTCATGAATCGGCGTCGGGTCCTCGAGGACCGGGTTTGGGCGACCGGCGTGATCGAGCACGCTCAAATGCGGGTCGATGCCGAGGCAGTTGTAAATCGTCGCATGAATGTGTTCGGGACGAACTGGGCGTGTCGCCGGGCGATAGCCGTTCTTGTCCGTGCTGCCGATGATCTGACCGTTCTTCACGCCACCGCCTGCAAGCAGGCAGAACATCGAATTGCCCCAGTGGTCGCGGCCCGGAGTTCCCATGCTTCCTGGGGCACCGCCGTTGCCTCCGTCATTCATCTTCGGAGTGCGGCTGAATTCGCCACAAAGAATGACCATCGTTGAGTCCAGCATCCCACGTTCTTCAAGGTCAGTCAAAAGCGTCGCAACGGCCGAGTCCACCATTGGGAGATATCGCTCCATCCCCGTCTTCAAATCCCAGTGATGATCCCAGCCACCGAAGTGTACGGTGACGAATGTCGAACCCGCCTCGACCAATCGCCGCGCCAACAACGTGCTCTGTCCCCAGTTGTGGCGACCGTATCGGTCCCGCAATCGAGGGTCTTCCAGGCCAATATCGAATGCCTTGCGGGCACGAGCGCCGGAGACAAATTCGAACGCATCGTTGTCGAAGCGATCCATTGCGGTAAAGAGCCCATGTCGTTCGACTGATCGGGGAATTTGATCCAAAAGGCGATTGAGGTCGCGTCGATTTTCCAAACGATCAACGCTCATGCCCGGCGCAAGATTGAGATTCTGTACTTGATAACTCGGGGCATTCGGATCGCCGCCCGGTTGGAACGGATCGTATTGCACTCCGAGGAAATTGCCCCCGAAGTATCCGGGAACAAGTCCGATGCTTGCGGCATACGGCACTGCGACATAGCTGGGCATGCTCGGATGCCGCGAGCCACGTTCGCGAGCGATGATCGAACCTAGTCCTGGAAACTTTCCTGCATTGGACGCTCCGCTGACTCCCATGTGCTTCGACGTCAGCATCAGGTGACCGCCGGAAAAGTGATCGCCATTGTCGTGATATAGCGAACGGACGATCGAAAACTTGTCGGCAACCTGTGCCTGCATCGGAAACAGTTCGCTGATCTCAATCCCTTCGACGTTGGTCTTGATCGGTTGCCAAAGTCCCCGTACTTCGGACGGTGCTTCGGGTTTCATGTCATACAAGTCGAGGTGACTCGGCCCGCCATCGAGCCAGATCAAAATTGCAGACGTGTCCTTTTTCGATCGTCCTTCAATAGCGGATGCGGCTTTCGCTCTTAGCACTTCGCCAAGTCCGACGCTCGCCATTCCAGCGACACCGAGTTGCACAAAACTTCGGCGATTGAGGCCATCGCAATACTTGTTCGAGAGACCGGCATCGATTTTGAGCATGATTGGCTCCATTCGGCGGGACGAAACATGGTGGGGTGGGGCGGGGTGAGGAAAACGTAAACGTGTAGCCCGGTTTTCAGTCCGAGCCACGAAAATCTGCGACTTAGAATCAAATTTTCTCGGATTCCAATGTCACTGATATCGGCCTGCGAGGAACGGACGCATTATTAGGTCCTGATGCGTTGGACTCAATACCGCGAAGACATCTCACCAAAACTCGCTGAATGACGGTCAGGGCTTCGGTTGAGGGACCGGAAGGTGAAACAAGTCGAAGTGACCATCACGTTCGCTGACGTAAATCAAACTGCGGCTATCGGGGTTCCAGCACGCGTAGTCGTCTTGTTCCGGGTGATTCGTGAGCCGAGCCAAGCCGCTGCCATCGGCGTTGATGAGGTACAGCTCATAGTTGCCATCGCGGTTGCTGGTGAACGCGATGCGGCGACCGTCTGGAGACCAGCGCGAGCGGATGTCTTGTCGAGGATTTGTCACCAAGCTGCGAACGTTCGTGCCGTCAGCGTTCATCACGTAGAGGTCGTAATCGCCGTCTCGCGTCGAACTGAAAACAACCTGCTTACCGTCTGGCGAAAAGCTGGGCCAATTGTTGATCCCGTTTGAATCGGCAATCGACTTTCGGTTCGCTCCCTGCATTGTCACCGCGAAAAGTTGCTGCCGATTGCTCTCAGGATAACTGAAAAGCACCGTCGTGTTATCGGGCGCGATCGCCGGACTGTGCATTCCGGAGAAGCCTCCGCCGGGAGGGACTTCGCTTTGTTTATTCTCCATCAAATCCTGAATGACCATCGCGAGACTTAGATTGCCTCGGTTCTGCACATAAGCGAGATACCGTCCATCGAGCGACACCGCTGGCTCAAACTCCGAACGAGTTTCATTGGGATGCAACGGCGTGACCGAACGATCTCGCAGATCGAGCTTCATCAACCGCAGTTGGTTCGGCTTATCGAGTTGTGCAAACAACAACTCGCTTCCATCCGGCTTGAGAAGCACGGGATCGCGCTTAACCTTGCCGTCCGTTGTGAGTCGCATCGGATCGGCAGCATCGCTCGTCTTTAGCCATGCAAAAATAATGAACCACAAAGTCACGAAGGCACAAAGAAGTCTGACTCTTGTCCGACCTTCATAAACTTTATCGTGACAAGCAACCCCACCGAGCTTGCCTCGGTGGATTTCGGGCTTCTGCACTACGTTGATCAAGCTATTGAAGGAGGCGATCCGTAGTGGGGATAGTACGGTGTTGAGTTTGTTTGAATCAGTCATGCCGACCTCGTCATCAAGCTGCGTAACGTTTCCAAATTGATTGCATCCATCGGACGACCGTCTCGTTCGCACTTTTCGGTTTCGAGATACATCGGCAAGTTGGCAAAGCGGCGGTCGTTCACGAGATGTCGGAACGGTTCCAGGCCGAGGCATCCTTCGCCGATGTGTTCGTGCCGATCGACGCGGCTCCCCAGCGGCTTCTTGCTGTCGTTGAGATGGAAGCAACGAATCCGATTCAGCCCAATGATGTCATCGAACTGCTTCATTGTCGTCGCGTACTCGTCGTCGGTGCCGAGTGGATATCCCGCCGCGAAGATGTGGCAACTATCAACACAGACGCCAACTCGATCCGGATGCTTGAGACGCTCGATGATCCACGCAAGATGTTCGAACTTCGCTCCGAGATTCGTCCCCTGACCAGCGGTCGTTTCGAGCAACGTCAACACTTTGAACTTCGCCGTCGCGCGATGAGCGATGTCCAGCCCCTTCACGATTCGTTCCAGTCCCGACTGCTCATCCGAACTGACATAACTGCCGGGGTGCATCACCACCCCCATCAATCCGAGTGCCTCTGCCCGCTGCAACTCGACGACAAACGCATCGATCGACTTCTGCCACAGCACATCGTCGGGACTCGCGAGGTTGATCAAGTAGCTGTCATGAGCCACCGGCTGTTGAATTCCGGTCCGCTCAATCGCTTCGCGAAAGAGCCGCACGTCATCATCACTCAGCGGCTTCGCCGCCCACTGATTGTTGTTCTTCGTAAAAAGCTGCACGGCATCCATGCCAAGCTCAGCCGCCGCGTCCACCGCTTTGTAATAGCCACCAGCAATCGAAAGATGCGATCCAAACAGAGGCATTGAGTTCTCCAAACTATTTTTCAGCAGACGGTGATTGAGGGCGTTTCAATCGAAAACCTTCATCCAAGGTTGGCAATGCCGTGTCCATGATTTCCTTGAAATCTCCCCCGTCATCAATAGCGTTTTCACCAACGCTGTAAATGAGGGCCTCGTCTCCATCACGTTTCAAAATCAGAGATTCTCCAGCTTTACCAAAGGGGTCTAACGGAAGTTCTTGGAGGAGATCGGGCACCAGGTCGTCCAGCTTCTTGGGCCAGTCGCCGTGTAAGCGATGGAAGCGTTGTGTTGCGAGTGTGAGTTTCAAAGCGGCACGTTGAGCGGCCTCACGATCAGCAATCTCAACGGCTAACGGAATCCCCGCCGTCAAGATTCGAGCAAGGCAGATAGATGACAATCGTGATTCCAATTCTTGTGTAGAAAGTTGGCCGAGTTTGGGCGTGCGGGAATAAAGTCCAAGCCAAGTGCGGTGAATCGGGGCACGCTTTGTCCTGGGAAAGTCCACTTGCTCCAACCAGTTGTCAAAGACATGCGGCAACAAGCGCCGTGAATACTCTCGATCACCCATGACGAACAGGTATGAGTACTGAAATGAAGCAGGATCGCGATCACCCGAAGGTAATATTCTCAATTCCGAAAGGGATTTGTCGCTGTTTACCATGTGCAAGCTAGAGACGTATTCGTACTTCATTGTGACGGAAGTGAGTGGCGTCATCGCATCGTCTGCGTTGAATTGCTCCGCCGCTTGTCGCAAGAGAATTTCATCGACGAGCGGATCGGCGGCCCAACGATTGATGCCGCTAGCGACTATCTTGAAGTTAAGAAAACCGTTTGTCCGCTCGATCATCGGCCCATTCTTGCCAAGGTGGCGACTGGCACGAAAACCGGCTCGCAACCAGTTCCACGCTTCGGAAACATCGCCCTCATGAAGGCACCGTTCGCTTCGCAAGCGAGCCAAGCGAGAGAACTCACGCATGTTGATAACCACTGCGAGGTCAGGGTTGATCGACACGTCCTTTGCCAGGACAAACTGAGCCGACGGACGCTCGGTTCCTCGCCGCCATTCATCCAATGCTCGCTCGTTGCCGGTCAGTAACTTTTGCAACGCTTCAGTCGACACCCCCCAACCATTTTCAAAAACGCGATCTAAATCCTCGGACGGAATTTTGCCCGCCGCTCTCATCGAATCTGCGGACACATAGATTACTGCCGCGTTTTCGCTATCGGGAATCGCGATCGTTTCAAACTCAGCGACATCAAACGGATCACCGATCACGGGGATGCTGGAGATGCGATAGGCTCGATACAGAAACAGGCTTAGCAAGATCATGGCCAGCAGTATCAAAGGAAACGCCACTTTGGGACGCCTCCACCAAGTCCTGCGGATGGGGCGACTGATCTCTGGTGGCAACAATTGAACTGGCTCGGTGTGGATTGGATTGCTCATGGAACGGTCTTTCTACTAGGCACGTCCTTGGCTCACTGCCCCTGATCCAACAACCCCACCGAGCTTGCCTCGGTGGCTCGCGGGCTTTTGCACTACGTCGCTTGCAATATCTAGTGCAAAAGCCTGAAACCACCGAGGCAAGCTCGGTGGGGTGAGTGAGTTTGCTTGATTGGCACTTCAGGGGCGAGGTTACGGCGGCACTAGATCGCGGCTCAAGTCGTGCGAAGATTGCCGGTGCGCGAAAGTCTGACGATTTTTCGTGTGGTGACGGTTGCCCGGCTGCCGATCATGAGTGTGCGAGGCATTCGGCCCGCTCACTCAGGAGAACTCAAGATGCGACGAATCCTCTCGACAGGTTTGCTCATGCTGGCGGTTGTCATCGCCACTCAATTCGGCGGTTCAAACACAGCGGAAGCTGCTGGACGCGGACAGCCCACCGACTGGAACCGGTTTAATTACTACCCCTACGTGTATTACCCACACAACTTCCAACGACCGCAGGGGAGCAACGACAGCTTGTACTACAGGTACAACCAACAGCAGCGAATCCCGGTTCAAAACAAGAACTGGTACAACTTTTACAACACCGATCAGCCGTATTACCGCGGTCATCACTTCATCTTGGATGTGTTCTAACGCAGCACAGTTCAATCATGACGTGATTTTGAGGCAGAGTATGTCTTCGAGCCATTGAACAGGGACGTTCACGGCACCGGCAGGAAGCCAGACTTGAAGGCAGAATTCTGTACCACAAGAAAGCCCGCTCGGATCTTCGAGCGGGCTTTCTTTATTGATTCACAATTCGGGCCAACATCGCCGGATGAATCACCGCCAACTTAGGGAGGTTCACTCTCATGGAAGACAACGTCGCCACGCCGGAATCGAAAGAGTCTTCCTCTCCACTTCCACGAGCGAAACGAAACTGGAAGGGGCGGTTGTTAGTCGCCTTCATTTTGTTGGTCGGATCTCTCGCGGGTGTTGCTTGGTTTGGGCCGAGCATCATTGCGGCGACTGCCTTAAAACAGCAGGTTCCGAAGTTTTTGTTTCCATCGTTTCCTGGCAACGTTGAACTGGGTGAAACGTCGCTCGGATGGTTATCCCCCGTTGTCATTCGCGACTTGAAGGCGACCGATGATCAAGGGATGCCGCTGCTGGAAGTCCGCGAGTTTTCCACCAGCGAAACGCTGTGGACACTGGTGACTCGCGCGAATGACCTTGGTCGGCTTAAGTTGGTCGAACCTGTCGTGCATGTGGCGTTGCGGAATGACGGATCGAATGTCGAAGACGTTGTCACGAAATTCCTAAACGGACTCGGCCCCAGCACCAGCCCGGCGGCTGATGTGCAAGTCGAGATTGAGTACGCGAAGCTGGAACTCGATCACAAACAAGCGGACCGCAAGGCGACGATCGAACCGTTGTCATTGCGAGTCGTTTCGACCCAAGGATCGCTTGACGAGTTCGATCTCGTCGCCGGAAAGCTGCCGAAGGACAAATCCGAGGCGGGCGATTCCGAATGGTTCGCCGTCCGTTTTGGTGGAGTTGAAAAGAATGCCGACGAATCCAAGAAAAAGTCGACCGACATTAAGCCACTGTTGATTCGAGCGTCGAACTGGAAACTCGAACGCTTTGCCGCAGCTTTGTGCCGTGTGCAGCCAAACGCCGATCTATCGGGCGTTCTGGACGCCGACTGCCGTGGCTCAATCTCACTGACAGCAGAACCGCTCGAATGGGAATGGAACGGGCGAGTGGCATTGTCGCAATTGCTCTTGGCTGGTCTGAATGGGATGAAGCAAGACCGTTTGGTTTTGGATGAAGTCTCACTCAGCGGCCGCGCATCGTCATCCAAGGGTCGGTTGTCGATGAACGAATTGCAGGTCTCCACCGGAGTCGGCGAACTCACCGCAACCGGCGACATTCCGATCGCTGACTGGACCGGAAAATCGAGTGCCGACATCGTTCGCTCGTTACTCAGCGAAGAAGACTATCGCATCGCCGGGCATGTTGATTTGAAGAAGCTCGCCGCGAAACTGCCGCAGACAATGCGAGTCCGCGAAGGGACCGAGATTACCGGCGGCAAAGTTTCCATCGAGTTCGTGGGAGCAGACGTCGAGAAACAACGTCGCTGGACCGGACACATCACATTGGCGGGACTGTCGGCAATGAATGATGGTCGTCGGCTGTCGTGGGAATCGCCGCTCGAAACGCGATTCCGTGCGCACCAAGATCAGTCAGAAATCATCGTCGATGAAATCCTCTGTTCGTCCGACTTCTTGCAACTCAAGGGAAGCGGAACATTAGAGGATGCGAAGTTTCAAGCGGCCGGTGATCTCACGAAGTTGCAAGATAACATTGAACGCTTCATCGACCTCGGACACGAACAGCTCGCCGGTCAGATGCAAGCAACAGGAGCAATTCGGCGCGATGATGACGGACGAGTTCAATTCACTTCAGATATCACGCTCGATGATTTTGCTTACGTTGTCTCCAAGGAAACTGAGTGGCGTGAGCAGCACTTAGAGTTGAAGGTCGCAGCGACCGGGCAGGCCAAAAAAGGTCAAACGCAAAAGCTGACCAGCATCGACAGTGCGAAGTTGCGATTGAACAGCGCGAGTGATGTGCTTGAACTGACCCTGAAACAGCCGGTCGATCTCACTGTAAAAGAGCCGTCCTATGCGGCTTCAGCCAAGCTCAACGGTTTGCTCACGACATGGCAAAACCGCTTGCGTCCGATCGTTGATGTTGCCGACTGGCGACTCGCGGGGACGATCGATTTGACGGCTGATGTCAGTAGCCACTCAACTCAAATTGATGTGACGCAAGTGAACGCGACTTTGAGCGAGCTCAACGCACGCGGACCAGAATGGTTGATCCAAGAGCCGCAAGCCAAGCTTGTGACATCCGGCGTTTGGGACGGCATGAAACAAACCTGGACATCGCCGCGATCAACGTTGGTTGGTAATTCGGTCGCTTGCGAAGTCGACAATTTGGTCTGTGTGCTCGGGAAGGCGGGACTCGCAAAACTCGCTGGCGACGCGAAGTATCGAGCGGATCTGAAGCAAGTTTCCAAATGGAAGAATCAAGCGCTAGCAACACCGTCATATTTTATCGGCGGGACATTGTCTGGCACGGCCACGGTGACCGATCAAGCGGACGTTTTGTCGGGAAACCTTGATGCTCAGGTCGATCAGTTTGAAATGTTCCAACTACAAACAGCAGTGGGGCAGAAACCGAAATGGGAGCCGCTCTGGTCCGAACCACAATTGAAGATGTCAGGTAAAGGCGCATACGATTCAAAAGCGGACAAGCTGATTGTCGAGGGAACGTCGCTCGCCGTGGATGGAGTGAGCGCGACTGCGAAAGGTCAGCTTGAGCAATGCTCGACCAAGCAACGAGTCGATCTCTCTGGCGAGTTCGCATACGACTGGGACACGCTGGCGAAACGCTTCGGTGAGACATTTCGTAAGAACGTGCAACTCACGGGAAAGGACCGCCGACCGTTTGAGCTGCGCGGGACCTTAGCAAACGCCTCTCTGTCGAGTGCGGTGTCTGAGAACAACGCCAGTGACCTCAACGGGAAAGCAGGCATCGGTTGGGCATCTGCGATTGCTTACGGCATGAGCTTTGGGACGGCGGATATCTCGCTGCGGATCGACAAGGGAATCGGGCGACTGAACCCGATCGACATGGCGGTCAACGAAGGAAAGCTACATCTGGAGCCGCAGTTTCGCTTCGATGTGAGTCCGTCGTTACTCGTGCTGCCGAAGGACAAAGTCCTTGATCAAGTTAGGCTTTCTCCCGAGTTATGCAGCCAGTGGTTGAAATTCATTGCACCGTTGTTGGCGGACGCAACGCAGGTTGATGGGAGATTTTCGTTGGATGTGGTCTCGGGAAGTTTGCCGCTGTCAGCGCCGACGACTGGCAGTGTCGATGGTACGTTTTCGGTTCACGAAGCTCAGGTCCGTCCGGGTGCGCTCGCCGTTGAAATTGTCGGTGCGGTCGAGCAAGTCCGGTCGATCGTGCAGCGTCGTCCTCCGAAAGCTGTAAACCGCGAGCGTCCCTTCATGAAGATGCCAGCGCAAGAAGTCCCTTTTCGACTGGTTGATGGGCAAGTGGTTCATCAAGGTGCGACGTTTGTTTTTTCAGATCTTGTGGTGCGCACGAGCGGTTCAGTGGGGATCGACGAGCGCATCAACTTAATTGCCGACATTCCGATCAAAGACGAATGGCTTGGCAGCAATGACAAACTGCTCGGCAGTCTCAAAGGGAAGACGATACAGATCCCTATCCGAGGAACACTGAGCCGGCCACAACTCGACAACCGCGTCCTTGCCGGACTCGCCCGCGACATCGGAACGTCTGCCGTCGGGAGCTTGTTGGAAGATCAACTCAAGGGCAAAGTGCCCGACAAAGTTGATAGCGTGATCAAGCAGGGGCTGGATCAGCTCTTTGCTCCGAAAAAGAAAAAGTGAGAGGCGACGCGGTAGGTACGGAACCGTCATCGCTCCGCGTGGCGAGCCGAACGCATACCAGCGTTTTGAAATATTTTGCGAATCCGGCTCATCACGCGGAACTTGTTGGCTACGCAGATTCTCACCGCCGGTCGATTCCTGCTGTTGGCGAACGCGGACTACACTCGCCGCCGTATTGGCAAATTGAACAACACGGCCCCATCTTCAAAAGAGAACTCATCCATGTTGCGAATTCGGCTCATGCTGTCCGTTATGTTTTTGACTGTTTCCAACTTTGCGGCGAGTGATCCGCTTGGCGCTGCTGAGACTCGCGAAGAGCGCGATGCCGGACCGATTACCGTCTCTCCTAATGACTGGCCGTGGTGGCGTGGTCCGCTACGCAACGGCATTGCGGCGACCGATCAGAAGCCGCCAATGACTTGGAGCGACAAGGAAAACATTCTTTGGAAGACACCGATTCCGGGGCGTGGTCACGGATCGCCGACGGTCGTCGGCAATCAAATCTTTTTGGCGACTGCGGATCACGACAGCGAAGTGCAATCGGTCCTTTGCTTTGATCGGCTGACTGGCAAGCAACTTTGGCAAACCGAGATTCATCGCGGTGGGTTCGAGAAAAAAGGGAACGAGAAAAGCTCGCTCGCATCATCGACGTTGGCGTGCGATGGTCAGCGTGTCTTCATCAACTTCTTCAACGGCGGTGCGATTCACACGACAGCGCTGAGCCTCGATGGGCAAAAGCTGTGGCAAACGAAGATCACTGATTACGTCTTGCATCAAGGTTTTGGTTCGTCACCGGCGGTCTATCAATCGCTGGTCATCGTTTCCGCCGACAATAAAGGGGGAACGGGTGCGATCGCGGCACTCAATCGAGCGACAGGCAAAGTCGTTTGGCAACAACCGCGACCAAAGTTTCCGAATTACACCTCGCCGATCATTCTTAACGTCGCAGGGCGCGAGCAGCTTTTCTTCAGCGGCTGTGATCTGGTCACAAGCTTCAATCCGCTCGACGGCAAGAAGCTGTGGGAGATCGAAGGCTCGACGACCGAGTGCGTGACCTCAACGGTGACTGACGGCAATCTCATTTTCACGAGTGGCGGTTATCCGAAGAATCACCTGTCGGCAGTGAAGGCCGACGGCTCTGGCAAAGTCGTGTGGGAAAACGGCTCGCGGGTTTATGTCCCGTCAATGCTGGTTCGCGACGGGCATCTTTATGCGGTGCTCGATGCGGGCGTTGCCATGTGTTGGAAGAGCGATACGGGCAAAGAAGTTTGGAAAGGCCGACTCGGCGGAACGTTCAGCGCGTCGCCGGTGATGGTCGGCGAACAACTCTTCGCGACGAATGAGTCGGGCAAGACCTACGTCTTCAAAACGAAGCCCGATGCGTTTGAGCTTGTCGGCGAGAATCAACTTGCTGAAGACGTCTTCTCAACGCCGACGTTCTGCGGCAGTCGCATTTATATGCGTGCGGCCAGTCGAGTCGATGGGAAGCGACAAGAGATGTTGTACTGCATTGGGACGAAGTGAAATCGTAGAGCAGGCGGATCGCCTGCCTTTGGTCTTGTTGAGAAGACAGGCGAGCCGCCTGTGCTACGTTTTGGGAATAACCATAATGTCCGAACTTCAAAAAACTCCGTTTCATGAATGGCACGTCGCGAACGGCGGGCGAATGGTTGAATTCGGTGGCTGGCACATGCCGGTGCAGTACACCTCGATCATCGAAGAGCATCACGCGGTTCGGCGAGCGGCGGGATTATTTGATATCGCTCACATGGGACGGCTGCGATTCACAGGGCCGGATGTCGTGCGGTTTCTCGATCATTTGCTGACGAACGATGTCGCATCGCTCAAATTGGGACAAGTCCGCTACTCGCTGGTAACAAACGAGGCGGGCGGCGTTTTGGACGACGTGCTGGTTTATCGATTCGAGTCGTGTCACATGCTTGTCGTGAATGCGTCGAACCGTCTGAAGATCGTCGATTGGATTGAGCGGCATCGAGTCGGCTTCAACGTGCGTATGGAAGACCTGACGCTCGACTGGAGCATGATCGCGCTGCAAGGTCCGCGAGCAATCGAGTTGATCTCGGCAATGACAACAACGGACGTTGCCTCACTGAAGTATTACTTCGCCAGCGAGACCAATGTGCTCGACGTCCCCAGTATCGTCAGTCGCACGGGCTACACGGGCGAAGACGGCGTGGAGGTCATGTTGCCGAACGCTCATGTTCAACGAGTTTGGGATGAGCTCATAGAACGAGGCCGTTCGGTTGGCCTCGTCGCTTGCGGACTCGGTTGCCGCGACACATTACGGCTTGAAGCTGCCATGCCGCTTTACGGACACGAGCTTTCTGAATCGACCGATCCCATCACTGCCGGACTCTCGTTTGCGGTGAAGCTCACGTCGAAGGACTTCATCGGAAAAAGTGCGTTACTCAACAAGCCGCAGCCTCCCGTAAAGCGTCGAGTTGGTATCGTGCTCACCAGTCGTCGCATCGCTCGCGAAGGCTCGCAGATTTACGCCGTCGGATCTGCAACCGATACCGCACTAATTGGTGAGGTGACCTCCGGAACGTTTTCACCGACTCTCGAAAATTCGATCGCTATGGCTTATGTCACTCGCGATGCGGCGGTCTCTGGAACGGACATCGAGGTCGATGTCCGTGGCAAGCGAGAGTTAGCAACGATCGTCGAACTTCCGTTCTATCGCCGATCAAAGTAGTTGCAAGCTGCACGCTTGCTAAAGAACGCACACAAGCTGGCAGCTTGTGACTACGGTTTTGATGAAAGACAACATGCCAGAACTTCGCAAAGACCCGATCACTGGCCGCTGGGTGATTATTGCTCCCGATCGTGCCAAGCGTCCGACCGACTTTGATTCGTCAGCCACTCGGACCGCCGAAACGTTTTGTCCGTTCTGCGAAGGAAATGAATCGGCCTCAGCAGCAGAGATCGTCGCGTATCGCAATCATGGTTCGGTCCCAAACGGAGCGGGGTGGCGAGTTCGCACAGTGCCGAACAAGTTTCCGGCTCTGAAGGTCGAAGGCAAATTCGAAAGCCGGGGCATCGGCATGTATGACGTCATGGAGGGAATCGGGGCTCACGAAGTGATCCTCGATTGCCCGCACCACGAAACCCGTTTCGCTTCGCTTCCCGCCCAGCAGATTCGTGAAGTCTTGTGGATGTACCACGATCGGCTGGTGGATTTGAAACGTGATCGCCGCCTGATTCATCCGCTGGTCTTCAAAAACGAAGGACACCTTGCCGGGGCCTCGTTGGAGCATTGCCATTCGCAGTTGATTGTGACGCCTGTGGTCCCCATTCAGGTTCAGGAAGAGATGCGCGGTGCCAAAGACTTTTTCGGTTGGCGCGGTCGGTGCATCTACTGCGACATGATCCGTGAAGAAACGCAGGCCGGGGACCGCATCGTGATGGAATCTCCCAACTTCGTGGTATTCTGTCCGTTCGCCGCTCGGTTTCCGTTTGAAACTTGGATTGTCCCGAAAAAGCACATGAGCCATTACGAAACTGTCCAAGAAGCGGACGTTGACGAACTGGCTCACGTGTTGAAGTCTGCCTTACTGAAGCTCCGGCAGTCACTCGACGATCCCCCGTACAACTACATCCTGCACACTTCTCCGTTCGACACTTATGAGTTGAAATCCTACCACTGGCACATCGAAATCATCCCACGCCTCTCAGGTGTGGCTGGCTTCGAATGGGGCAGCGGGTTCTATATCAACTCCGTGCCACCGGAAGACGCTGCGGGATTCATGAGGTCAACAGAACTGGAAGCGACAGGGATTTAATTGCCCCACAAAATCCAACGCACTTCTGACAACGGACAATCGCTGAATGAGCTCTTCCATGCCTAACTCGGTTCGACTCTCTCTCGTCTTTCACAATCATCAACCAATCGGCAACTTCGAGGGTGTCTTCGAGGATGCTTATCGCGACAGCTATAAGCCGTTTCTCGAAGTGCTGCGCGAGTATCCCGACATCAAAGTGTCGATCCACAATTCTGGCAGCTTGCTGGAATGGCTCGTCGCCGCGCATCCGGAATACATCGAATCGCTCAGGGAATTGTGTCACAGCGGACAGGTTGAGATTCTCGGAGGGCCATTTTACGAGCCGATCCTGGCGTGTATTCCAGCACGAGATCGAGTCGGCCAAATGCGGCTTTACTCGGATTATTTGGAAACTCTGTTCGGCAAACCGGTGCGTGGCATGTGGGTGCCGGAGAGGGTCTGGGAACAGTCCTTCGCGTCCGACATCGCAGCGGCGGGAATCGAATTCACGGTGCTCGACGATTCGCACTTTCGCAACGCGGGGTTGTCGCCAGAAAAGCTCTTCGGGCATTACCTCACGGAAGACGAAGGGCAATTACTTACGATTTTCCCAATCGCCGAACGGTTGCGTTACACGATTCCGTGGGAAGAGCCGGATGCCAGCATCGCGTTCTTGCGCGATCTTGCCAGCAAAGTTCCGAACGCGATTGCCGTCTGTGGTGACGACGGCGAAAAGTTCGGCGTCTGGCCCGGCACTCATGAATTGGTCTTTGATCGAGGCTGGCTGAGGCGGTTTTTCGACGCTTTGCGTGCGAACCAAGATTGGCTGAAGACGACAACGCTTGGTGAGTGCATCGACAACGTACCACCGATCGGAAGCTGCTTCCTGCCCGACAGTAGCTATCGCGAAATGACTGAATGGGTCTTGCCCCCACAGCGTCAACTTTCGCTCGCCGCATTGAACAAAAAGCATGAAGGTGATGCCGAGTGGCCGGAGATCAAGCAATTCATGCGTGGCGGCTTCTGGCGCAACTTCCGCGTGAAGTATCCCGAAGCGAATGAGATGTATGCTCGCGCGTTGCAGGTCAGCAGCCGATTGGAAGAACTGACGCGTCTCGATTCACGTGGTGAGTATCGCGACACGTTGGCCGAAGCTCGCTCCGAACTTTATCGCGGTCAGTGCAATTGCCCGTACTGGCATGGCTCGTTCGGTGGTCTGTATCTGCCGCACTTACGGAACGCGATCTACCAACACCTCATCGCTGCCGACACGTTGCTCGAAGAAGTCGCGGGAAACCTTGGTTCAGCCAATCATTCCGGCAGCGGTCCTTGGGTTCGGATCGAGAGTGACGATTTCAATTTCGATGCACGCAAAGAAATCCGCATGAGCAGTGACCGGCTCGTGGCCTATCTCGCTCCAGCGACCGGCGGGCATTTATACGAACTCGATCTTCGAAGCATTCGCCACAACTTGCTGGCAACGCTCGATCGCCGTTTTGAACCGTACCACGACAAGATCAGACAGGCCGCGCTCGACATGTCGATGCAATCGGGAATCGGTGGTGTCGATCCCAGTGGCGGCGTGAAGTTCAAACAGCCCGACCTCGATAAAAAACTGATCTACGATTTGACCCCTCGGAAATCGTTCGTCGATCACTTCTTGGCCGAAGATGCCACGTTTGAAGACTTCCAACTTGGCAAGGGAGAGATCGGCGACTTTGTGACCGGCGCGTATCAATCACTGCTCCGCCGTTCGGCAGAGCGAGTTGAAGCAGTGCTCGCACGAGTCGGCCACGTCGGCAATCGGGAGATCAAGGTGACCAAGCGAGTTGCCCTCAACGCACGCAGTGGAACGTCACTCGAAGTTCTGTATGTTTTGGAAAACTTGCCACAAGACGAGGCGTTGCACTTCGGCGTCGAACTGAACTTCGCCGGTATGCCGACCGGGGCCGATGACCGTTATTTCTACGACGAATCCGGTCGCCGCCTCGGCCAATTGCAGACGCATCTCAATCTACCGGGAACAACTCGGTTGGGACTCGTCGATGAATGGCTCGGTCTGGACGTTGCCGTGGAACTGTCACAACCCGCTGCCTTGTGGGCATTCCCGATTCAAACTGTGAGTAACTCCGAAGGTGGCTTTGAGACCGTTCATCAAAGCTGCTCGGTGATGCCGCATTGGCAAATCAATGCCTCTGCCGAAGGTACTTGGTCCGTACAGATCACGCTGTCGATCGACACGTCGGCGGCGCAAGCGAGATTCCTGGTCGCTGTCCCTCAAGTCGTCGGCCAGACGATCTAGCTCGCGTGATTCATAGCCCGCACGAAATCGTTCCGCGTTGGTCTCTGCGTAGCCACGCTCGCCAAGGGGTTGTCTGATTAACCGTTTAACCTCAAGCCACAGACGTGCGAGTCATCACAAGTCGCTATTCCATATCGCACGCACACCTGCGGCTTGCGGTTAATCGGCGGAAAAGCGGCTAACTGACTTCTGGATGTTCTTCGCCGCAATCACGCTCACGCGCGGGCTATGACAAAGCTCTCTCTCGGTCGTCAGCTTGTCGATGGCCGGCAAATGGTTTTAACGCCGTTTGAGTTTCGCGATCGGAACATACACGGTCCTGATGGCCTTCGGATGGATTACCGCCTTCACCGTGATCGGCAACTACAAAGAAGCTCCTTGGCAGACCGTCTGGTCGGGGATCGGCTACATCCTGCTGCAGGGAGTCGCTCCGCTGAGTTGGCTGTTCGTCCGCAACACGCCCGAAGAATGCGGACTGCTGGTGGATGGAGTGGTGAAGCGATCCGATGAACCGGTCTTCGCGGTGACTGGCTACGCGCTACGCGCTGCGAGCCGCGCTCGCGGAACCGGCCTTCTGGGCGTTCGCGTTGGCGACGTCGGTCTACGGATTGGTCAGTTCGGGCGCGTCGTTGTTCAACGAAGACATCCTGGTCGAGCGAGGCTTCACGAAAGAGACGTACTACACGCTGCTGAAAATCAGCACGGGACTGGGCTTGGCCGGAAACTTCATCGCGGGTTGGCTCGTGCAGTGGACGTCGCTTCGCCGAGTGATGGGGCTGTCGATGTCCTTCTTGGCCGGCGCTTTGTTTTGGATGCCTCACGTCAGCACGTTTCCGCACCTGATGCTCTACGCCGTGGGCATGGCTCTCGGCGGAGGCGTGATGACGGTCGTGTTCTTCACCGCCTTCGAAAAAGTTTTCGGCCGGCTGCATCTCGGACAAATTCAGGGCATCGCCCAGATGCTGACAGTGTTCGCCTCCGCCTTGGGACCGGTACTGCTGGCCTACGCGAAGCGGGACTTGGGATCGTACATGCCCTTTTTCTACGCCTCGGCCGTGGTCGTCGTCGCTCTTGGACTTTGGGCCTGCGTGCTGAAGATGCCAATGCCGTTGGAGTCGCAACCGACGTGAATCGTAGGATGGGCCAACCATCGGGCGGCCCACCATCGTGTTGCCAATAAGGTGGGCCGCCCGATGGTTGGCCCACCCTTCAACCTCAGAAAAATGTTCAATCCAATCTCCCAACTCAGGAGTTCTCGGAATGGCTCAAAACTTGTTTCACATGTCGCTCAACGTCTCGAACCTCGATCGGTCGGTCGAGTTCTTCAAGCGAATGCTGGGGGTCGAGCCGGCCAAATGCCGGCTCGATTACGCAAAGTTCGAGACCGCCGATCCGCCGCTCGTGCTGTCATTGGAACCGCACGGGCACGCGAGCGACGGAGCGCTCAATCACGTCGGATTTCGCTTTCGCAATGCCGAAGCACTGGTCGATTGCCAACGGCGACTGGAACTCAACGGCATCAGCACGCAGCGTGAAGACAACGTCGAATGTTGCTACGCGAAGCAATCGAAGTTCTGGGTCCGCGACCCCGACAACACGCTGTGGGAGTTCTATGCCCTCGCGGGGGATCTCGATCATCGCGGCCCCGGTCAGACGCTTGAGCAAATCGTCCCGCGCAACACGAACGCATTACCGATTGCTGCCGCCGCCATTTGGGAGCATCGTCTCGGCCAACCACTTCCGCTGCCGTTACCGCACGAGAATCACAGTCTCGATGAAGTCCGTATGCGTGGCACGTTCAACGTTCCGACGGACGTCACGCCCGCCAGCGTGTTCGCCGACATTCGCCGAGTGCTGCAGCCCGACGGTCGCTTGCAGTTGCACTTCCTGACGTCAGATCGTCCCGTGGCCGACAGCGACGTCAAACTGTCCGGCGCGGCGGCGCATGTTCGCCGAGTCCCCACGCTCAGCGATCTGCTGCGAGACCTCGCACAAGCCGGCTTCGTGAAAGTGAAGTTCGAGAAGTACGCGGCAACTCCCTGCTTCCGGCTCGGCGAGGCATCGTTGCGCGAGACGATGCTGACCGCGACCTGCCGGGCTACTGCACTGCCGCGACCACGTCCGCCACGGGACAGCAGAAGGCTCTGTCTCGCGGCCCGTTCGCTCAAGTAAACGACGAATTTGGAACGAGCTACCCGCGCGGCCAGTTCGTTTCGATTAGTGACAACCAAGCTCACGCCTCACTCGCGGGCACGATCGGAAAATCCTTAGTGGTGTGCGCCGGAGACGGACTGCTCGCCGCGGCCTGTTCCGCCAGTTAAGCCATTGAAATTGAACAAGACCGCTTGTGGCCCTACGATCCGACCGCTCGACAACGGATGTCGGTGCCACTTCCTCTGGTTCCTTTCGACGGCGACAACGTGACTTCCGAACCACTGCAATCTGACCCGCTTCAATCGGATCACTGCGCTGAGAAGCTGCGTGCTCTCGGCGACCCAATCCGCATCAAGATCATCGACTCACTCCGAGTCTGCCCAATGAATGTGGGTGAGTTGGCCGACTGCTTGGAATTGGAAGTCGTCACTATCTCGCACCACCTGGGCGTTCTCCGCCACGCAGGCCTTGTCGAACGCAAGAAGGAAGGTCGCTTCGTCGTCTACAGCCTCCACGAAGAGGTCTTCAAGCGAACGAAGTCCGCGCGGATCACCGAGCACATCAACCTTGGCTGCTGCCGGCTGGAGATTCCGAAGTCCGTTCCTTAACCGGACGATGGCCGTGCCGACAGAAAGTTTGCACGCTCGTGGTGAAACAGCGCCGGCTGACGAAGGCTCATTTGAACCAGCCTCTAAAACTCGGACTCCGTTCGGCTCCTGACCTGCACGCCAGATTCCTCCGTGATCATTGAGGGAAAGTCTGTTGAAACGAGTGCGGCGGAAAGCGACCTCTCATGAGAACGCTCACACGTCAGCACGAGCAGATCGCTCTGAGTCGCAATTGCAGGTCTTTGAAAACCGCTTCGACGCGATCATGTGGCGACAGAAGCCAGTCGGTTGTGGCTTCGCGGATGAATGATTGGGCTTCGTGGGTCAAGTAATCGACGGTGCTCTTGCCATCGACGCGGGCTCTCATGCAGGCGGCGAGATGGGGGACGATACGGCGTTCGTAGGCGACGAGCTGCATTGTGTCCGGGAGCGGCTTGGCGTTCGCCAGTGTTGTGCAATAGGCCAACCAGAACTCACGGATCATCTCGAAGAACATATCGGAGCGTACGGCACTGCGGATGGTCTTAAGCAACAAGTGACTCAGGAAGAAGCCAAGATCGAACGCTGGATCGCCGACGTGTCCGGTCTCGAAATCGACGAGCGCGATTCGTGGAGTCGGACGCTGCTCACGAGAAATATTTGAGTCCACATTCGCATCAATGACCAAGATGTTCTTCGGGCTGAAGTCGGCCAGCACGAGGCAGGCTTGCGTTGCCAGCGTTTCTTCAATGAGCCGTTCCAACGCGGGCCGCAATTCAGAATGCCGCGCAGCGACGAAGCGATAAAAGGGATCGAGCCGCAATTCATCGAAGATCGTGCGATCACCGAGCGAATCGATCAACTGAGCGACATTCGCGGTGTGAGCGTGAATCGTCGCTAAGACTTCTCCAAGCCGGCGAGCAATCGCGTCATCAACATCTTCATTAAGCAGACAGGTCTTCCAAACGATGTGCTCACGCGGGATCGCTTCCATCGCGATGAGGAAGTTGTCGCGATCCTCGAAGAGCAACTTCGGAACGAGACCCGATGGCGTGCAGTCTTGCAACGCAACAAGCACGTCCCGCTCGCGCCAGATTCGTTCAGGCTGGCTGAACCAAGCGGCCTGAGTTCGCAATTGTGCTCGCGATTGCTTCACGACGAAGTCATCTCCGCGAGGGACGGTTACTCGCATGACAACATTCGAAACACCACCGGACAACGTCTCCGCTCGTGACGTCGCAGCAACGTCGGGTGCGAGGCGTCCGGCCTGTGTGAGGTACTCGATGAGATTGTGTGGGCCGAGTTCGATCATGGCGTTGTCTTGCTTCATTAGATTGGTTTCAAACCAGCGTGAATCGTCAATGAGTGCCGCAGGTACGATAGGGGTAGGAACGACCGATTGATTTCGGTCGCCCCTCCCTCCGAACCGGACGGGCGGGTTTCCCGCATCCGGCTCTCCGGTTGATGGTCTTACCTGCGAGAGGATTGAACGGCCAGTGCATGGGCGGTGGTCAG
>JAPLNX010000165.1 GCA_026400935.1 Planctomycetia bacterium | reverse complement strand
TGGTGGATACAACAACCGTGCCACCGAACGCCCGCCAGGCCCGCTGCCATTCTGGCTTGGACTCCGCCGAATGCACGACCTTGCGATCGCTTTCCAGATTTTTAAAACTCTGCCAGAAAGTTAGCTATAAACAACAGGTTCCGCTCCCCGCGTTCACGGTCGCATTCGTGATCGAACCACCTGTGGCGAGAATCGCATTGATCCCCGCTGTGACACTCCCCGTGAAGTTTCCACGAGCGATGACGGACGCATTGCCGTTTGTGCCCGATACGGCTCCGCCAACGTTGCCCTTCGCATAGACCGACGCACTTCCTCCGGCAGAAATCGACATGCCACTGGCGTTGACGTTGCCTGCCAACGCACTGACCGAAACGCTGTCGTCGCTCGAACCACCGGCACTCATGTTGCCGTTGACTCTATTGCCCGCCGTAACAGTCAAGCTGCCCGTTGAGGTCACTCCCGCGAGGACATCGTTCCGAGCAAACACTTCCACTGGCTGACTGGTTCCTCCACCAGAGACCGTTGCCGCCGAAGTGAGGCTGTCCCATGTGGCGACATAAACTTCGCCACCCGCGCTGATCGGCTTCGAGATCGGCCCATAAGCAAAGATGCCAATGCCCGCTCCCGCAGTGACCGAACCCGATAACTGACCCCACGTGACAACCGTCGTCGCTTGCGGGTCAGTTCCCCCGCCACCCGCCGAGATGTTTCCGGAAACATTTCCCATCGACCACAGGCCCACCGGTCCCGATGCGGTGAGGTTTTGAGTTGTCTGGCCACGCACTCGCGCGGCGATGGATTTCCCCGCAGTGACAGCACCACTGAGATCGCCGTAAACATCCAAGCCCACATCGCCGTTCCCTGCCGAGATTGGGGCGTAAATGTTCGCCGCCGAGATGAAAACGCTGCCGTCGGTGGACGAGATCGACGCCGTGCTGGTCACGTTATTGAGTACGTTCATGCCGATCGACGTCTTTGCGGAGATGACCCCTTCGACCGATTTCGCAAAGGTGAAACCAACGCTTCCCAAGGCGGCGGTGACGTTGGCTTTGATCGCATCAAACGAACTGACGATCGCGTTGGTCTGCGCGCTGATATTTCCGCTGACCCCTTGGATGGCACTCACGATCGTGTCCGCGTTGCTCGAAGTAATCGTGCTATCGACCTTGCCCGCCGCCGTCACCAATGTCTGTTGAGCCGCCGCGATGGTGGCCTTCACGTCGTGGTACGAACCGACGATGGCCTTGGCCGGAGTGAAAACACTCGCCTCCATGTTTTGATACGAACCAGCCGTGACACCGCCGGGAGCACTGATCGACACCGCGTTCGTAATCTTGTCCCACGAAGTGACGCTCGCCGTCCCTGATGAGGTCGTGACGTTGCCCGTGATTTGGTTGTAACCAAACACGGACAGGTCCGCCGTTGCCGATACGGCCTTCTGGACTTCACCCCAAGATTGAACGTTGAGTGACCCCGCTCCGGAAGTCACCGTATCCGAGATTGTTCCCAACGCGCTGACCGTCGTGAGCGAACCGCCCGCAGCGATGGCTCCAGAAATGGGACCATCGGCATAGACGCCGTTGATGTTCCCGCTGGCGGTAATGGACTTGGCAATCGTGCCGCCACCGGCTGTCGGTGGCGCAGGCATACGTGGTGGGATCGGCATGGCAGAGGGATTGGGATTCGGACTGTTTTTCCACGCATTCCAGACCGTTTGAAAGGCCATCATCGTCAACATATCGAACGAGGGCATCGGCCCGCTGAGCACTCCATGCGCGTGGATCGCTCCGATGTTGCTGCCGGAGGTGATGGCTCCGCTGATGTTGCCGTTGCCGGTGGTGGAGGGGTTCGTGGCGTTGTAGGTTCCGGCGGTGATGCTGCTGATGTTGCCGCTGGTGGCGGTGATGTCTTTGTCGATGTCGGTCCCGGCGGTGATGTTCGCGATGTGGGTGCTGGCGGTGATCTTGCCGCCGATCTTCCCTTGGGTGGCGGTGATCTCGCCGATGGAACCGCCACCGGCGCTGATGTCGCCGGTGATGTTGATGCTAGCGATGATGGAGTCGATCGACGTTCCGGCAGTGATGGGGGCGGTGATGCTACCGCGTGTGGCTCGGACGGGGCCGATCCAGCTTCCGGCAGTCGCGCTGCCAGTGAAATCGCCGGACCACATTGTTCCGGCGGTGATGTCACTAATGCTGTCACCGGCGGTGATCGCCGCGTTGATGTTGGCCGTCGCTTGAATGGAGTGGATGAAGCCGCCGCTGGCCGTCAGCGCAGAGGCCACATTGAGATTGCCTCCGGCTGCATCTTGGCGAATCGCAGCGACCGAGTTGATGTTCGCTCCGGCGAAGATCGTGTTGTTGGAGATTTCTTGAGCAACGATGCTACCGATCGAGCCGCCGGTCGCGATGACGTCACCGGAGATTGTCAGTCCCGCTTGGACAAGCCAAAGACTGCCCCCCGCTTTCACCAAATTGCTGATGCTGCCACCGGCGGTGACGCGCCCAATGTCGCCACCCGCTGTGATGTCACCGGAAATGGAGTCGGTAGCGTCGGTCCCCGCCACGACTCTCCAAATGTCGCTCCCGGCAGCCACTTTGCCGTTGATGCTATTGAGCGCTTGCACGGCGTAGATTGTGCCGCCGGTCGCGATGACATCTTGCGTGATCGAGTCTCCCGCATAGACGCCGTAGATATCGCTGCTGGCGGTGACCTTGCCGCCAATGCTCCCGGCCGATGAGACCAGCCCGATGAAGCCGCCGCTGGTGATATTCCCTTGCACGCCCTGCGGGGCGGTCACGGAGCCGATGCTGCCGCTGGCGGTTATTGAGTTCGTGAGGCTCTGGTTGATCGAAGCGACAATCCCAATGTTCCCTCCAGCGGTCACTGCGCCGCCGATCGTGTTGACAGCCATGACGTTGGCGATCTTGCCGGAGGAAGTCACTTGCTGCAGATTCGTGGCGTGAACGGCGTTGATTTCTCCCGCCTGGATATTGCCGATGCTCCCGCCTGGATATTGCCGATGCTCCCGCCCGCAAACGCGTTGATGAGTCGTCCGCTGGCGGTGATGGAGGCAATGTTCCGGTCGGCATGGACATCAACATCACCCGCCGAGACCGAAGCCATGCTCCCGCTCGTGGTCGCGGAGTAGTAGCCCATGCCGCTAATCGGGCCAATGTTGAGGTGTGAGGCATTCAGTTGCAGCGAACCTGCCGACCCCGTGAGAGTCACGGTCGAGCCGACAGGCCCATCGGCATAAGCCATGATCGTGCTCCCGAGTAGCTCGATCGTTAAGCCTCCGCCATCCGGGTACGCCTTAATGTCCCCCAACCCGTTGGTGTACCCGCCGCCGTTCGCGACCGAAAAACCCGATCCACCGGCACCTTCACCGGGTCTCAAAATCTTCGGCTTGATCGTCAGCCCCGCTCCTCCCGAAGTACCGTTGGCATCGACTGCGTTGTAGGAAACCGTCACCCCACTGCCGGTCATGAACGAGGCAATGCTACCGTTGGGAAGAAACGAATAACTGCCGTCCGGATTCCCCGTGAAGCCAGCCGGGGTCGGTCCCCAGGTCACGGTCATCGGCAAGCCGTCAGGGTTGTAGTCGTTCCCCAAAACGTTCCCGGTCACAGGTGCGTCGAAGTTGGTTCCCCAAGTGGTCTTGTCCGCTTTCGCGTCAATCTGCAACCAATTCCAAACCGGCTTATTGGTGATCGCCAAACGCACGGGCTGCGTGGTTGTGACCCCACCGACACTATCCGTGACGGTGAAGGTGAAAGTATCGACAACGTTGTAGAAACCCGGCGATGCGTTGTAGCTCCAGTACCAGGCCATGGGGCCCATACCCGGCATCGTCATATAGGGGGTCAATGTCACCGTGCCATACGAGGGCGTGCTGGCAACTGCAGTGGTCGAATCGCCATCACCATCAAAGCCAAACATCGAACCGATCGTGTCGGAGTACGTGTTGCGAACCATCCCCCCCAGCGGTCCCGGAGGTGGAGGCGGGCCAAATCCAGGCATAAACATCATGGGGGGCGGAGCGTTCGTCAGCGGATCGATGTTGATCACCGCGTAAGAGGGGCCAGCCGAATCGCTCGGATTCTGATTGGTCGAAATGATTGTCGCCGACGCTGTGCTGGAACTGATTCCATCGGAAATTTGATAAGTGGCCGAACCTCCGCCCGATGTGTTCGAAACGGTTGCGGGCAAACCTCCTGAAATGATGGAGGTCGCACCAACATCGTTGATCGTCACCGGTGCCACACTCCCCGGAAAGGCTTTCCCGTGAGGTGCGTAATACGGCCCCACGTCATGCGCGATCGGTGAGAAATACAAGTCCAAATCGTGAGCAGGAATTACATTTCCACCCTCTGAATTCGTCACACTCAACAGCGTCCGAACTTCCAACACTTCGACCGGAACATGCTGCGAAAAAGGTCGCCGAGCATGAGCCACTGACTGCGACATCAAGCCTTGCTTGCCTCCCCCTAATTTTACACGGCAAGAGGAGAGCAACCGACCCTGCAAACGATTGAGCCAAGAGACGCGCAGCATGACTAACCTCCAGAAAGGATGAAGGGAAACCAAGAGTCAAAGTGTCACACTCAGACAACGCCACACCGAGAACCGGCGGAAGAGATTCAGGACAACAACGGGACGCACTCGATTGCGTCACTAGAAAAGATATGTCCACACGCCATACAGAACTAAAGAGTCAATAGATTTGCCTCCCCCTTTTTAAACCGCAAGCGTCACGCTGTGACATTTTTTGATTTTTTTTGAGGCCCCACTTTTGCATCACGACGATTTTCGTCAGGCAATCTCGGACAACACCATCACGGTGCTGCGAGTCGGCAACAACTTGGACGCTCGTCGAGAATCCGTTGGACTCTTCTCAACAGATCAACAGCCGTCGAAAAAGTCGGGACACCGACGATCATCGGCGGCATCGGCAACGACACGCTCCACGGCAACGAAGGCAACGACACCCTCATCGGCGGCATCGGAGCCGACCAACTCTTCGGCGACGCCGACACCGACCTCGGCCTCGGCGGCAAAGGAGGCACCACCCGCGGCGGCAACGGAGCAAAGAACACCGGCGACGTGCTCGACGCTTCGTTCGAATCCATCAACGAGGCCTTCAACACCATCTTTGCTTTTGAGTAACGTCGAGATTGATCCGCGAAAAACCGAGAGCGGAGTTGAAACCTCATCTGGGATGAATTGCTTGCGAGCTTTTTGCACGAAGTCAGAGTTCAGAGTATTGTCCCAGACAAGTTCACTCGTAGTGCATAAGGCTTAACTCCACCCGGAGGCAATCTTGGTGGGGTTTGCGAAATTCATGAGCGTGCGAGATATCGCACTGGCGGCGAGTTTTGATGTCGCACCCATTGCTCGATCAACTGACGAATCTTCGCCATCAAATCCGTCGCCTATTGTGGGTGACGGGATTGAGTTGGGTTGTCGTTTGGTTAATGGTGGGACTGTTAGTCGCGGGATTGCTGGACTGGCTGTGGCACTTCGATGATCGTTGGTTGCGAACGGCACTGCTTGGTGCGATCACAATCGCAGTTGGCCTTTCGGCTTGGCGAAGTTTGATCGCTCCGCTCCGGATAGCTTGGTCTAACGTCACTCTGGCTTGGCATCTGGAACGGCAATTTCCGAAGCTTCGTGGACGACTCGCAACGGCGGTCGAGTTTTTGGAACACGGCGTGAGCCCGCGTCTCGGCTCGCCAGAATTGCAGCAGCGGTTGATTGAGCAGACGACGAATGCAGTTGCCGGTGTCGAATTTACATCCGCGTTGGACCGACGCGAATCGACACGAGCGATGCTGCTGGCGATCAGCGTGGTGAGCGTGAGTCTGCTGCTCACCGTTTGTAACTCGGCGATCGCGGCCACGGCACTGTCACGATTGCTGTGGCCATTCGGTGATCGAGTTTGGCCGAAACAAACCGAACTAAAAATGGTTCGAGGCGACCTCCAGTTACTAGATGTCTCGTCTTCAAAGCCGATCCGCACGGTCCAGGGACAACCATTGGACCTCTTTGTCATCAACGCTCGCGGGACACTGCCGGAGTCGGTGCAGTTGCAATTTCGACGTCAAGGCGGAGCCTCGCAATCTGAGCCGTTGCGCAAGATCACTTTGCGGAGTCCGGCGGATCAAACACGTGAAGCGGCGGCAGTTCGAGTTCCCATTGAAGAAGGAACGGTCGAACTGCGAGCGGTCGGCGGTGACGATGACGAGATGCCGTGGCAGACGTTGGAGATCGTGCCGCCGGTGAAGATCGAATCATTCCGGGTGGCGTTGACCCCGCCGGAATACGCCGGTGAACCGAGTACCGTTGCCCCCGAAAACGGTACGCAACTGCGAGCACTCGTCGGTACGCGGCTGAAAATCACCGCGCGAGCAAATCGACAGATTCGTTCCGCCAGATGGCATGACCCCGCTCTGCCAGACCCGATTGTCGGCAAGGTCAACCAACTTCAAGTGAGTGCCAAGCAGAAGGAGAACAAGAGCAAGCCGACGATCGACTTCGAGGTGACCGTCACGAAGCCCGGTTCAGCCACTCACCGCTTGTCGCTGGTTGACCTAGATGGTTTTGAAAACGGATCCGCCTTGCAGTTGGAAGTTGTTGGCCTCGCTGATCCGCCGCCAGTGGTTGCTTTGGATGATCCCGCGATTGATCAACTCGTCACACCGACTGCGGTCGTAAGTTTGCATGCGACCGCGAAGGATGAGCGACGGCTTAAAGAGCTAGCGGTTGAGTTTCGAAAAGAATCGACGGCTGTAACTTCAACAACAGGTGAGCCGGGTGGTGTTAGTCCCCGGGCCAGCGCAGACAACGAGGAGCCAATCCGGGGGCTTACGCCTCCCGGCTTACCAAACGCTGGTGATTTCACAAATTTGCTCGCCATCGAACTGACATTGAATGACGCTCCGCGAAAAGAAGCAACGTTGCGAACGACGTGGGCGTTGGCCGATTTGTCGCTCGTGACCGGCGATCGTTTGATCGTGGGTGCGATCGGTAGGGACTTCTGTAACGTCGGTGAACCGCGTGTGGGGCAAAGTTCAACACGCACTCTGACGGTCGTCACCGTCGAGGCGAAAGCGATGGAGATTGCGAACCGACTCGATTTGTTGCTGCATGATTTGGAGACGATTGCGGCACGCGAATCACAAGCAAAGGACCAAACCGACGAGCTTCGAGTTCAAGCGGAGAAGGCGGGTGAATTACGACCGCAAGATCGCGACAGCCTCAAGCGAGTGGACGTGGATCAGCGGCAGATCAACAGCCGCTTGGTCGGTCGAGGTGATGGCCTCGCAACTCGAGCGGCACTGTTGCTCGATGAATTAGAAGCGAACCGACTGACCGACGATGTCACTCGACGTCGGTTGAAGGAGATCGCTCAGGTCGTTGACCACTTGGGGCAACAAGCGTTGCCGCAATTGGAAAGCACGCTCGGCCGCATCGTCAAACAACAGGCGAACGACAATGACACCGTTCGCTTGGACAACGTCCGTTCGCCGCAGGTCAGCGGTGACTTGGTAGAGGTGGTCAGCAAACAGGCGGAAGTTCTCAGTGCGCTTAACGGACTCGTGCGCAACTTGTCTCAGTGGCGAGATCGTCGCGAGTTAGCTCGCGAGATTGGCGATCTGACGTCGGTTCAAGAAGGACTCAATCGCGAGACTGTCGAACTGGCTCCTCGCACAATCGGTAAGACCGCGTCGGAGTTGAACAATCAGCAGCAAGCAGACATCGCCAAGCTAGCCGATCGACAATCGCGTCAGGCGGAGAAGCTCGAACAACTCCGACAACGCCTGAAGAATTCCACCGAGCAAGCAGATTCTGACAACGAGTCGGCCACTCGAACGGCTCAGGAAGTGACTGAAGAAATGGATCAACGCGGCCTTGCCGCGAAGGCGCGTGACGCGGCCAACGAAGTCGCAACGAATAGCTTGGGCCAAGCAACTCAGACGCAGCAGAAGCTGGCTGCAGAACTGAAAGCTTTAACGGAGAAGTTGGAACAATCACCGAACGCGACCGCTGGTGATGCGGTTCGTGATCTGAAGGAACTCGAAGCACAACTCGACACGCTGCGAGCACAACAACAAAAGTTGCTCGATGAAACTCAAAAAGGGGCTGCGTCGGCGAACTCACTGAGCCCGGAGCAACTCGCCGACATCGCGAAGCAATTGCAAGCGAAACAAGGTGAGGCGAAGTCACTCGCGAATGAATTGGTCTCACGAGTGACTTCACAGCCGGCTGGCGATTCTGTCGATTCGCTGCGTCGTTCGGCCAAACACATGCAGCAAGCGGAACAGCAACTCGGCGAGAAGCAGTTGGCTCAAGGAGCCGGTGAGCAGCAAGAGGCGCTCGATGACTTGGAACAAACACGCCGCGAACTGGCCGCCGCGCGACGTCAAGCCGAACAAGAACAATTGGCCGAGAAATCGGACGAGTTGGCTCAGGCAGTCAAAGAATTGGTGACGCAGCAGAAAACGGTCATTGAGGAAACCAACCGACTCGCCGACGAGCAGGCCAAGGTGGGTAAGTGGACTCGGCCGCTGTCGAAAGCAGTACTGAATCTGGGCGGTGCCGAACAAGGACTCGCGGAGGGAACTCGGCAACTGGCGGAATCTCTTGGTGATATCGAAGCGGTGAAATTGATCTTGGATCGAGCGGCATCGGACCTCACCTCAGCGGCTCAGCGTCTGCAAGACAAGAAGATCGACGACGAGACTCGTGCTCGCGAGCATTCGGCGTTGCGATCATTGCAAACGCTGGCTGACGCGCTGAGTGCCAAGTCGCCCGCTCAAGCAAATCAGCAACCGGAAGGCGAACCTTCCGCAGATAAGCAGCCCTCAAATGCCGAGCAACCGCCTGTCGAACCCGTTCCGCCGATCGCTCAATTGAAGCTGTTGCGGCAACTACAAGCGGAAACTCAATCGGCGACCGAAGCTGCCGAACGTCGCAAGAAACAAGCAGGTGTCGATGAACCGCAACGATCGCAGGAACTCAGGCGACTGACCGATGAGCAACAAGCGGTTTCGAATGCGACCGAACGATTGCTCGATCGCTTCCCAGCACCGATGACCGACGATGGGCCGAATGTGGAAGCTGCTGACGAGTCAGTACCGCGCGAGGCCACAGCGCAGGCCATGCGTGGCGCTCACGAACGGCTCGCCGCCAAAGAGACCGGCGAGCCAACGCAGTCCGCGCAACAAACGGCGGTCAGTCAAATCGACGCGCTGTTGAAACTTTGGCAACAACGAGCAGATCGGCAGCAAGCCAATTCGCAAGCCCGATCTAGTCAGCCTCGATCGCCGTCCGACAAAGTGCCGAACGAAAATGCCAAAAACAAGACCGACGGAGAGGGCAACAAACCGACCGGTCGCGAGAACAAACAAGCTCGCAATTCGTCCGAACGTCAACAAACCGGAACTGACCGCGAAGGCGAATTGATGCAGCAGCGACAACTTCGTGAAGCGGTCTGGGGACATCTTCCCCCTGCTCTTCGCGAAAAGATGTTGAACTTGCCACACGACAAGATACTGCCCAAGTATTCTGAGCACATTCGACGGTACTACGAAGCGCTCGCCGAACAGTAGGTTGCGACTCTGTCCCGACAGTCTTTTTGTAAAAGGGTCGGGACGGAGTCCCAACCTACGATTCTTCTGCAACAAGCATGCTTCGGCAGTCTTCCAGCGAGGCTAGTTGCTCTTCGGATGCCTTGGGATAATTCGCGTTCAAGCTATCAACCGTTTGTACCAAAATGCGTGAGACGATCGCTCGACAGAGCCACTTCTGATCGGCGGGGACAACGTACCAAGGAGCCTCTTTGCTGCTCGTCGAATTCAGCAAATCCTCATAGGCCTGCATGTAGGCGTCCCATGACTGCCGCTCTTTGACATCACCTGCCGAGAACTTCCATTGCTTCTTGGGATCGTTGATGCGTTCGAGGAAGCGTCGTTTTTGCTCATCCTTCGACACGTTTAGAAAGATTTTCACGACGCGAGTGCCGTTGCGTTCGAGATGCTTTTCAAACTTGCGAATGTCTTTGTAGCGACCGCTCCAGAACTCCTTCGTCGGTCTCGCATCAGGCAGTCGTTGATACTTCAATAACTCTGGATGCACCTTCACAACCAAGACCTCTTCGTAGTACGAACGATTGAAGATGCCGATGCGGCCTCGTTCCGGAAGCGCCTTAACGCAACGCCACAAGAAGTCGTGATCGAGTTCCTCTTCCGAGGGTTTCTTGAACGAATGGACTTGGCAGCCCTGCGGGTTGATGCCCGACATGACATGCTTGATCGTGCCATCTTTCCCTGCCGCATCCATTGCCTGAAAAATCACTAGCAGCGACCACGAGTCCGCTGCATACAGCCGATCTTGAGCGTCCGCCAATTCGACAACGCATTCTTGCAGAACTTGTTCGGCAAGCGTGCGCTCTTCGTCAGCGGGATATTTGGCAGAGAGGTTGCTCGTCGTTGAAAAGTCTTTGAGTGAAACTTTGTTATCGCCATAGACACGGCAGCGGTCGATGGAGTCGTCGATGAGTTTGAGCATAATTGGATTCGAAGAGTGGGTTTGAAAGTTGGTCGAAGCACAAGTTTGCAGGACGGGCAAGAGTGCCCGGACTATAAACACACGATGTCACGCTTGATTCATCAAACAGAGCAGTTTTCACCGCAAAGTACGCGAAGGAACACCCTCAAATCATTTCTGAATAACCGTTATGCAAGGCGATTTTGTAAACGGCCATCTTCCTCAGTTCTTTGTGGCTCTTCGCGTTCATTGCGCCTTTGCGGTGAAATTCCCTTCCCTGAAATCGCTCAGTTTGAGTGGTTAGATTTTTGAGCCTCACGTTGCCGAGAACGACTTCAGGCCGAGTTCGTTGGTCAGTTTACTTTGAATCAACATCGCTGAGTTTAGCAGTGCGGTTGGTGAATTGGCCCGTTGATCGGTAATGAAGACGCCTCTTGAAGTAATGCGAATCAGCGTTGTGATGCCGACCACGCGGACGAAGCAAACGGAGCAATCGGAGTCGTAAGTGGCGGCGAATTCGTGACCATCGAATTGTTCGATGCGATCAATGACGGCAGTGACGTCGATCGGTTCGCCGGTCGAAATTTCAATCGTGTCGAAGACACTGGCGAAGACACGGTCGAACGCTTCGCAGAAGACCTGCGTCGGATCGCTAATCTTGGAGATGGCTCGATTCCAAATCACCTGAGTCGGATCATCTGCGTCTAATTCGACGGAGACGGAGTATTCGAAGAACGGCGTCGCGATGACTCCCGATCCGTCAGCGGGACCGCGCTTTTCGATTTCCAATCGCTTGAATTGATAGGCTGACTTGAGTGTGAGGAACGTTGCTTCCAAATCCGATTGCAGCGTGGCTGCGGTGATGCTGGCGATGAAAGTATCGGCGTTGGAGGTTTTGGAATCCGGCAAGCGATGCGACTTCTTGAAACCGGGAAGATGCTTGACCGGCTGAGTCTTGGCCGCCGAAAGCACAACGGCGTCCAGCCGAGGCACTGCCGGCGTCGCTTCGAGACGTTTGCGGTCGAGGACGGAATTCAAATCGGCCACAACGAAGTCATCCGAGATGTCTCCGTATAGCCAGGGAGTCTGTCTGACAGGAGTGGCGAAATCGGCTCGCAGCGTGCGTGGGACTGCTTGACTCAAATAACGCTGCAACGAGGCTGCTGTCACAAGACGTCGCTCGGATATCGCTGTTGCAGCGTCGCCGGTCAACGCTGCCAAAACATGCTGTGTCCAGATGCCTTGTTTGCGATGCGCACTGGAATGCGACTCTTCGCCGCTGCGGCACGATGTAAAACAGACGACGCGATCTAACTTGGCAAGTGACGCTTCGAGTCGCGGTTCATCAAGCGGAGCCGGGCACGTGCTCATTTCCGATTCGCCCGAGGAGCCGTGATGAGCGGCATCCAGAAACAGGCAAATGCTGCGGCAATCGCACGACTTTAATGTGTCGGTCAGCGCAGAAATTGAAACACTGGTCTCGGCAAGATCATCTGGCCGTGTGTCGAAGCACGTCAGGTAATTCGTCCCAGCAAGCGAGAACCCATGCCCGACGTAGAACAGAAAAAGCGTATCCGCATTCGTGAGTCGACGAGCAAGCTTCCGCACGTCAGATTCAATACCAGATTTCGTCGCCTGCGCGTTGAACCGACAAACTTGATCAGCTTCCTTAAAGCCGATCGCCTTAAGTGTGTTTGAGAACGCTGCGAGGTCCGACGCGGCAAACGGGACTGGCAACAGCAAGCGATCCGCATAGTCTTCAAGAGCGATCAACAAGGCAACGTACGACACAACAACAACTCCTGGAACGTGACGGCGCGGATGCTATTCGTTGCTTGCGATGAACGCACTCAGGGCAAGGGGAAAGATTACACCACGGAGGCACGGAGACGAAGGAAAAAGAGTGAGGCGGCGAGTGCCTCACTCAAGCACCGCACCGAGCTTGCCTCAGTGGCTCGCGGGCTTTTGCACCACTGCGGTCATGATGTCGAGTGATCCTAATGAGTCGTGCAAAAGCTCAAATCCACCGAGACAAGCTCTGTGGGGTTGTTTGATTGATGACGCCGCCCCCAGGCATTCTCCGTGGTGATTTTCCAACTCGCCCACTTGATCAACGCTGATCGGATTCTGGACATCTTTGTCGTTTGCTGTGCGAGCGAAATCGAGGCAGCTAGACTCCCACCCGCAAAACTTTTTGAATATGACAGATACTAGTTTGACGGACTTCTTTTAGAGGCGGCTACTCATGAACCACAACGATGCACACTCACGGATTTTGGCGTTTGATTTTGGAACTGGGGGATTGACCGTTGGCTTATTCAATCCGCACGACAATCGCATGGAAGGTTTTGGCAGTGCGAGCTATGGAAACATACAAGGGCTGGCCGATCCAACGTGGAAAGAACAAGACCCGCGCGATTGGGTGAAAGCGATTCCTGTGGCGATGGCCGCATTGCGAGCAGCAGTCTCGTTTGAATCGAACTCCGTTGTTGGCATTGGCATCGGCGGACACATGCACGCGCTCGTCGTTCTGAACCCTCAAGATCAACCGTTGTTGAGAATTGACCGCGATGAACTCCTGACTGGCGCGATCATGTGGGACGATCCGCGAGGCGAAAAAGAAGGCCGCAAGCTGTCCAAAGAATTGGGCGAGCCGATTGCCGCACGCATGACAGCTTCGCGAGTTCGCTGGTTCGCTGCACATCATCCGGAGGTTTGGAGTAAGGCGGTCAAGCGCGTCTGCGTACCGTCTACTTACATCGCACTGACGTTGACTGGTGAATTTGGTGTCGGGCCCGGCGAAGGGAGCGGCATGTTCGGTCAACTCGATCGCAAGGGGCAGTTCGGCAACGGCAAGCTCGACAAGATTGATCCCGAACTGCGTAAGCGAGTACCGAAAGTGGGTGTGGTTGGCGAAGTGCTCGGCCGCTTGAATGCACACGGGGCGGAGTTGCTCGGATTACCAGAAGGGGTTCCCGTCGCGTTCCCGGAAGGAGACCAGCCGATTGGGATGGTTGCATCGGGATGCACTGACGGACGCGCATCGATCTCGTTGGGAAATTCAGTCGTTTTTAATGCGGTCGGTAGCAGCCCAGTTCTCAAAAAACGTGGGCTAGTCGATTCGTTTCGCACAGCCGACAACCAGCATCTGTTGATGACCTGTATGACGAGCGGTTGCGTGGTTTACGACGAACTCGTCGATTGCTTTCATGGTTGTGCTCAATGGCTGGGCAAGAAGACGTCGAAGGATGACATCCGCGATTGGCTCACGTCTGAAGCGGCGAATGTCCCGGCGGGTTGCGACGGCGTTCTGGCACTTCCGTTTTACAAAGGCGAAGGGGTCTTCAAGCAGCCGACCGCGTTCGCGTCGTTCCTCGGATTGCGCGATCGTAAGCGTGATGCGTCGGGGACCGTGACGTCCGACGCCGCATCGCTGAAAGCGGGAGTGCTCGCCCGCGCGAGTTTGGAAGCGACCAGTCTGACGCTGCGAGTCGGCTTCAAAGAGATGGGCCTGAGTCATCTCGATCAAATAGTGGTGAGCGGCGGCGGATCACGTAACGCGCTCTGGCCGCAGATCATTGCCGACGTGTTCGGGGTTCCGGTTGCGAAGCCGCAGAACGCGGACGAAGCGGCAACTCGCGGAGCTGCATACTTGGCGTGGTTGATGGTTCTGCGAGTGGCTGGCGAGCCGATTACATTGAGCGACCTCTTGCAGCAGCATGTTGAACTGACTGATCGCGTGGAACCAAATCCTGACAACACGAAGCTCTACAAAAGACTGCTACCGCGATTCCAGAAGTCGTTGAGCCGGTTGACTCCGTTGTACGCAGGCGAGTAACGGAAATCACTGTGATTCACTCGCAGATGCGTGTGAATCCAATCAGACAAGTGTCGTCCGACCGGTTGCGTCCGCTACGGAAACGTTCGACATCGGCAATGATCGTGTCGATGAGTGATTGCAAGTCATCATGTGGTGCGGCCATGTGACGTAGCACTCGCGATTCTCCAAAGAGGCTGTTGTCCGGCGACATCGCTTCGATGAGGCCATCCGTAAAAAAGAGAACTTCGTCACCCGGCTGAAGTAACGCGGTGGCAGTATGGAACTCATGGTCCTCTGCGATGCCGAGCGGAAACGTACTGCGATCCATTCCAAGTTGCTCGACGATTCCCGTTGCTTTTCGCCAGCAAAGCGGCGGCGGATGGCCAGCATTCAGCAAGGTCAACTTGCCGTGGTCCACATCCAATAGACACAGACAAAAAGTAATGAAGCCTTCGTCCAAACTGGCAACAAACCGATTCAAGCGAAACATTGCGATCTTTAGTGTTTCTGCTGTTGTCAGGCAGTGCCTTACCTCCGTCGCGAATTGCGCGATCATCATGGCCGCTGGCAGTCCTTTACCACAGGCATCGGCCACACCCATGATGACACGACCATCGGGCAACGAATCCCAGAAATAATAGTCCCCTCCGACGGCATCTGCCGGCGCGTAGTATTTGCAAAAGCGATAGCCCGGAACGTCCGGTTTGCCGCGTGGCAGCATCCGCAATTGAATCTGACGAGCGGTCTCTAGTTGACGTCGCGATTGATCCATTCGCAACAACTCTTTGTGGGCGTGAGCGTATTCCACTGCTTGCCCGGTCAAGATGCCGACCGCCGCAACCAGTTCGAGATCGTCGTCAGTGAAAGTCCGATTGTCGTCGTCCGCTTCGAGCAAGATTGTTCCGAGCTTCGTATGCGAAGGGCCGAGCATCGGGACGCAGATCACTGCGGCCTCACCATCATCAAGCACTGACTCATGCGGCTTCGGATCGACCTTCTTAAGCAATGGTTTCCCATTCGAGAGGACTCGCAGAGAGATGTCATGGCCCACAGGCACGCGTGTGATGATCGAACTGTCGTCATCTCGGCCATGCTTCATCGCTACGGGGTTCAATCGCCCGTCTGGTTCAATCAACTGAATTTCACCAATCGCCGCTTGCGGGAACATGTCAAACAACGTGTCTAGGACGCGCGGAAAGATTTCATCGACGAGTAAACTGCTTCCCAATCGACGAGTGATTTCCAGCAGTTGTCGCAGTCGTCCGGTAAACATTGTCTGCGAACGAATCGCTCCCGAATGACCATTTGTCGGAGGCAACGGTGTGAGAGTGAATCCTTCGTCTGTGAGTCCGAGAGTTATCGAGGTCGTTTCAGCAAGCGACAATTCTGGCGACTGACAGAATGCAATCGGAATGTCGTAGACGTTGAAGCGATCGCCATCCATCAAGACAGTCGCCTTAGTTACTCGCCGACTATTGAGAAACGTTCCGTGAGCACTCCCCAAGTCTTCGATCTGGTAATGCTCGCCATCAAAGAAAACTCTCGCGTGTTTTCGCGAGACCGTCTTCTTGGTCAGCACAACGTCGCAGAAGCCTTCGCGACCGATGATCACATCGTGATTCGGACTCAGCACGAAGCGAGTCCCCTTCATTGAAGAAGCCAATACCATCAATTCCGGCATCATGCACCTGCGAATGAGAGCAACATTCTTCAGGGCGGCATCATCGCCAACTACTGGTAGCATCCAAGCCGTAGACATCATTTGAACGTGGCGCAGTCTTACCAACGCAAATTGAATTCTGCCAGTACGAATCTCCAGAAACGCCACTCTATGTCGCTCGATTGCTCCGTAACCGAGATTCTCAATGCGTGACCAACCACCGGAAGAGTGACGTTGATAATCGCTTAAAACGCGAGTCGCTGCTGTGGCTCGCATACGTATCAGCCGCTTTGTCGTTCTACGAAACTATTCTTCCAGGCATGTTGGTATAAGCGGCGTTGTTTCATTGAGTCGACGAAGCTAGGTTAGCCGTCAAGGTCTATGCGGCAACAGCCTTAATTCGTGCTTCGCATCAGGAAACATCATGCGCGATACAATCCTCAGCAAATTGAAACCCGTACGGCAGCGTCAGTTGTTGGTCGCGGCCATCCAAGGGGCGTTGCAAGGTCTGTTGATCGGAGCGATCGCCGCGATTCTCGTTGCCATCCTGCGACTGAATCAGATAGGTGGCGCGACGACTCTTGGCGGCGTCAGCGTCTTGATCACCGTTCCGCTTCTTTCGGCGATCGTGGCAGGAATGTGGCGATTAATGAAGTCTGATTGGCGAAACGCGGCTCGTGCGGTTGATCAGAGTTACGAACTCAAAGACCGAACGGAGACGGCACTCGCATTTCTGACTCGCCAAGATGCTCACAAAGCGGGTGAACTCGAAGTGCTGCAACTAGCGGACGCAGTTCATCACTTGCAACGAGTTGAACCGAGAACTGTCGTCCCCGTTGAACTGCCCGCTACGTGGCGCTGGGCCGCCGCCACAGCCACCTTGGCGGTCATCCTGTTGTGTTGGCCAACAGCACGTGCGTTGGTGAATGCCGGGCCGTCGCAACCGATAGATGCGATCGTGACTGAGGCTGAAATCGTCGTAGAAGATTTGCAATCGCTGCTCGATCAACTCCCCGAAGACCATGATCCTGAGATCGACGCGCTGATCAAAGAATTGCAAGCCAAAGCCAATGAGATGAAAGAGCCTGGCGTCGATGTCCGCGAGGCGCTGGCCAAAGTGTCGGAGATGCAGGCCGCGTTGCAAGCGGTTGCTGCACAGTTCAACGTCGCGGCGACGGACGAGCAGATGCAGGCGATCGGTGAAGCGCTGCAATCTGCTGAAGCTCTGCAACAAGCGGGACAAGCACTACAGGACGGCAACTACGAAAAAGCGACTGAGGAACTTGCTAAGTTGGAAAACCCGAAGCTCGATCGCAAAGAATCACGAGCGGTTTCTGACAAGCTGCAAAAGGCGTCGGAGAGTTCTGCTCAAAGCGGTCTGAAGAAGCTCAGTGACGCGACCAAAGAAATCTCGGAAGGGATGAAGAACGACAATTCGTCGCAGAGCAAAAGCGGAACATCCAAGCTCGCGGAATGTGCTAAACAGCAAGGGAACAACAAAAAAATTGGCAACATGCTGAAGAAACAGTGCGACAAACTTGGCGAATGCAAAGGGAACTGTCAGGGCAATTCGTCAGGCAACAAGATGGCAAAGAATCCCAGTCTCAAAGCAGGCAAGGGAACGAACTCGGAGACTCAAGGCGAACGGACAAATCTGGCGGCCAAGCGAAACGAGCAAAAACTCCAGGGACTCAAAGGGGAGCAAGGTGATAGCGACAAAGAAACGATCACGACTCCCGAAGCCGAAGAAACGGCGAAACGCGGTCTGAAAGAAGTTTACAGCAAATACCGCAAAATGAGTGACGCTGTCCTCGACTCCGAAGACATTCCGCTCGGCCACCGCCAAACAATCCGCCGCTACTTCGAAGCAATTCGTCCAAATGCCGAAGATGCTGCTGTTGAAGCCAGCAGTAAGAAATAGCGCGGCGAAGCCGCAAGTATGTAGCCGTCATCGCCCCGCGTGACGAGCCGATTGCCCGCTAACGTTCACTGAAACGACTGGTTGACAACGCAGAACGATGACTGTGAATCTCGCGAGCCGAGCTTGGTGGTATTGAGATTCACTCGCTTTGTTCAGATTAAGAAGAGTCTTTGTCTTTAGTTCTTCATCGAGGAATAAACGAACTTGCCTACGAAGAACAATACGATGACCCCGACAATTCCCCAGGCAACCGGATCACCTACACCTAAGCCTTCGATCAATTTCACAATCCCGCTGCCACGAGCCAGGATTGACTGAGGCAGATAGTTACTGAGTGTTAGCGCCCAACTCGCCGTGATGCTTCCTTTATCGAAGTGCTGATACGGAATTGAATGGCCGAAATAGCCAAATATGGGCAGAGAAATTAGCTCGCGTCGAAACGGCTATCGACAGACAAGTTGAGACAAAAAAGCCCGGCCACTTTTCCGAGGCCGGGCTATTGTTGGTACAGCTAGCAAAGTAAGCCGAGCGACTCGGGAGTAGAAGTGTCCGAGTCACTGTGTGATCCGTCTAAGTTGAACGCAATCACCAGCCGCCGTTCGACAGCCAGAAATAGCGTTGTACGAATTCGACGACGTCACCGAAGAGGACGTAACCCAAGCTCCGTTTGCCACAGATGATTTTCGCCGTGACTTCTGCGCCGATACGGCGGCGGTCGGCAAGTTCTTCTTTGTTGATATCCACACGGACTCGCACCACAGCACGATCTTTGGAGACAGCGGAGTTTGTTGTTGTTTCAACCTCTCGTAAGGTTCCTTGATAGCGGTCTTCCGGATTCGTCGCGAGCACGTACTCAACTGGCAGCGGCTCATCTTGCGAATTCTTGGCTCGGAGCAAATGTCCCATCCGGTGGCCGTCGATTTCCAACTGCAACCACCACGGGCCAGATTCGTCTTTGATTTCCAGCAACAATTCACCGCGTCGGACCGGACGATGTAGCAACTGTCGCTCGACTTCAAAAGTGGCGATCGTTCCCGCTTTTGTCGCCAGCACCTTCAGCAAGTCCATTCTTTTCTGGAGATTCTCAGCCTGCTTTTTCGCACCACGAATTTCTACTTCGGTCGAGGCAACCTTTCCCTCGATGCGATTGATCTCCACTTTATTCCCCTGATTCTTCGCCTCTTCGTATTCTGCTTGCAGGCTGTACTTCAACTGTACCTTTTCGTTGACGAGGTTTCTTGCGGCGAGTAATTGCCCGTCGAGTTCTTCATTGCGCAACCTTACTAGCGGTGTGCCGACCTCTATGGTGTCGCCACCTTTCACGAAGATCTCCGCCACGGTTCCATCCCATGGGGCAAAGATGTTTGTCTGAGCCATCGGCATCAACCGGCCTTCGCCTTCGACTCGATAATCCCAAGGGATGATGCACATCGCGGCGATCAATCCAGCCACGGCGAGCACTCCCGCCAAGACCTTCAACTTGCCGCGACCTTCCATGAACTGAAAAGTTTTTCCCAACAATCGCCACAACGGTAGTAAAAATAGTCGGTGATAGGTCTGGCTGTTATGCATCGCTTCGGCAACGTGATCGGCGAGCGATTCGATCTTTTCCTGCAAGCCAGGTCGTGGCTGACTTTCGGAAATCTGTTCGATGATCAAGCCGCCAATCGGCTTCTTTTCTTTATCGAGTTTCTTCACACCCTTTTCGTCGGGCTTCAGCAGCGGCTCGCTTTCAAACAATGGCCAGATCGTGACCATTCGCGAACCGCTCTCTTGGATGTAATCCGCCAACGGTGCGGTGATTTGTGGCGGGAGATGATCGAGCTTGCCGGTGTAGGTCAAAGGCTCACGCATGAGGATGACCTTGTTGGCCAATTCACCCATACGCTTCACAAGGTTGGCTCGCTGATGCACCGAGTCTTGACCGCTGATCGCCTTAATGACTGTCTTCTTGCCGTATTGCACGGCGACCGCCAAACGATCACAGCCCAACAACAGCCGACCATCGTTTGCCGCCGTGGAAGTGACTTCGTCGATATCCAAGCCGCGATGCAGTTGCAGCAGAAATTGTTCGAACTGCTCTGTGATTTTTGTCTTTGTTTCCTGAGTCACTTTGGGAGCGGCTTGTCGGTCGAGGTAGCGGCATGCGTAACCACACATCTGCTCGACAAATTGCAAAAAGCCGGGTCGTGCCTGCTGTGGCGTATCGACTCGCTGGAAAATTTGAACAACACCAACGCATTGCTTCGACTGCTGTAGCGCGGCGAGCACGATCAAATCGTTGGTCGGCACTTGCACACCACTGCCGTCATTCGGGCTATGCGTGCAGGCTTGTCCGTTTGACAGGACTTCGTCCAATAGTTTTTGGTTGAGTGCAGCCGCTTCCGGCTTATCGAAGAAGCCTGTTTGTTTGAGGTTCACGTCGGTGAAGAGATTCAGCTTCGCAGTGCCGTTGCGTAACCAAACGGCTCCGGCACGAGCTCCAACAGCTCCGACGACTCGCTTCAAGAACTCATTGAAAAACGCATCCGGAGGCATACTCGAACGAGAATGCTCTTCGATCTCTTTTGCAAGCTGAATAATCTTTTCACGGACTTGCTTCACACTATCAGATTCGGTCGTCGCCATGAGTTGTCTCACCGAGGGGGCTGAGCGGAAACCGTTGCATCCGAGCGCACCACCGACTTCCTGTCAGAGAGCGCCCAGACATCCAAAACATCAGCGGAGTCTTCGCAAACTGCCGAAAACTCCGCTCCACTTTTTGTAGGGGTCAGGTTGTACCGGCTCTTCCAGAACAGCAGCAAGACCAAAGATTTCTTAGTCGAATTGCGAGACGACAGCGACTTTGTTGAGACCGCAGCCTGGGTTTTGAAGTTGCTCACTTTGCCAAATGCGGCCGTCAATTTCTTATTGAATCGCTCGCCCGTTTTAGCGTTCTCCTCGCATTTGCGGTGCGTTAGGAACCGTTCTATAGCTGCAGCAAAGGCGCGAAGTGCGCAGGCATCTTTGGATGCTTCAAAATGTTGAGTTAATTGGAGTGACGGCGCGGCTCAACGCCCAACAGATGTCGCACGAAGAAGTCTTGTCGGCGTCGAGCGGCGTACGGTGATTCGCCGATGCCGTGCCCCCCTCCTGGAACGATCAGCAAGTCGAAATCTTTGTCAGCCTTGATAAGCGCGTTGACGACTTGCATGGTCGATGCAGGATCGACATTGCGGTCCAATTCACCAACGGTCAGCAACAACTTGCCCTGCAATTTGTGTGCGTTCGTGACGTTTGATTGCTCGGAGTAATGAGGGCCGATCGGCCAGCCCATCCAAAGTTCGTTCCACCAAATCTTGTCCATGCGGTTGTCGTGACAGCCGCAATCGGAAACGGCGACTTTGTAGAAATCGGGATGAGCCAACAACGCCCGCAATGAACTCTGGCCGCCCGCTGAGCCTCCATAGATGCCGACTCGTGATAGATCCATCTGCGGATACTTCACTGCGGCCGCTTGCATCCAGCGAATCCGATCAAGAAAACCAGAATCTCCAATGTTTTTGCAGGCTACATTGTGAAACGCCTTCGAGCGATTGCTCGTCCCCATGCCATCGATCTGCACGATGATAAAGCCGAGTTCAGTGAGTGTTTGCAAATTGTAGAACGACTGAAATTTCTTCGGCACGAACGAATCATGCGGGCCGGCATAAATCTGTTCGATGACCGGATACTTTTGCTGCGGGTCGAAGTTTGTCGGACGAAAAATGACGCCGAAGATGTCAGTCGCCTCGTCGCGTCCCTTTGCCGTGAATCGTTCGGGAGGCTTCCATCCTGTGGCAAGCAATTGTGACCAGTCACCTCGCTCCAATTCGCAGACCAGTGATCCGTCTTTCGAGCGACGTAATTCAGTAATCGGCGGCAGATCGACTCGCGAGTAGGTATCGAGGAAGAACTCTCGATTGGGCGAATATTCAATCGAATGCGTGCCGTCACCCACCGTCAATCGGACGAGATTGTTGCCGTCGAAACCGATGCGGCAATCGTGCAAGTGGTAAGGGTCTTGCGAAGGATCAAGGCCGCTCGCTCGAAACCGAATCTCACGTCGTTCGACATCGACTCGCTCAACACTACGAACCACCCAATTGCCGCGCGTGATCTGGTTTTTCACGACTCCCGAGCGAGCGTCGTACAAATAAAGGTGATTCCAACCGTCACGCTCCGACATCCAAATGATTTCACCAGTCCCGTCTAGGTCATGTCGAAACTGTTTATGAGCGTAATCAATAAACGTCGCTTGTTGCTCGTCAATAATTGTCCGAGCTTTTCCTGATTCTGCATCGACACCGACGACGCGCAGCACTTGATGGCCTCGCTGGTTGTAGACGAATCGAAACTCACGCGAATCGGGTTGCCAGTGGAGGTCATCTATGCTCCAAGGGTTTGCGAAGAATTCATCGGAGATGGCGATCTCTTTTCGCTCAACAACATCAAACAAATGTGGCATTGAAATCGGCAGTCGATCACCCGGCTTCAGGTAATTCATTTCGTGCAGTTTCGGTTGAAGTTGATCACGCGGCGATGACTCAATGAGTCGCGCTTTGCGATCGTCGCCACGCAGCGTCCGCATCACGACAACGCGACGACTATCAGGGGACCACGACGGCGATCCAGAGTAAGCCGCGTTCACCGCTTCGTGGCCGGAATCAACTTGGCCGGGATCGACTTTGCTCAGTGAAAACTCTTCGCCACTCTTTCGATCCCGGGCAATCACAAATTGTTCCTTTACGACGAGCGTCCAGCGTCCGTCAGGAGAATCGGAGGGTGATTTGCCGCGAGTTTCAACTGGTTGAATGCTTGGTTTGGGTTTACTAATGCCATCAACGACAACTAGGCCCTCGGCTTCGGCTGCTTCGTAGGCTCCTAAGGTTGTTCCATCCGTCTTTGTGACGAGCCAAACGTGTCCCGCAAACGTGTGTTGTTGATGTTCTCCATCGGGCTTCAGCTTCACGTATTCTTTTCGGCCTCCTTCGGTATCGAGCCAGAAAATCTGCAAATCATCCTTGGTTCGATTCACAAACTTCAGCGACGTCTCTTCCCCCGTCCGCCGTGATGGGCGAGGACCTTCGAGCATTGGGAGCGACTCGCTCAGGGCACTGTCGGCGTTCACTTCACGCAATTCATAGGTCGTGAGAAGGCATTCCCAACGATGTTTACCAGCGGAGAATCGCAAGGTCGCGAGCTGATCATCGAAGCCGATTGAATCGAAGGGGAGCCGATCAGCAGCAACATCTTTGGAAAGGACTTTGCTCAACACTGTCGCCAAACGCGCATGGTCGAATGCGGCACTTCGCACTCCAGCAACGGCATCCACCAAGATGAACTCACGGATGCCGTTGCTTGAATCGTTTCGATACCAGAACTGCCGATCGTTTGAGAACCAATGTGGGCGCACGGTCGTTTTGAAAACCTTGCCGCGAGTGAGTCCCGATAATTGTGCGGCACGCTCATAATCTGCTCGCGTCCCTTGAGCAATTACTTCCACACTCACGAACGACGACATCGCCACGAAAAAGAAACACGAGAGGAACACCGATCGCGATCGGTTCGACATGAGAATGCCTTTTGACTGTAAGCGAGAACGGTTAAAGACTCAGCGTTTCGAAGGGCCAACTATTCTTTTTCAAACTCAAAACGAATCGCGTGTCGAATCTCCATGACAATCGGACGCCCGAAACGTTTCGCAGGTTCGAAACGCCAATTCTTAACAGTCTTCATCGCAGATTCGTCCATGCTCGTCACGCCACTCGACCGCAGCAGCTTGAGTGACTCCACGCGGCCATCAATGCCAACGCGAATCGATAGCACGACGCGCCCCTGCAGGCGGGCCGCTTTCGCTTCTTCCGGATATTCAGGGTCGGGATTCGAGGCGAGCTTGATTGGCTGCTCGTTCGCTTCCGCACCACGTGACGTCGCTGAGCCGGTTGCAGCTTTTGAATCTTGTTTCGAGTCACCCTCGCGAGCGGCTTGGCCAGTTTCGACCGCTGATGTTTCCCTTGGTTCGTCGGAGGTAACGGGTTGTGCTTGCGATTCGACGTTGTCTGTTTGCAACGGTCGATTGAGTTCTGTTTGTCGAATAGACGGTCGTTCGATTAGGGCTCTGATTCGCTGCGATTCCGATTGTTCAGTTGTATTACGGTGGAGTTGTCGAACGATGGTGGAGAACTCGTTCTGAATCAATGCGTCGGCATCGAGTGTGACCTGTGCTTGAGCGATTTCAGCGACCAAACTGTGATCGAGCTTAGGAGCACTTGGCGGCTCTGCGCCTGTTGTCGTCGAGGGAAATTCAATCGTCATTGGCTCTGCGGTTTTTGACACCCGTCCGAGTAGTCCGCCTGCTCTTGCATCGATTGCCGGAGCAGACGCGACCGACGCTCGGCCACGAACAACGGGCCACGCTTGAGGACCAGACTGAGCAACAGCGACAAAGCAATACACCGCCGCGCCATGCAACAGCACACTTCCCGACCAACTCGAAAGCCAATGTCGCAACATCGGTCGAGCGGTGCGCGACCAAGCGGTCGGATCGCCAGAAATCAGCCATTGCGGCAACATCAACAAAAACCATTTGAGTTAATAGGAAACAAGATGCTCTGCATTTTCAAATGCGGGGGGGGATGATAGGCGGCTCACGCAGTATCTCACAGCGATTGATGACCTGCTGGGCAATGTTAGTTGGCAACACCAAATCTCTGTTGGACCGGAAACGACATCAGCGTGTCGGTACGGTACTCTCTGTGGATGTTCGTTATCTTGAGTCTCACGTTGGCTCAATTTTTCAACGCGTACTTTAGGAGTTACCGCATGAAATCCTTCGGGGCTGCCTTCTGCTGTCTGTTCTTCGCTGCCGGTTCGATGTTCGCCGCTGATCCGCCGAAGCAATTACCTGCGACGCACGCCGAGGTTTCTTACGGAGAGCACGCTCGGAATGTGATTGATTTCTGGACGGCCGACGGTGACGGCCCACGTCCGTTGTTGGTCTATATTCACGGCGGCGGGTGGGTCGCTGGCGACAAGAAGCAAGATACCTCAAAAACAATCCAACCGTTTCTCGATAAAGGAATCTCTTGCGCGGCAATTAACTACAGGCTAACGGGCGAGCATCCGCTTCCCGCTCCAGTACATGACGCGGCGCGAGCGATTCAGTTCATCCGCACGAAAGCATCTGATTGGAACATCGACACACAGCACATCGCTTTGACCGGCGGCAGCGCGGGAGCTTGCACTTCGATGTGGTTATTGCTGCACGATGACCTCGCTGATCCGAAAGCGTCTGATCCCGTGCGGCGCGAATCAACGCGAGTCTGTGCTGCGGCCGTCTCCGCCGGGCAGACGTCGATTGATCCAAAGGTGATCGAAGGTTGGCTTGGCCCGAATGTGCTCAAACACCGCATGATCAACATGGCAGTCGGCGAAGCGACGATCGACGGGGCTTTGCAGAACTACAACAAGCACCACACGCTCTATGTTGAGTTCTCGCCTTACAACCACGTTGATGCCAAAGACCCGCCTCTGCTGATGACTTATGGCGGCGACATGACGCTCCCTTCGAAAGATGCTGGACATGGAATTCATCATCCAGTCTATGGCGTGAAGCTGAAGGAGAAGTCCGATAGCGTGGGCCATGAATGTCATCTGCTCATTCCAGGGCATTCCAAATCTGACAAGTACGCTAACGTGAATGAGTTCTTGATCGACAAGCTGTTGGCCAAATGATGGCCTCTACGAATTTCCAAAACTCCACCGAGTTTGCCTCGGGGATTCGGGCTTTTGCACTACGGAATATTTCACTCGAAATCATGTCCGCCGTAGTCCAAAAGCCTGCGAGCCATTGAGGCAAGCTCAGTGGGGTCAGTAGGCATTACTCGCTTGCGAGTTACTACAAGGAGTGTGGTTGTGTCACGAACGTTAGATCGACTTCCCGAAGGGGACATTGCCACTGTCATTGACGTTGACGGTGACGATGCCATCGCCGTGCGACTGTTGGAAATGGGGCTTACTGACGGCGAGGCGATCAAATCGCTTGGAGCGGCTCCGCTGGGTGATCCGTTGGAATTTGAAATCCGTGGTTATCGAATTTCATTGCGTGGCAACGAAGCGCGACGTGTCTTAATCTCAGAAGCAGCATCATGACCAATCGCCCGATTTCACTTTCTGGACTGCAATTACTCGACCGACGACGCTTCTTGAGTGATTCGACTCAAGGGTTAAGCGGCCTCGCGCTGACGTCGTTGTTCGCTTCGCAGGGTTTGTTGACCGATCGAGTCTCTGCGGCTGAAACATCACCCCTCAGCAACAGCAACTCACCCATTCGACCACTCATAAAACCGGAGACTCCGTATGCCGCGCGCCAGCCGCATTTCGCACCGCGAGCGAATCGCGTCTTGCTCATCTTCTGCTCCGGTGCGGTCAGTCATATCGACACGTTTGATTACAAACCGGAACTCATCAAACGACACGACACGCCGATGCCAGGTTCAGAAAAACTCATCACGTTTCAAGGTGAGAACGGCAATCTCATTAAACCGATTTGGCCGTTCCGCCCGCGTGGCGAGTCAGGCAAGATGGTTAGTGATCTGTTGCCGAACCTCGCGGAACTGGCTGACGAAATGTGCTTCATTCATTCGATGACCGCCAAGTCGAACACGCACGGTCCAGCCGAAAATCAGATGAGTACCGGTTTTATCTTGGACGGCTTTCCGGGAATCGGCTGTTGGGTCAGCTATGCGCTCGGTTGCGAGAGTTCCGATCTGCCAGCATTTGTTGCGATTCCCGATCCGCGTGGCGTTCCACAAATTGGACCAAGTCACTGGAACTCGAAGTTTCTTCCCGCATCGTTTCAAGGAACGCCTTTCACCGCCGACAAGCCGCTCCCCAACTTGCGTCGTCCGCCGGAGATTTCTGAAGCGACCGATCGTTCAACACGTGACTTCCTCAAGCGACTAAATGCGAAACATCTCGAACAACATCCCGGCGATTCGGAGTTGTTGGCACGCATCGCGAGTTATGAACTCGCGGCCAAAATGCAGCTCAGCGCGGCAGCAGTGGCGGACTTGTCGAGCGAATCCATCGACACACACAAGTCGTATGGAACTCAAGACGAGAACAAGAACAAAGCCGGCTTTGCGCGAAATTGCTTACTCGCTCGACGATTGCTCGAACGAGGCGTCCGGTTCGTACAACTCTTTAACGGCTCCTATGCGATGGGTGAGGGAGTCGGCAATTGGGACGGACACAAAACGCTCAAAGAGCAATACAGCGTTCATGGCCCGATTCTCGATCAGCCGTGCGCCGCTTTGTTGCGCGACCTCAAGCAACGTGGCTTGCTTGAAGACACGCTAGTTGCATGGGTCACGGAATTCGGTCGGATGCCGACGTTCCAAAAGGGAGCTAACGGTCGCGATCACAACCCCAAAGGCTTCACTGTATGGCTTTCCGGAGCAGGCGTGAAAGCTCCATTTTCTTACGGTGCGACCGACGAGTTCGGGCATCACGCGATTCAAAACGTAGCCACGATCTACGATCTCCACGCCACGATTTTGCACCTCATCGGCCTCAACCACGAACGACTCAGCTTCTACCACAATGGCATCGAACGCCGCTTAACCGACGTGCATGGTCACGTGCTGCGAGATGTGCTGACGTAATTTCATCCGACGATCCTTCATCGACGGCTCGCTGTTGGCTATCGAGAACTCTCGCATCGTAAGTCGATTTGGTTGCGTGACACCATATCTGCAGAGTGCGCGGCGTCACGTCTTGTCCAATGCGATGAAGTGGTGCAAACGGCGCACTGCCGACCGTAAGCAGCCAGCCTTCAAACTGCGGAATCAACCTCGATTAATTAGCCGCGGCCGGCTTCTCTTCCGGAATTGCTGCTGCGGGAGTGTCCGTGCTTGGAGCATCCGCTGGTTCGTCGGGTTCGATATCTGGAACGATCGGCGAACGTTCTGGATATCGATGGTAGAACGCGAATTCGGAGCCTTGCTCACGCATGCAAATCAGCAAGCCCGATGGCGTGGCCATGAAGAGCCGATCGGTACGATCGTTTTCCAAACGGATGCTGAAGGCTCGCAATGGCAACGAGCCCAGCGGTCGTCCGTCGGCGCGATTGAGGATTACGACATTGCCCGTCTGATCTGTTCCAAACAAGCGTGACTTCGTAGCCGCCAGTACGTTGGTGATACCGGGGCGAGTCCATTTCTGATCGCCGTTCGTCAAAGAAAGACTAAATAACCCGCCACGATCCGGCAGGATGTAAAGGTCTTTACCGATCACTCGCGGAGCTTTGCGAATCGGGAAGCCGGATGCGAATTCCCAACGGACCAAACCATTGTTGCGATCGAGGCAATAGACGTAGAAGTCCTCGGATGCCAATACCAATGAGGTATCAGTTGTCGCAAACGGAGCGGTGATCGGTGCGTTGGTTTCAAACTGCCACGTCAGGTCTCGTTCCGTTGAACTGACGGCATACAGCGAACCATCGCGGCTGGCGAAGTTCACCAAGCGGCCTGTCGAGTACGCTGCAGAAGTGATTTCTTTGCTGGTCTTATATCGCCAGCGAATCGCTTGAAACGACCAGCTCGGCAGCCGGTTGTTGCGGCTTAGTTCACGAATCTTTCGCAGTTCGAACGAGTACATGCTGCCGTCGAGCGTGCCGACATAAACGTGTTCGTCATCGACAGACGGCCCGACGGACGGCATCGCGGGCAGCATTAGCTCCCAAGTCATGCGACCGGTGAACCGATCGACGCAATACAGCGTCATCCCATTCACGGCCAAAAAATGCCGATCGTTCGACACGCCAGGGAAAACCGGCTCGTCGCGGTTCCCCATCTGGACTGCCCAGAGTTGTCTGCCGCTATCAGCATTGAATGCGGTGACGACACCGTTCGACGATTGCATGTAGACGTTCTCTTCATCAATCACCATGTGCATCACTTTGTCCCGTTTCGGGTTCAAAGTCGCTTGGCTCCACCAAGCTCGTTCCAAGCCGTACCGATTGAGTGTCCTCGCGGTTGGGAGTTCGGTGGTGACATTCGTCGAAGCTGATTGAGCTTGAACTGCGAATGGAGTGCTCAGTGACGCGACGCCACACGTCAGGCAGAAGAAGAGGTTTCGGAGGAGTTTCATAATCAGTGCGCCTACATCACGTACTTGGCGGGACTACTGAACCGGCTCAGTTGCTTCAGAGTTTAACCTCACGAATTTGGAAACGGATAAAATCGTGAGGAGACAAGCCGCCGAGTTCGAGGAACGCTTGCAGAAAAGCCGGACGTTCCAATGGCGCAGGTTGATCGTCTGTTGGACGTGCGGTCAATCCCACACAGAATTCGTCGAACCTTTGCTGTCGACGCGATCGTTTCACCGAGTACGATGATCTTGGCCGGAAAGGTCACCGGCGAATTGCTGCGTCAGAGTCATTTTTTCAAAAAGCATTCAAGTCCCTCCAATGATTCGCCTCCTTCACGATCACTGGAATCCAAACGCAAACGCTCCGCGAACTCCTCGCCTCTGCGGGAAATCAGATTCTCTCGCAGAGACGCAGTGTTCGTGGAGGCATCAATTCGTTGCGGACGTTGATTCGAGATTAATACCGTTCGCGGTCATGAGTGAGTTGTTACACCGTCCGCTCAGCGTGCTGCCTCGGCCTGTATTTGCAGTGATTGTCCTCTTGATGCTCGCTCCATGTGCCTCAGCCGATGTAGTCAAACTGACCGAAGGAGGCGAGATTCGTGGCGTTGTCCGACCGCAAGATGCGAAATCTCGGCGCGAGCAAGGGCCACTAGACGAGACGGTGATCGAAACGCTGTCTGGTGCGGAACTCGCCATCCCCAACAGCCAAGTCTTGTTTGTCACAAAGCGGCCTCGCGTTGTGGAAGAGTATGAGTCTCAAGCCAAGCATGTTGAAAATACGGTCGATGCTCGGTGGCAACTTTCCGAATGGTGCCGACAACATGGATTAGTGGAGCCGCGTATGGAGCAACTGCAGCTCATTCTGGAACTGGACCCAGAACACAAACAGGCCCGTTACGGCTTGGGGCACCGTTTGCAGGGCAAGGTCTGGGTCAGCCCAGAGGAGGCTGACGCTGAGCTGCTGGCATCTGGCTATGTCCGTTACAAGGGGCGAGTCATCACGACAATCGAGCGAGACCAGCTCGAAGCGGGTGCTGCTCGACATCGAGAGCAATCGGAGTGGCGACCCAAGATCAAGCTTTGGCTGGGCTGGCTCAATGGGCGTGATGTTCGGCGACAGGGAGAGGCTCTCTCCAAGTTTCGCGATCTGCGTGACGCCGATGCCGTTCCCGCGATCACCGACTTCATAGCGAAAGATTCCAACTTAGAAGTTCGCCGTTTAGCCGTGCAGACATTGGGTCAGATCGAAGGCCCGATGCCAGTCTCGCCACTTACTCGCCTGGCTCTTGCAGACGCAGACCAAGATCTTCGCGAGCGAGCCTTCGACGCAGTCCCGAAAGACCAACGTGACCTAGCAACTTCAATGATCGAGCGAGCGTTGAAAGATGACGCAAACTTCGTTGTCCGCCGAGCCGCAGTCTTGCTCGCGCGAATCGGTTCACGCCGATCGATTCCGGTTTTGGTTGATGCACTGGTGACTTCGCATAAAGTTCGAGTCTTAGTCCAACAAGGGATCGCCACAGGCTTCAACAACGACGGCTCAATGGGCACCCCCGGCGGTCTCCCCCCCGAAATCGCGGCCGGTCTTCTGACCGGTCAATACCCCAACGGAGTCAACGTCCAACAAACCGGCCCCAAGCCCTCCGCAAAATGGGTGACCGTCTTGCAGCCGACTCAAAATTCCGAAGTGCTCGAAGCCCTCCGCCGCATCGCGCAACAAGACTATGGCTACGACAAACGCGGCTGGAAACTCTGGTGGCAATCGCAACAGCGATGAGGTGTTCGTCGTCATTCATCAAACAGTTCCGGGCACGATGAAATCGTGCCCCACGTCGTGGAGCACGTTTCCAACGTGCTCGTCCCGAATCACTTCCCTAGCCCTTGTCGAATCCGTTCGGCTCGGCGGGTGTAGACGGCGGCTTCTTTTTCGCGGCCTTGTTTGGCGACCGCGCGAGACAGGTTGTCCCACAACTGCGCGACGTTTGCAGCGTCTGGACCAAGTGCAAGCTCGTAACGGATGAACGCAAAAAAGTACAGTTTTTCAGCGCGGAGGTAGTCTCCCTTCTCGAAGTATGTGTTCCCCTCTTTGGTGAGTCGCAGCGCCTCGGTGGTGTCGCCGATTCGCGGTCGGCGGCGAATCACCTCTAACGCCTGCGCGTCGAGCTTCGCCGCCTCGTCGGTCTCCCCCTGAATCTCTAGCAGCGCGGCCAGTTCCTGCATGGTACCGGCCGGAGCGGTAACCTCCGCCAACTGATTCTTTTCCTGAATCCTAATCACTCGACGTTTCAGCACGACCGCTTCTTCGAACCTTTGCTGCCGTGTGTACAATGAGCCCATGTTATCGAGTGTGCTCACGACATCGGGATGGTCGGCTCCGAACTTTTGCACTCGGATCGTGAGCGTCCGCTTTAAGAGCGGCTCGGCTTCGGAATACATGCCCTGCCAAACATACAACGTCGCGAGATTACTGAGCGTCAAGGCAATACTAGGATCGTCCTGCGCTAATTTCTGTTCTTGAATCGCGAGCGCCCGTTTATAGAGCGACTCGGCTTCCGCGTAATTGCCTTGCGATTCATATAGAACCGCGAGGTTGTTGAGCGGCGTGGCGACTTCGAGATGGTTAGCGCCCAGCTTCTGTTCTTTGATCGCGAGCGCCCGCTTGTAGAGTGACTCGGCTTCCGCGAACTTCGCCAGCGACTTGTACAGCCCCGCGAGGTTGCCGAGAGTCGTAGCCACGTTCGCCGAATCAGCCCCGCTAAACTTTTCGTGTAGTATTAACGCGCGTTTGTAGAGTTGCTCGGCGTCGTAGTAGTTGTTGCCGTGATATTGAAGCAACACCGCTAGGCCGTTGAGGCTGTCGGCGAGCGTACTGTCCTGGACCTGAGCGGATGCGGCTTCTTGAATCGCCGTACGGAACAGCCGCTCGGCCTCGACGTACTTGCCTTCTTCACGCGTCTTATAGCCGCTGTCGTTGTACGCTTGGCGAAGCGATTCCTGAGCACTCGCCCCGGACACGCTCCACGCGACCAGCAACAGCCCGAACAGAAACCGCCGCAAGGGAATTCGCATGGGGGTGGCTCCGGGGAATTTCAAAAAAGAGGGGGAGGGGAGAGCACGTTGGAAACGTGCTCCGCGTGGGGCACAATTTCATCGCGCCCGTGTTCGGGCGTCAAACGACTCGGCGCTTGATGAAACGGCAACGAACCGAGCGGGGGAAGCGGAGATCCTCGTGAGTTGACGTGGAGTACGAGGAGGGATTTATTGGATCGGGGCGGGCACGTTGGAAACGTGCCCCACGTCTCGTGGAGCACGATTTCATCGTGCTCATTCTCCGAAAAGCAAAGGCCACGTCATGCGCGAAAAGTTCTCACGCCGGAGACTCCCGCATTGGGACTTGCCCGGTGCGACCTACTTCATCACGACCTGCTTGCTCGGCAGCATCCCGGCTCAGGGCTTGGTCGAGATCGAACGGTTCCGCAGCAGCCTCGAACGACAACCGAAACCGGCGGGCTTGTCCGCTGAGGACTGGAAAACCAAGAAATGGAAGCAGGTCTTTGCCAAGTACGACGACTGGCTTGATCGACGACTGGCTTGATCGACGACCGGCGGCACGACACTTGGAAGACGAACGACTGGCGGAAGCGGTCGAGAAATCTCTGAAACACTTTGCCGGCGAACGGTACGACTTGATCGCTTGGGTGGTGATGCCCAGCCATTATCACTGGGTCTTCCGGCCACTCGACGAATGGGTGCGGTCGCTGGGACCGGCGACCGACGAGCGGTCGCCTCGGCAACGGATTCAGCATTCGGTGAATCGGCACTCGGCGCTGGAGTGCAACAAGTTGCTCGGCGAAACGGGTGGGTTCTGGCAACGCGAGTCTTACGACCATTGCGTGCGCGATGAGGATGAGTTGGAACGGATCGTGGCTTATGTGCATGGCAACCCCGTGGTGCCGGGGTTGGTGGAGCGGGCGGAGGAGTACCGATATTCGTCGGCTCGGGAGTTTGCGCTGTGAGAGGGGCAGGCACGTTGAAAACGTGCCCCACGTCTCGTGGAGCACGATTTCATCGTGCTCGTCACTTCCCCAACTCCTGCCGGAATTCATTCAGCTTTTGCAGCGCGGCGATCGGAGTGAGTTGTTCGATGTCGAGAGATTTTAGTTTCTCGATCACGGGATGATCTGGCTCGATGAAGAGGGCCAACTGGCGGTCGCGGGATTTCTTTTTTCTTTCGGGGATTTTGACTCGGCCAGATTCGTCGACGTGGTCGGATTCGAGTTGGGCGAGGATGACTTGGGCGCGTTCGACGACGTCTCTCGGAAGCCCGGCGATTTTGGCGACGTGGATGCCGTAGCTCTTGTCGGCGGGGCCTTCGATGATTTTGTGGAGGAAGACGATGTCATCGCCGTGCTCGCGAATCGCGACGTTCCAATTGCTGGCGTTTGGAAGCGTTTTGGTCAGCTCGGTCAGTTCGTGGTAGTGCGTCGCGAACAGTGTGCGGCAATGAATTTGATCGTGCAGAAATTCGGTGACCGCCCACGCCAGCGAGATGCCGTCGTAAGTGCTGGTGCCGCGGCCGATCTCGTCGAGGATCACGAGGCTGCGGTCACTAGCGGAGTTCAGGATGCGCGCGGTCTCGGTCATCTCGACCATGAAGGTACTTTGGCCTTTGCTCAGTTCGTCACTGGCCCCGACGCGAGCGAAGATGCGATCGGCAACACCGACCAACGCCTCGCTGGCGGGAATGAATGAGCCGATCTGAGCCATGATCGTCAGCAACGCGGCTTGGCGGATGTAGGTGCTTTTACCCGCCATGTTGGGGCCGGTGATGAGTTGGACGCGACCGGATGCGTTGGGAGGGCGAGGCTCCCGCCGAGCCATGCTTTCGGGCGTTTGTGCCGAATGCGGCTCGGCGGGAGCCTCGCCCTCCCGTTCGGCTCGTGCTCCCAATCGGACATCATTTGGCACAAACGCCCCGGCTGGCATCAGTTTATCAAGCACCGGGTGTCGGCCTTCGCGGATGTCGAGGACCGGTTCCGTGCAGAGTTCGGGGCGACAGTAACCTTGCTTCACTGCGAGCGTCGCGAGGGCGGCGATGACATCGACTTCTGAGATCACATCGGCTGTCTGCTTCAAACGAGCGGTGGCTTGGGCGACTCGATCGCGCAATGCGGCGAAGAGTTCTTGTTCGAGTGAGACGGCTCGCTCCTCAGCTCGCAGGACTTTGTCTTCGTACTCTTTGAGGTCCGGCGTGATGTAACGCTCTTGGTTCTTGAGCGTTTGCTTGCGGATGTATTCGGGCGGAATTTTTCCTGCTTGAGCGGCGGTCACTTCGAGGTAGTAGCCGAAGACCTTGTTGAAGCCGACCTTCAGGTTCGGCAAACCGAGCCGCTCCGATTCCTTCGCTTGGTATTTCGCGATCCACTCTTTGCCGCCGCGAGCGAGGTCGCGCAGTTCGTCGAGCGTAGAGTTGAATCCATCTCGAACCATCCCGCCTTCGGTCGTCAGCAGCGGCGGTTCATCGACGAGAATCGCGTCGATATCAGCTCGAACTTCGGCGCAAAGATCGAGGTTACTTTCGAGCTTCTGGACACGTTCGCTATGTCGTCCCGCGAGCTTCGCTTTGAGCTTCGGCAATAACGCGAGCGAGCGGGTCAGGCTGCTGAGATCGCGCGGACTCGCTCGACCGGTGGCAACTTTGGCCGTGAGCCGTTGCAGGTCGTAGGTTTCTGACAAGATCTCGCGCAAGTCACGGCAAAACATCGTGTCGTGCGTCATTTCTTCGACAGCGTCTAATCGTCGATTGATCGCGATGATGTCGGTCAAAGGGTTCGACAGCCATTCGGAGAGTAAGCGTGCTCCCATCGGTGAGACGGTTTCATCGAGCACCGAAAGCAGACTGTTTTCACGCTTGGCTTCGCGGATCGTGCGAGTGAGCTCGAGGCTCGATCGCGTCGCTTCGTCGATGATCAGCGTCGTGCCGCGTCGATACGGTTCTATGCGGCTGATGTGAGCAAGCGATGATTTCTGCATCTCTTGAACGTATTCGAGCAGCGCCCCGGCAGCGGTCACACCGGCTGACGTGGCATCAATGTCGAAGCCTTCGAGGGTCGTTGTGCCGAAGTGCTTGAGCAGCGTCTCGCGGCAAGCTTCTTCAGCCCACGACCACGGAGCACGTGGCGTTGCCAGCAGGCCGCTGCGTGCGAAAAGAGGTCGCAATCGTTCGTCCGCTTTGAAGTGCTCGGGGTAAACACACTCCGATGGCCGGATGCGAGCGAGTTCGTCAGCCAACTGCGACGGTTCAAGATCGGCTACCAGAAACCGACCGGTCGAAACTTCCAACCAAGCGAGGCCGACTGTCCCTCGTAGAACAGGCGGCTCGCCAGTTCCTCCTGAGTTGGCTGTCGATGACAGGCGAGCGGCCTGCCCGACGTGGCTCGGCCAAACGCTCGCGAGGAAGTTCGATTCGCGCGGATCAAGCAGAGCTTCATCAGTCAACGTTCCCGGAGTGACGACTTGCGTGACCTCGCGCTTGACCATCCCTTTCGCGAGCTTCGGATCTTCCATCTGCTCGCAAACAGCGACGCGATATCCCGCCGTGATCAGCTTGCGCAGATAGCCTTCCAACGCATGATACGGGAATCCCGCCATCGGAATTGGATTCGGCGAGTTCTTGTCACGGCTCGTCAGGGTCAGGCCCAGCACCTTCGACGACGTCTGAGCGTCCTCGAAAAACAGCTCGTAAAAATCACCCATCCGAAATAGCAAAATCGAACCGGGATTCTGCCGCTTCACTTCCATGTACCGCTCCATCGCGGGAGTCAGATTGCGAGCTGGCGGAGTCTGCGTTGCGGGTTCGTTCGTCTGGTCCATCGACTGGCTCATGGCATCCTCAAGGTTGTGACTTGCCCCGCATCCGGAACAAGACACAACCCCCACCGAGCTTGTCTCGGTGGATTCAGGGCTTCTGCACTACGTCGCGCAAACACGTTTTCTGCCGATTGAAAACCACTCGTAGTGCAAAGGCCCGATTCCACCGAGACAAGCTCGGTGGGGTCTGTGCCAAGTCTGGCAGTGCGGGGTATCTGAAGGACGGCACAAGATAACGCCCGAAAGTTTTCTTCGCTTGTCCGAGCCGATAGTGTTCCGTCTCTTTCAACTTCTTTGCGTTGAACCAAACTCGGACAATCCATCGTCGGCAAAACGGGCCACGCTTCATGCCAAAGCTCACGAAGAGAGAACGTCAACTTCTTGCGGCTATTGACCAACATCTGGTGCATGCACTGGGTGCTCGTCCGGAAATGTTCTTTCAAAGCCCGGAGTCTTGCGAGGACGTATTGACGACGTTGGATCACGTTCGATCTATCATCCTGCGTCGAAAAGACGATTTTTGCTGCGGCTTTGGTTCGGCTCGGCCTGTCGGACGTCTTCGGATTGACCGCAAAATGCAAGGTAAACCAAAGCCGACACAAGCCGAGTTGTGGGCCACGGTCCTCAAAGCTTGGAAGAAGTACACTCTCAGTAGTTTTTATCCACAGATCGAAGAATGAGTGCTTAAGTAACAAATTGGAGATGTCGCGAAATGTCAGATGGGTGTCCGAATGTAAAATATCCGGTGACTTGGGAACTCGATTCGATTCTGCCGCATCCGGAGACTTCGGAGTTTGCGGCGTTATTCGGTGACTACAAGCGACGGTTGATGACGCTTGCCGAGGAGTCGGATCGACTGCCGGCGATCTCTTCCGCGGCCGATCACACCCAAGGCTGGTCCAAGTTTTTGTCCGAGTATGCGATCGTCGAGAAGCTTGCCAACGACCTCGCTTCATTCGCCGGATGTCATGCGGCTGCCGATGCTGCCAATAAGCGATTTCAGCAACTGGAAGGCGAGCTTTCGGCTCTCGATCCGCTGCGATCAAAGATTGCGACCAATGTCGAGTTCGCTGTGAAAGAAGCGAAGGTGAATTCGCTTGATGAGATGCTGGCGACGAACCGTGAACTCGGCGAATTGCGATTCTTCTTTGACGAGCGGCGACGCAACGCCGCGTTTCGATTGCCGAAAGCTCAAGAGCAACTGGCGAATGATTTGGCGGTCGATTCGATTCACGCTTGGGGGCGGTTGTACGATCGTTTGTCGGGCGAGTTGAAGATCCGGGTGATGGAACGGGGCGAGGTCATCGAAAAATCGCCGGGCCAAGTGATGTTCGATTCGCCGCAGCGAGCGGTTCGCGAGAACAATTTCTTCGCTGCCGACAAAGCGTGGGAGTCGATCCAAGACAACTGTGCCGACGCGATCAATCACATCGCCGGATTTCGCCTGACGAAGTATCGGCATCTCGGATTGAAGAGTCATCTCGATGCGCCGTTGCGTGCGAATCGAATGCGTCAGGAGACGCTCGATGCCATGTGGTCCGCTGTGACCGCTCGCAAGCCGATGCTGTTGAAATATTTTGCCAAGAAAGCGGAGCTGCTCGGCCAGAAGCAACTGGCGTGGTACGACCAATCAGCGCCACTACCGCTGCGATCGCAAGACGGCGCGTCCGACGAACTTTCATACGACGACGCCTGCGACACGGTCATTCGGACCTTCCGTGAATTCAGTCCTGACTTTGGAGACTTCGCCGAAAAGGCGATTCGCGAACGATGGATCGAAGTGGAAAACCGCGCGGGCAAGCGGCAAGGAGGTTTCTGCACGGGACTGCCAACGAAACAGCAGTCGCGGATCTTTATGACGTACACAAACTCGGCCGACAGCATGAGCACATTGGCTCACGAATTGGGGCACGCGTATCACTCGCATGTCCTGTGGCCGCAGCCGTTCTTCCTTCAAGACTATCCGATGAACCTGGCCGAGACCGCTTCAACGTTTGCCGAAGCGGTCCTTGGTGAGCAACAACTTCAGTCCGCGAAGACCACGACAGACGAACTGAAGTTGCTCGACAACATGCTGTCAGACGCGGTGGCCTTCATGATGAATATCCACGCTCGATTTATTTTCGAGAATCAGTTTCACACCGAACGACTAGCAGGAGAAGTTCCGACTGCTCGGCTTTCGGAATTAATGCAGCAAGCTCAACAAGAGGCGTACCTCAATGCGCTGGCTGACGATGGCTGGAACCCTCGATTCTGGGTCTCGAAGCTCCACTTCTACATCTCCGGTTTGCCGTTTTACAACTTCCCCTACACGTTCGGGTATCTGTTGTCGTTGGGAGCTTTCTCGCTGGCGAAGAACTCGTCTGGGACTGCTGGGGATTTTCCGACACGCTACCGGGAACTACTCATCGCCACCGGTTGCATGACCGCAGAAGAGGCGGTCCAGCAAACGCTCGGCTACGACCTCACGCTGCCCGATTTCTGGAACAAAAGCTTGGACGTCATCGAACAACGAGTCGCTCGGTTCGTGCAGTTAGCGGATGAGGTCTAGGCCGTTGAGCTGCGGGAACAGCGGTTCTTACCCTCGGAGTGCTGCGGCTCGACGCAGCCCTCCATTCAGTTGGAATGTCAGTGTTCAATGGCAAGACTGCGATCTTCGATGCGCCGATTTCTAAGTAGGCCCGCTCGCCTGCGTAGTTATTTCTGCGGTTCTACTTGGAACAACAGTCTCTGGAGTTTGTAGATCGCTATTTCAATAGGATGGAGGGCTGCGTCGAGCCGCAGCACTCCAGGGAAAGGATGCCCGTGACGAGTCCGCAATTGCCGAACGCAGATGTTTCCAAGATTCGTTGCCTCGCTTTCGACGCGGTCGGGACGCTGATCTTTGCAGAACCGAGTGTTGCAAAAGTGTATGCGTCGGTCGGTCAACAATTTGGTTCGAAGGTGACGGCGGATGAAATCGGCCCTCGGTTTCGCGAGGCGCTTTGTCGAGCGGACACGGAGGCTGAACGCTGGTTTGGTGAACTCGGTCGAACGAACGAAGACTACGAAAGAGAGTTCTGGCGACGAATGGTTCGCGAAGTCTTGCCCGATGTTGGTGAGCCAGAACATTGCTTTGAAATACTATTCGACTATTTCGGTCAGCCATCATCATGGCGCTGTTTCGATGATGTTGGTTCGACGTTGACTCATTTGCAAACACGGGGATATCGCATCTTGATTGCGTCCAACTTCGACGCGCGGTTGCACTCCGTATGCAATGGATTGCTTGAGCTACAAGAGGTTTCGACTCGCGTGATCTCTTCGTTGGTTGGATATCGCAAAACACATCTCGGTTTCTATGCCGCTGTTTTGAAAGCCGCAGAATGCGATGCGACCGAAGTGCTGATGATTGGCGATGATTTTGAGAACGACGTGGTGTCGGCGCGGAAGGCGGGAATCGCAGCGGTGCATTTGCGAAGGGAAGGAACATCGATGCCGAACGCAGCTGGTGTCCCGACGATCTCAACACTTTCCGACTTATTGGAGTGGCTACCATGAAGCGGCCTTGGGTAGCCATTCAGCGGAATCCCACATCGGGAACCGGCAAGCGGGCTGGGCTGTTGCTGGAGTTCATCCGCGAACTGAAGCGACACGACATCACGCCGCGCATGTTTGCCAACCGTCAAAAAATGCAGGCGAGACTTGACGATTCGTCCGCTCGCGAACATTTGATTTGCGTTGTGGCGGCGGGTGGTGACGGCACCGTCGGCGACGTCATCAATCGGTATCCCGGACTTCCAATCGCGGTGTTGCCGCTGGGAACCGAGAACTTGCTGGCGAAGTACTTGAAGATTCAGCCGTCGGGAAAGCAGGTGGCAGATCTGATCGTTTCCGGTTCGCAAAGAAAATTGGATGTTGGGCAACTCAACGGGCGAAGCTTCACATTGATGGCGAGTTGCGGATTCGACGCGAATGTCGTGCATCTGACTCACACCAATCGTCGCGGTCACATTCGCAAGTGGCATTACATTCCGCCAATTTGGAACTCGATTCTGAAATACGAACATCCGCCATTACGAATCTTTGTGGACGACGAACCACAACCGCGAGTCGCTCGGCTGCTCATGGCGGTGAACCTTCCCGCGTATGCGATGGGGATTCCGTTCGCACCGCAAGCGACCGGCAATGACGGACGATTGGACTTGTGTCTTTTCGAGCAAGGCTCGACATTTCAGATGATGAAGTATTTGGGGCACGTGATTGCCGGTCGGCATCAAACGCTTCCGGACGTCACTTGCTTGCGAGCGTCTCGAGTCAGGATCGAAGCGGACGTCGCGGTTCCGTGGCAAATGGACGGTGATCCGGCGGGATTCACACCGGTCGATTTGCGAGTGTTGTCGGCGGCGGTCGAGGTGTTTGCGCCACAGCCAACCAACAAGTAAGAGGGACTGTGACGTAAGCCCCGCCGAGCTTGTCTCGGTGGTTTTGAGGCTGGTGCGCTACTGAGATAGCACAGACGTAGTGCAAAGGCCCGTTTCCGCGGAGACAAGCTCGGTGGGGTTTGTGCATATGGATGCGTTCGCGAGACAATGTGCTCGATGAGATTGAATCAGGGAGGAAACATGCCAGAGAACCCGATCAAAATTGGAGGACTGACCTGCGGAGCGGGTCACCCTTTGTTGTTCATTGCTGGGCCGTGTGTGATGGAAAGCGAGCAACTGGTGCTCGACGTCGCGAAGCAGCTCGCAGACTGGGCCGACGAAAACGGCTGGCAACTGGTTTTCAAATCGAGCTTCGATAAGGCCAATCGGACGAGCTATCACAGCTTCCGTGGGCCGGGGTTGGAACGAGGACTCGATATTCTCGCGAAGGTCCGCGAAGTCACCGGCTTGTCCGTGACGACGGACATTCATGAACCGCAGCAAGCCGCACCTGCCGCGAAGGTTTGTCAGATATTGCAAGTCCCTGCGTTCTTGGCTCGACAGACGGACCTAGTCCACGCCATCGCTGAGGCGTGTGCCGCATGGGGAGGAGTGGTCAATGTTAAGAAGCCGCAGTTCATCGCACCCGAAGACATCGGCCACGTCGTGAAGAAGTGCGAAGAAGCGGGTTGCCCTCGCGTATTGCTGACGGAACGCGGAACAACATTTGGTTATGGACGACTCGTCAATGACTTCCGATGTGTTCCGATCATGCAACGGATGGGGACTCCGGTTTGTTATGACGCGACTCACAGCGTGCAGATGCCGGGTGGCAGTACAACGGGTGGTCAACGTGAAATGGTTCCGACACTTTCACGAGCGGCTGTTGCCGTTGGTTGCGATGCAGTGTTCCTCGAAACTCACCCCGATCCCGACAAAGCTTTGAGTGACGGCCCCAACATGCTGCGACTTCCTGACGTACCAAGGCTTCTCAATCAACTGTCTCGGCTGCGGTCGCTGTATCTGGAAATGACAGCGTCGGGCGAGTAAACGTCCGCTCGATTTCTGACAGGATTTTTCTCCGTGAAAGTTTCTTCCATGCAAGTTGCTCAAGTAGCCGTTGGTGAGCGAATCTCGTTTCAAAAATTCATAGGACGAGCGATCGGACTATGGATGGCTGCGACTGTCATCGTTAGTTGCGGGATCGTTGGTTGCAGCGAGCCGACACCAACAAAGAAGGTTGAAAAGAAAACCGACGCGAAGTCGATCGAAGCCGCAGATGCTCGGACACAACGGAACCTGCAGAACGCGATGGCCGCGTTACAGCCGGATCAATTAGGGATCAGTTCCGATCCTGAGCGAGCGATTGCCGTTCTCAATGAATGGGCTGAAGCAGCGAAGCGTGAAGCGGAGCAGAATGGAACACAGTGGGCTCCGCATCGATCGCAACGTTTATTGAAGTCATTACCGAAAGATTGGGTCGAGCAAGCGACGCTCGACAAATTCATTCAGCGTGACGGGACGTTTATTCGCGACTGTTTTTGGGCAAATAAGACCGCGAAGTTAGCGATCGGAAATACAGAAAGTGAAATCGACCGGATAGTCAATCTGTTCTATTACGTCGTGCGAAATGTGGAACTGATCCCGTCCGGACGTCGCAAAGTTCCGCTCGGCCCTTTCGATGTGATGGTCTTGGGACGCGGTGCCGTCGAAGACCGCGTGTGGATCTTTTCCGAGCTATTAAGGCAGCGTCAAATTGACTGTGTCTTGCTGACGCCTCGCGGCACAAAGGCGAGCGACGAGCGTTGGTTGTTGTTAGGAGTGTTGTTGGAGGACGAGGTCTATCTGTTTGATCCGAACCTCGGAATGCCGATCCCTGCCGACTTGGCTCAACCACGTTCGGCGATGCCGCGTCAACCACTGACGTTGAAGCAGGCGCAGTCCGCAGGCGGACTGCTAACCGCGATTGGCCGTGATAGCGGGAACCGCTTCACCGTGACTGCCAATGACTTGGCCGCGCCGCAAGTCGAGTTGATATGCAGCACTGCCATACTTTCGACTCGTATGCGGCAACTCCAGCAACAATTGTCTGGCGAGTTGACCGCGATTGTGTCTGATCCGTTGGAAGACAGCGAAGATCAACCGGGTCTGTGGTCGCGAGTCACACAGTATCCTGGTGCAACGTGGAGTGCCGACGACCTCGTTGTCTGGAGTTATCCGGAGAATCGCCGAGAAGCGGCTTCTCACATGGAGCCTGAGCAGCTCAAAGAATTAGCTCGTTTGACTTATGCGTTGGGTGCACCGATTCGGATTAGTGGCGTCAAAGAGGATGCCGAGAAACGGACGTCCGATCTTGTTTATAGCAAGCCGGAACGGGCGCTGATGAAGTTCCGCATGAACCATGTCGTGGGGCATTGGCCAGAGGTAGTCCAGGGTTACTTGGCGGTCCAGCTTTATGAGGTTGATCCGCCAATCACGAAAGAAGTATTCACGCAGTTCTTGATGACACTGAAGCAAGCCGGCCAAGACTCAGGAGATGCCAAGCGACTGCTTCGCGAGCGAATTCCCAAGGACATCCGAGACTTGCATATCAGGGCAGGCAACGATGCCTGTTACTGGATGGCACTTTGCCAAGCCGAACAAAATCGGACCAAGGCGACCATCGAGCAATGTCTCGCGTACTTAGATCGCTATTCCGAAGGTTCGTGGGCTCATGCTGCGAAGTCGTTGCTCGCTGTCAGCCTCGCCAAGCAGAAGCGTTGGAAAGACGCGGTTCAGGCCATCGGTCAAACCGAAGAAGATTCGCTCGATTACGGCGGCCACCAAATCCTCAAAGCCCGCTGGCGGCGCTTGCTGGCAGAGACTCAAGAACAGTGAGTGTGATCTGCCTGAACTCGGCGGCATTCACTTGGTCATTGGTAGGCTTTGAAAGACATTCTCACGCTCCAGTGGAAGTTGGAAGCCGTCGGAAACGCGAGTCATGTAGAGGCCGCGGCACAACCACCAAAATGTGGCCATCGCTTTTTCGGAACCCAGATCGGTTTCCAGGATCGCGTAATCGTCTGGCCTCAATTCCCAAGGTGTTCGACTGAGTTTGCGCGCGTAGGCATAAGCTCGTTGTTCTGCTGGCGGGAAGGCAGACCAATCCGATCCTGCAAGTTGACTGGTCCGTTCGGAAATCGCATTCTTGTCGAGTCCCGCAACTTCCAGCAACATTTCACAGTGGCCCATGCAGTAGTTGCAGCCGATGCTTCGCGTTTGAATCCAGAACAGGCTTTCCTCAAAAATCCGATCCGTCGGCGACTCGGCCCACATGGTGCGAGTGGCAATGCTCCAGGGAATCGCTAGCTCAGGAACGTAACCCGAACAAACGAGGTTCCAGACAATTTGCGTCGGACGGGCAGCCATCGCCGGAGGGAGGTTCTTCTTCACTTCGTCCCACAAAGGAACGGGAAGACGTGACATTCGACTGCGTTGTCGCTCCAAACCTGACTGCAATTCGCTGAAAGAGATTTGCGACCACTCTGCATCTTTCGCAACGACATTCTCGCCAGAATTAATCAGCGATGGGATCTCCTTCTGGGTCGGGAAGAACGGTGCAATCTGAAAGGCATCGTCTGAAAATCTCACATCCACCGGACTCAGCGGACCATCTTCCTCCAAAGAAAGATTGAGGCCGAGCACAATCCGATCCTGAAAATTGCCGTAAGCTCCGAGCAACACCATCGCGGCAACCTGCTTGTCACCGAATCGCGAACGCAATCGTTCAAAGAGTTCGTCAGAGATTGTCGGTGCAGCAACCGTCAAAAGCCGAGCAAACTCCAGCGGATCGCGGTCAGCTTCCGACCAAGATGCCGCAGTTCCCGACAAGACTTCCAACTCTGTGGCATCCGCGCAAGCACGCTTCAAATCCGCCAGAGCATACGCTTCGGAATAAGCACAGCGATTCGCATGAGCAATTATCCAACGCATCTTTGCGCGCAAGACAGGATCAAGCGGGTTCTTGGTGCGATGAACCAGATCAAGCTGCAACATCGCGGCCGCCGTTCGAGGTAACTGCGAAGCGACCGCCTTCGCCCAACTCGGCAGCGTTTGCCCTGATCCAGAGACGGCAGCGGGCATTTGTTTCCAGCATTCTTCATCATTCAACATGGCAACACTCGGAGTAGATTGCTTCGGTTTTCGTGGAGTTTCATCCGCGCGACAGGAGGCCACTTCTCCCAGAAGAGTGGCCGATAACAGCACAATCAAAAAACCAAACTTTGAAATCGTCCGAGCCAATGAATTGAGAACCATTTCGTGCATGACGGCAAGCTCCGTGCGGATGTCTGGGTTCCTTGTCATTCCAGCGACACCTACTTGGCCACCGAAAACTTGTGGATGGTCGTTTGAGTATAGGCTTCACCGGGGTTGAGTCTCGTTGTGGGGAACTCAGGGCGGTTCGGTGAGTCCGGGAAGTGCTGTGTTTCCAGGCAAAACGCACCGTGCTTGGCGGCGTTGCCAGTGACGGGCGTCCCGTCCAGAAAGTTGCCGGTGTAGAACTGAATGCCCGGCTCGGTCGTGGAGATTTCCATCACGCGGCCCGACGTCGGTTCAACGATTTTCGCCGCCGGACGGAGTTTGCCAGCCTTGCCATCCACGACGTAGCAGTGATCGTAGCCCCCGCCGCCATTGACGGCCTGGTCAATTCGCGCGCCGATCTTCTCCGGCTTGAGGAAGTCCATCGGCGTGTCCACAACATCCGTCAGTTCGCCCGTCGGGATCGACGTCTCATCCACCGGAAGATACTTGGAGCAAGACAGCGTCAGTTCGTGATCGAGGATCGAGCCGCCCGGCACTCCGGCCAGATTCCAGTAAGCATGATTCGTCAGGTTCATCACGGTCGGCTTGTCGGTCTCGGCGTGGTACTCGATGCGCAGCTCATTCTGATCGTTCAGCGAGTACGCGAGGCCGAACCTGACCTTGCCGGGGTATCCTTCTTCGCCATCGGGGCTGATGTACCAGAGGTTCACGCCAACGGCCTCGTCGTTTTGAAAGCCCTCGGACTTCCAGATTCGTTTCATCAGGCCAACCTTGCCGCCGTGCAGATGGTTGGGGCCGTTGTTGACATCGAGTTCGTACTCGGTGCCGTCGAGCGTGAACTTGCCCTTCGCGATGCGATTCGCATAACGCCCACAGGCTCCTCCAAAGTACGGAGCATTGACGAGGTTCGAGGCCGCGTCGGGGAAGTTCAACGTCACGTTGGCGAACTTACCGTCGCGATCGGGCACTTCGACCGACGTGATGATCGCGCCCAGGTTGAGCACGCTGAGTTTCATCCCGTGGCTGTTCCGCAAGCGGTATTGAAGGATGTCGTCACCCTTTTCGTTCTTGCCAAACAGCTCGCTGGTCACGGCGGGCTGATTGTCTGGCGGGGCAACTTTCCGAGCGGTGGATTTGGAACCAGTCGCACCTGAGCCACCAGCGTTGGGCATCGGCTTGGCGGCCTGACCTTCACAACCAACGAAGGCCAAGCCGCCACCGAGCAGCATCGCTCCCAGTAGCATCTGTCGAAAGAACGTCTTCATGGCCTGGGTCTCTGAGAAGTGCCAAGGAACGTCTAACCGTTTGAACCCCGATAGACGTTCTGAATGCGAGTCGCAGGAGCGACTCGCCTACGTAGCTCAGTCGCTCCCGCGACTGAGATTCCATTTTGTGAGATGCTCAAAGAAATTCAACCAGTCCAAAATCAATGTGATACGCTAATTCTCCACTCGCAACCCGGCGGATTCCGTGATGCGGTCGAACGACGCACGATTGGTCGTGTAGATGATGGTCTGCACGACATCGCGCGGGCCGGCTTGCTTCACGGCTTCTGCCACGTCGGCGTCGGTCAGCACGACCGGTGTCGCTGCCAGTTTGCGAGCCAACGTGAACAACGACCGTTCGGCTGGAGTGAATTTCGCCCAGTCGCCGTCCAATGAATAAATCTGGTCGTCGGACCAGCCGAGGTCTTTCAGGCGTTGCTTGGCTTGGCCGGTCGCGTACCACGCTCGGTCTTGGCGAGCGATGATCCAACTGACTTGACCCTTGAGCAGCGGGTTGAGATCACCGCGTTCGTCGGCCGAACGAATGCCGCTGATGCGGCCCTTCGCGCTGTTCGGGAACGTGGCGAGCAAACTCACCCATTGCGGCAATGCACCTTCCGGGAAACCTTCGGGCAAAACTTCTTTCGTCTTGGCGTCGTCCGCCAACGGCAAGCGCGGTTTGCGATTGCGAGCGGCTTCCAACGCCTTCTCAACTTCCTCGCGAGATTCCAGCGCGGGCCGATTCGAGACGGTCTGTTTTGTTGGTTTGCCGGTCTTGGGATCAAACGTCACCGGCGCGACCTTCGTGATCAAATCCTGGAACTTCGGAGACGTCGGTGTGAGATAGGTTTGTTTCGTTTCAACGGGACGCTCCGCTTTCTTTTCTGCTGCCGGGTTATTTCCTTCCGGCCGGCGATTGCCAAAGTTGCCGCCACCCGCCGACTGCGGAATGCCGGCTCCTTCTTTCCAGCGATTGATCGAGTTGTTGCCGGCCATCGACAAGATCATCTCCAAAATCTGCTTGTCGGTGTAATGCTTGCGCAGTCCGTCAATGTCTGCGTCGTTGAGCAAATGCGGCTCGTAGGTGAACTTGCGAGCGAACGTGTAGGCCACTCGTTGAGCCGGCGTGTGCGCTGACCAGTCGCCGTCGAGCGCGGCGATCTCATCCTCAGTCATCCCCGCGCCGAGCAGCTTCGATTCTTGATGGCCCAGGCAGTACTGACAGTTGTTGGTTCGCGACACGATCCAGAACAACTGGACCTTGAACGCGTAGTCGAGCGAATTATCGGGATCGTTGTCGCGACCGCCGCCTCCCGTGCGAGGTTGTCCGACGGTCCCGGCCCCTTGTGCCCCCGGTCCCTGCGCGTCGGGGGATGCGTAGTGATATCGCAAGCGGCTTTCGTAGCTTGTCGCACGTTCGCCGAGCTTCTCTTTGTCTTCCGCCGTCAACTCCGGCAGTGGGATGCGCAGCTTGCGCCCTTTCATGTTTTCCAGATACTCCTTCATCTCCGGCCGAGTGAGCGGCACCGGTCGTGGCGCGACATCTGAATCGACAGCATGAACCCAAGCAGCGGAAGAAACCACGAGACCCAGTAGAGCTGCCTTCGAGAATCGCATGGAAAGTCTCCTGAAGAAAATCGGGGGAGGTAAGTTGTTGCGGTTAAACGACGGGCGATCATTCGCTTCGCAGGTTGAGAGCCTCGGTGAAGCGGTCAAAGGAATTGCTCATGCAGGCAACGTACACGACCTCGGCGACTTCGGGAGCCGAGTAGTGCTTCAAGAGATCGGCGATATCGCCATCGGTCATCTGTCGAGGCTTACTGGTCAACTTGCGAGCGAACGCGACCGCCGCTTTGTCGCCAGCAGGAACCGCTCCCGACTGATCGGCCGACGTGAACAGCTCATCGTCGGTGAGGCCGAGTTTGTGACACGCCGCGCGAGTCAACTGCGCCGAGAACCACGCGCGGTTCTCACGAGCGACCGACCACATCATCCGCGCCTTCGTGCGCGGAGTAAGCCGGCCGAGTTCCGCGACCGCTTTGCGATGTTCCCCTTGTCGACGAGCGCTCTGCGGGAAGTACGCCATCGCTCGTTGCCACGTCGGCAACGGAGCGTCGGCCGAAAGCTGCAACGCTTCGCGCGCGGCTGAGTCCGACAACAGCTTCACTCGCGGTTCACGGCTGCGAGCGGCCTCAAACGCGGCCAACACAGCTTCTCGCGGCTCCCAATCACCACGTGACTTCTCGGTTTTCGGGAAGACGATCGTCGAACGCTTCTGGTACTTCGCCGACGTGGGCGTGTCGAGTTCCACTTTCGCCTCGCCGAACCCTTGGTCCTGAGGAATCCCCATCGAATCGGTCCAACGGTTCGTTGAGTTGTACTGCGCGATGGTCTGTACCAACTCGACGATCTGCGTCTCGTTGAAGTGCGGGCGCAGAGCGTTGATGTCCGCGTCGGTGAACTCGTGCGGGAACGAAGTCAACCGGCGAGTGAACTCCAACGCGGCTTGCTCATTCGCCGGGAACACCGACCAGTCGCTGTCGAGTGCCGCGATCGAGTCGTCATCCATGCCGGCCGCATGGAGTTTGTGCTCTTGATGTCCCAAGCAGTACTGGCAGTTGTTGAGCCGCGAGACCAACCAGAACAGCCTAGTTTTGAAGGCATAGTCGAGCGTCATGCCCGGCTCGTTAATGCCGTAGCTCGGAGTCTTCGACGCGGTCCCTTGCGTAGGCTGAGCATTCCGATTGGCTCCGCCCCAAGACGTATTCTGCCATTCGGCTGGCAGATACAGATTCCGCATCCGACCATTGTTGACGGTCGATCGTAGATCGCTCTTGTCCGTTCCCGGTTTGAGTTCCGGCAACGGGAGCCGCGGCGTCCGCTGCTTGAGTCCTTCCAGTAGCGATTTCATTTCTGGCCGAGTTTGCGGAACGTTTTTTGGCGTGCGATTCGGCTCCTCGGCTCTGATGCCGTGAACGCAGAGGCCGCTCATCATCATGGAAATGATCCAAGACAAATGGGGACGGGAAGACATCATTCAGTCCTTTCGTCGCAAGCGTGAAAGAGATTTCTCAACGAGCCAAGACGGTTCTCGCGATGTCGCCTAGTCGTCGTCATCACGAATGACCGTAACCGCAGGGGCGGTCGTCACGTTGTAGATCGCTGTGGATTTGGACTCGGCACCTTTGTCGTCTTTCAGTGTCAGTTGCACCGAAAATCGCAGCGTCGTTCCCTGGTTGTTTTCGTTGGGCTTGATTTCAAAGGAAACGAGCTTCTTTCCGGCGTTCCAATCTCTGTCGACGCCCGTGATGCCCGGTTTGAGATCTTCGGCCTTCTTGCCGTCCTGCCACGCTTTAAGGAACGTCTTAAATGCATCCTGTGCCTTCGAGGAATCGACGGGCCCACCGCGGGGTCCACCACAGCCCACCAACTCCACGCACAACAGAGCCAACATCAGCAGCCGACATGGCCACGTTGTCATCGAACGAATTGTCATCGGGAAAACTTCAACCGCAAAGGGAACTCAAAGGAAAGCGCCGAATCTCGCGCCAGCGCGAAGCAGAAAACGGTGTGCGCACACCGTCGTGCGCACCTTTGGAGAGCAAAGCCGTCGGCACTCGAAGAGCGCCGACGACCTGAGACACAGCCTTACAATTGGGGCACAGTCTCTTTGTTTGCTCGCGTGCCGATGGCTCGCCAGACCCCAAGGTCGATGCTGTTTGACGCGAATATCACCGCGCCGTCACACATCAGGACATGCACGCCACCCACATGCCGGCTGTTGGCGGCTGATGCCATGCGGCTCGGCGGGTACATACACCCGCGTTGGTTGGGTGGTATCGACATGAAGTAATACGTCGAGTCATTCGAGGCCGCCAACCAAGAAGTCCCATTAAAGGATTTCCCCTGCTGGGCGAGGTTGTTCACGTCTGCCGCCTTGCAGAACGCGTACGCTTCGTCCTGGTTCGTTGGGTAAGTGCCGGGCTGATAAGTGTCCGTGTCCGGAGTGGTGATGGCGTTGCTGCCATCGCCCAAATTCTTTTCGGACATCAAAGCGGTGTTGCTAGTCCCATCCTTAATATCAGTAATTCTCGTGCTGCTGGAGTTGAACAGGGGACCGTTTGGCATCGGCATCCCGTAGTTGGTCGATCCGACAGTTGTCCCAGGAAGACTCACCACAACACCGGTGCCGTAATTGGTCCAGTAGTTGTTTCGACCTCCCACCACGTTGGGGTCGCCAAGCTGAGAGTCATTATCCGAAGGGCAGCGGAACGCTGGCAGAGTCTTGGCCCACGCAGCCGCGTTGGCAGGATCGGCGGGGACAGTTCGTGATGAGACACTGACATTGAAATTCAGTGTTTTGAACAATGCCGACTGATCGAGATACGGAAGCAGTCGCGCATGTGGCGAAAAACCGTTTCCGCCAGAAGCCATTGGCAGACATCCGGCACTGGACTCGTAAGAGTGCATCGCGAGTCCCATTTGCTTGAGGTTATTTTTGCACTGCGATCGGCGAGCGGCTTCGCGGGCTTGTTGCACCGCCGGCAACAAGAGCGCAATCAATATGGCGATGATGGCAATGACAACCAACAGCTCTATCAACGTGAAGCCACGACGAGTAGAAAGATGAGAACGAGGCATAGCTAAGCTCCGAAAATAGTCAGACAGGACTCTGAATGAAGACTACAAATACGGTACATCTCAAGACACAAGTCTCGGCGGACATCAACTCGTAGGTCAGGCTTTTCTGCTTGACTCGATGCCGAGAACAACGTCACTCCCAAATCAGATCAGCCTGAAAGGGATTGATCATTAAGACGTCGCAACGATGGCCAGCCTCAGTCACCACTGAGTTTGCCTCAACGGCTCCTGGCTTCTGCACGATTGCGATCGGGACGGCGATCAAATCACCGCTCGATAGTGAACCCGTAGTGCCCAAATATGACACGACTGAGATAAGCAGCGCAATCGGTGCAAAAGCAATCGTCGGCTACGCGCGGACTTGTGGCGGTCGCTCTAAACGGCGACCGCTGCTGCGGATCAGCAGCCACTCAGACTCCAGCGACCAGCCGTGCGAAACGGCACCACAGTCGCGAATCTGTTCGGTGAGGCAGGCCCATTCCGAAGGTAATTCTGGTGGAACAGGAGCCGGAGTAACCGGAGTTTCAGAACGACTAGAGCAACCCGGTCCCTGACACGGACACGCGGGGACCGAACGGTCGGACGACGAATCAGCTTTCCCGAGCAAGCCGTTCGCACCATGTGACGGAGATGAGGCGCGATGCAGTAAGTAGTCACCGCAACTCGCTTCACACCGTTGTTCCGTCGAAGCCCAGCAAACAGCAACCAACGTGATCATCACGAAGGTTCGCGGCAGGCTCAGAGATCGAAAACTGTGCGAAGACATGGTGAGGGAGGATACGACATCTGCTCGCAATTTGTGAATGAAAAAATGAAAAAGTTTTGGAGATCGCCCACAAACGTGTGCGACAGGCAAGGGGGACAGACCCAAACGGTCAATTTTTCTTTGGAGTCGCTTTGGGTGGGTTGAACAGTTTGTCGTTGATAGCCTTCACTTTTTCGCCGACAGGAGCAACTTCGAGTTTTCCGCTGAGTTTTAACGTCTTCGGTGGCTCGCAACGTGACTCACTACATGCTTGATAACGGACGAGCAACTCGAACTCTTCGACTTTGCCAGCGGCAACTTCGGGAATCTCCATCGTGCCGAAGATCACGATTTGCCCGTCGTGAACCATCACTGGTTCATCGAAACCAACAACATTGAGCTTGTGCCCTTTGGGATATTTCACGTCGATCAACTTCGTCCCCAGCTTGGTATTCATCGTGAATCTTGTCGCGGACATGCCTTCGGGTTGCGCTGGGTTTTGGTTGATGTGCCAGCCATCTTGGATGTTGAGGATCATCGCGACGCGGCACGTACTCCCCGCCGGAAGTCGATCGACGTTGAGATGAGCGTCAGCCGTAAGGACGTCAATCTTCTTTGTCTTATCATTCTTCGGAGCTTTATCTGCAATCGGCGATGCCCCCAAACCGGCACCGAGGTCTTCTCGCTTCGGCTTCAACGCGACATCAAGAACCTCATCGTCATCGGCACTAGCAGGAACGACGTTGGAATCGACGCTGCGCCGAGTCGATCCCAAGTTCGGTTGATCGAGGAATTCAAACAGCGCGACAGCCATGTTGGCCGATCCGTGAGGCGTCTCGTTCATCAGCGGTGCAAACGCCTTCAGAGTTTGCTCTGCTTTGACGCGATATTCGTTCTTGCCAGTGAGCTTCGCGATCCGCAGCAGGTTGCGGACACTGACGCTGTTGCCGGACGGCACGACCGAGTCGTACCGATCTTTCGATCGCGCGAGCAACTCTTCGTGATCGGTCGCCGTGTAGAAGAAACCTCCGGCAACATCGTCCCAAAACAGTTTCAATTGATCGTCCGCCAAGCGCGTCGCTGCCGTCAGCCACTTTGCTTCGCGAGTCGCGACGTGCAGTGCGAGCAGTCCATCAATCAGATAAGCGTAGTCGTCGAGATACGCCTTGATCGGGCTGACGTTTCCTCGGTACGAGCGACGCAAGCGGCCTTGCTCGTCGCGCATTTCGGTCAGCACGAAGACCGCCGCACGTTCGGCGGCGGCGAGGTAGTCCGCTCGTTTGAATCGGGCTCCTGCGTTCGCGAGCGACTTGATCATGAGACCGTTCCAGCCGGTCAATACTTTGTCGTCACACAGCGGAGCCGGTCGGCGGTTGCGCACGGCGAGCAAACGTTGTTTCATCGTCGTGAGGCGACGTTCGAGTTCAGTCGGTTCGAGCTTCAATTCAATCGCGACATCGGCGAGCGGCTTCGGTAGATGCAACACAAAGCCCGGCTCGAATGTGTTTGGCACAGTCAGGCCATAAGCCAGTTTGAACGCTTCCGCATCGCCGGGATTGAGCAGCTTGTCGATCTCTTTTTCGGACCAGACATACGACTTTCCTTCGACCTCTTCGCTGTCGGCATCGAGCGCCGAAAAGAAGCCGCCGCGCTTGTCGGTCATCTCGCGAAGGACGAAGTCGCAGACTTCTTCGGCGATCGTTTTATAGATCGGAAGATTTGTTTGCCGGAATGCTTCAACGTAGGTGTCGGCGAGTTGCGCGTTGTCGTAAAGCATCTTCTCAAAGTGCGGCACCTTCCACGCTCGGTCGGTGCTGTAGCGGTGAAAACCTCCTGCCAAGTGATCGCGAATTCCGCCAGCGGCCATCGCATCGAGCGTTGACGTCACCTTCTGTCGCAACGGCTCATTGCTGTCGCGCTGAGCTTGATGCAGCAAGAGTCTCAGCTTGCTGGGGACCGGAAACTTCGGTGCGTTGGGGCGTGCTGGATTGAAGTCGAAGCCGCCGAACTTCGCGTCGTGAGTCTCGGCGATTGCCGTCGTGATCGTCGCTGCGAGTTCTGCTGTCAGCGGCACATCGTTCAACACAATCTTCGCGGACATCGTGCGGCGGACGTTCGCCGTAATCATATCGGCGTTCTTTTCCATATCCTCGTTCTGATCTCGCCACATGGTCGCGATCTTATTCATCACCGACGGGAAGCCCATGCGACCGTCTTGATCTTCCGGCGGGAAGTACGTCCCGCCAGCCAGCGGTTTCCCTTCAGGCGTCAGGAACAGCGATAACGGCCAACCGCCCGATTGATCAGAACGGCTCAGCCGAAAGTAAACGGTCAGGGCGGTCATGTAGATGTCGTCGATGTCGGGCCGCTCTTCGCGGTCCACTTTCACGCAGACGAAATTCTCGTTCATGAAGCGCGCAATCTGCTCGTTCGAGAAGACGAGCCGTTCCATCACGTGGCACCAGTGGCAACTGCTGTAACCGATCGAAAGGAAGATCAGCTTCTTCTCTTTCTTGGCTCGCTCTAGCGCTTCCGGTCCCCACGGGAACCAGTCGACGGGATTCGTCGCGTGCAGCAAAAGATACGGACTTGATTCCTTGGCGAGTCGATTCTTGCGAGGGTTCTTCGCAGTCTGTTTTTCTGGCGTCACGACGTCTTCCGCAAACGCGGTAACGACTGAGTCCTCGTCCGCATTTCGAGTCTTCTTGCGCGACGGCTGATCGGCCTCACTGCCGCTGACGGTACGAATCAGATCATCGACCTGCGCCAACTCCGCTTGCAGTTCCGGATGATTGAGCACTTTCTCATCGCGAGCGGAATCAGCCTTGCGCACGCTCTTGGTTTTGCGAGGCGATGCTGTTTCAGACGACGCGGTCGCAGTCCCTTTCGCTCGTCTTGGCTTCACGACAACGGAGCCGTGATCTGCATCGAGACAGCCGACTGCCAGCAAGCAGAGGGCGAAACAAACCATCCGTAATCCAACAACGCCGTCGAGCCACGGCTCTACGGATGCACGGCTCGGTGGGGCTTTGATCGCGCCTTTTTGTGGCACGCTTATAGAACTGTGCTGCTCAATCCGTTTCGTAAAACTCATAGTCGATCCCCGATCCTTCGAGGCTCCGTCAACATTCGGATGAGTCGTTTAACCGCACCCCGTAGGCACGCGCGATGTCCGGGGGTGGTCACTTTCCAGGACGCGAGCGCCTGCAACGTGCGGCCAAACGACCGTACAAGGATTATTGAAGCACAGCGATCAATTCAACAGACAAGCCCGGCACCGTTCGCGTGATTTAGTCAAACTGGTCATTTCGGAACAGCCGTCTTTTCCAAGATTTGCCGAATCACCCCTTTGACCCGGTCGCGTTGTCCCTCGCGGATCAACCCTTTGCTAATCGCTCGGTGAGCCAATACTGGAATGGCCAGCCGCTTCACGTCATCCGGGACAACGAAAGCACGTTGCTCGACCAACGCCAAACTTTGAACGGCCCGATACAGCGTCAACGCGCCGCGTGTGCTGATGCCCAAAGACAATTCTGGATGCTTCCGTGTTTCCGCCACGATCCGTAGTAAGTAATCGTTGATCGAATCATCGACGCGGACGTCGCGCACTGCTTTCTGCAATTCCGAAAGTTGCTCCAGCGACATCGCTGGCTTGAGCTGATCGACCGGTTCACCCGTGCGATGGCTTGTGAGAATATCTTTCTCCACGGCGATGTCCGGGTAACCGATCTCTAAGCAAAGCATGAAACGATCAAGCTGGTTCTCTGGAAGCGCGAATGTCCCTTCAAACTCAAACGGGTTTTGTGTAGCCAGCACGAAGAACGGTTTTTTAAGCGTATAAGTTTGCCCTTCGATCGAGACCTGCCCTTCATTCATCGCTTCCAGCAACGCGCTCTGTGTTCGCGGCGTCGTGCGGTTGATCTCATCAACCACGACAATGTGTGAAAAGATTGGCCCCGGTCGGAATTCAAATTCACCCTTATTGGGAAGGTAGACGCTGCTGCCCAAGATGTCGCTGGGGAGCATGTCGGGGGTGCATTGCAGCCGTTTGAACTCGCAACTCAAACTCTTCGCCAACGCTTTTGCGAGTGACGTCTTACCGACGCCCGGAGCATCTTCAATCAGAATATGCCCTTCGGCCAGCAAGGCAACAATCGCCAAACGCACCGCCTCCGGTTTTCCGAGTAACGCTTTCGAGACATTCGTTTCGAGAGCCTTAATCCAATCAAAGTATTCTGTGGCCACGTTCGCTCCGTTTGCAGTTGACTGAGATTTAAGTCACCGCGTATGTGAGAAAATGACGCCAACCCCACTGAGCTTGCCTTAGTAGATTTTGGGCTTTTGCACTACGCAGAGTTCTCTCAAGGGAGTTCGCTCGTAGTGCAAAGGCCCGGTTCCACTGAGGCAAGATCGGTGAGGGTTGTGTCAACGATCCGTATGCAAGGTGTTGTTGTGAAGTCGATCGTTCAAAGGTCAGAGACCAAATCATTCAAAAAGAATATCGTCGATGTAAACGGTCGTCGGATCTTTCGCACCGGCGGTCGTGATTACGAATCCGGTTTTCACACGTGTGAGGTCTTGTTTGCTAACGTCGATTTGGAACTGCTGCCAATCGTTGGTAAGCGACACTTTTTCGAGTTTGCCCCGTCCGCTGTCGTGATACTTCTTGTCCGCACCGATCAAACCGAATTCAAAGCTGACCACTTCGGTCCCTCGTTCTCCGCGAGCCCAGAATGACAGCCGCTTGGCACCGCTGACGTTCCAGCCGCCGGGGCGATTGCCCCAATCGCCGGCGGGCTGTTGCCAGACGATTCCGCCCCAGCCATCGGCAGCCGTGTAATCGAAACGCAAGCAAGTTTTTCCTGAATGTGGCTGCGCCGCACACTGTTCGTCGAGCTTCATCGCTTTCGAATTTCCCATCCAACCCGTGGGCACAAACGGCGGAGCATCACGACCAAACTCATCGTAGATGACAAACGGGAGTGCGGTTTTCTTCGCCGCAGCAATCGTTATCGGTCCTTTGACCAACAGCGGAATGTTGCCGACCGCTGCTCCGCCGTTATCGTCACGCACATACGCAAATAGCCGATAGGCACCGCCGTCAGAAGGCATCTTCACTTCAACCGATTTTTCGCTCGCTTTGACGATCGCTTCAGGGAACGTCGGTGGGACTTCTTCGGCATCGCCGCCAGTTCCAAGTGATTCAGGTTCGCGTTGCAAGATCCATTGCACCTTCACAGGGTCCGCCTCGGGATCGCTCACATCCAGCGACACGCGCACGACCGTTTTCGGTTCAAGCTGATCAGCTCCGTCGAGCTTCAATAACTTAATGATCGGACAACGATTCGCCGCCGGTTTCCCCGTCCAAACTTCCGTCAGATCATCGACCGCACCGAGCCGCGAACCATCAGGGAGCAACATCCCGAACCACGTGGCGGTCGCTTCTTGCTTGTTGCCCCATACGAAGGCGTAACCGCCGAGACACTGCCCGCGATGCTCCAACACTGCTTGTTGATACACACGGCGATAAGACTCCGCTTTCTCGGTACTGGTCAACTCTGACGCGGCTCCCCAACTGTTCTTAGGGACTTCCCAAATTCCAGCGGGGCCGAACTCTGTCAGGATGAACGGCTTCTTGCCGCCCGATTCGCGGTAACGCTGCGGGATCGAAGTTCCTCCCGCGTAGCTGTTGATGCCGACAATATCGATGTCGGGGCAAAGTCGATGAATGTTCTTCACGCGATCGCCACCGATCTCGGCCACGACGGTCATCGTGGGATGATTTGGATCAATGCGCTTCGACATGCTGGCGATGTTGTTGATCGCCGACCAAATCGCGGCGTTGCCGCCGTTCTCATAACCTTCCATCTCGTTGCCGATGCCCCACAACAGCAAGGCCGGATGATCTTTGTAAGTTTCGATCACTTTCTGGGCCGCGTCGTACTGTCGAGCCACTTGATCCGCGTCGTTATAATTAAATCCATGCCGCTCATGCCCCAGCCAAATTCCGACTGTCACAGTCAGCCCCAATCGCTGGGCCTCTTCGAGCACAGGCCCAACTTTGTCCGCACCCCACGTGCGAATCGAGTTGCCCCCGGCCGCCTTCAACGCCGGCAATTGACGATCTCCGCCCACACCCTTGATGAGATACGGCTCACCGTTGCGAACCAATCGAAAACCATCGGCAGACGCGTCCACCTTTACGACTGACGGGAGAGCATCTTCTGCAAACACTATGACGTTCCAGCAGCAACCGAGTAACAGAGCCAAACCAACGGCGGATGAATGTTTCATATTGCTGCCTGGAATCAGGGGCGGTGGATCAAAAAGCGAAGACACGCAACGCAATCAACTCATTCAGAGCCATTTCTGCACTGAAAATCACGCCGAGTGAGCGGGGATCGTACTGGCCCGTGCAAAACTCGGCCACGACCCGGTCATCCGCATGTCAGTCTGCCATAAGAATTCATTCATTCCTCACATTGAGAGGCCGACTCGCGAACCGTACTCTTCGCCGCCACGACGGAGCGGCAGGAGAGTTCAATCAGTCAAGAGGTGTTATCTGATGGCGGAATTTCAAACCGTGGCACATGTGGGTGACATTCCCGAAGGGGAGGGGCGATCGTTTTGTGTTAACGGCAAGATGGTCGCCATATTCTTCGTAAAGGGGGAATACTCCGCGATCAACGACCTCTGTCCACACATGGGAGCCTCGTTGGCCGCCGGTTACGTCGAGGACAACGGAGTCACGTGCCCCTGGCATGCTTGGCGATTCTGCATCAAGTCGGGAACTTGGCTCGATAATCCGAACTCGAAGACACGCACCGAGTCTTATCCCGTAAGGCTGCTTGGCCACGAGATCCAAGTCGAAGTTCCAGACGCAGTACCGAAGTCCTAACGCTGACGAACATCATTCCCTGATTCACGATCTTTGCACACTCGACTCAGGCTGCTGCGGCCTCTTTGGCAATCCGTTCGTGGTGCCGATAAGATTGCGGCCATGCGCCCTCCTGCTCGTTCCAAATTCCGGTCTGCTTTGTCGCTCACCGCTCAAAGACCCCTCGATTTGCCCGAAGAGATTGAATCAGCGGTCCCGCTGCGAACGCTCGGTGCAAGCCCGGTCATTTACCGTAAGCGGCTCGATGGACCCCCTGATCCGCCAGCCGGTCCTGGTGATTTGGTGGCGTTAGTCGGATCTCGCGATGAGACGCTCGGCTTCGGCTATTTCAACCCGAAGTCTGAGATCATGATCCGAGTCATCCGCCCCGGTGAAGCGCCCCCCGATGATTTGTTTTGGGATCATCTGCTGGGACAGGCCGTGCAGCTTCGACGCGAAGTCTTGAGGCTCGATGAGGTCACCGACACTTATCGCCTCATTCACGCGGAGGGAGACGGAATTTCGGGAATCGTGATAGATCGCTACGGCGATACCCTCTCTGCCGAAGCATTTGGCCTCGGCCTGTTTCAACGCGGGCAAGCGATCCTTGAACGCTTGGCGGAAGTTGTTGGCACGAAGCACTGGGTACTTCGACCCGGGCCTTATACAGAGAGTCAAGAGGGCTATACCGCCGAACCGATCACCTCGCCCGATCTGCCCCGTTCTGCTGTTGTGCAAGAGTTCGGCACCAAATTTCGGATCGAGTTCATCGGTGGCCACAAGACCGGATTTTTCTGCGATCAGCGAGACAATCGCCGTCGGCTGGCTGATTTCACCGCCGGCAAGTCAGTGCTTGATCTATGTTGCTACACCGGCGGGTTTTCGATCACGGCCAAGCATCTTGGCCAAGCAGCAGAAGTCACAGGAGTTGATCTCGATGAGCAACCGCTGAAGATCGCTCGCAGCAATGCGCAGCTCAACGGTGTCAAAGCAACCTTCGTCCAAGCGGACGCCTTCGCCTATATGCGAGACATGATTCGCAACGGTCGTGAATACGACGTCGTGGTACTCGATCCGCCAAAATTGATTCGCAATCGAGCAGAACTTGATGAAGGCACCCGTAGACACTTCGACCTCAATCGCCTGGCGATGCAGTTGGTCAAACCCGGTGGCATTTTACTGAGCTGTACTTGTTCTGGCCTGCTTCAAGAAGCGGACTTCTTGCGCCTGCTGTATTCCGCATCGAGACAAGCAGGAGCACCGATCGGCCCTGCCGACGACAACGGCTTCCAACGTCGCGGCCCACGCGAAATGCAGCTCATGTTTCGTACCGGAGCATCGCCAGACCATCCTGTTTCAGCGAGCCACCCAGAATCTGATTATCTCAAAGCCGCTTGGATGCGCATGACTTAATCGCGATCTGGTTGCCTTCGGTCATCTCGCGCCGCGATCACAACACTCACGAAATTCATCATGCCCCTTGAACACAAGCAACACGCGGTCGCCGCAGACCAAGCTGGCCGAGTTGACCTAATTCTAAAATCATTGACCGAGAAGTCTCGCTCACAACTACGCGGCATGTGCATGAGCGGGTGCGTCACGATCAATGGCCACAAAACGACAGAACCTTCTACCGAAGTCAAAGCCGGGGACGTCGTCTCCGTGACCTACGATCCGCAATGCCGTTATCGAGAGAAGTGGCTCGACAAGTTTCAGGAAAAGGGCCGCAAAGAGAATTTTCAGTGCCAGACGTTCAAGATCATTTTTGAAGACGACTATCTCATTGTTGTTGATAAGCAAGCGGGAATTTTGACCGTTCCCACCGAACGCCAAGAAACTCGAACGCTTGTTGATGAAGTTTCGCGTTACCTCGGCCCACAACGGCGAGCATTAGTCGTTCACCGGCTCGACCGCGAAACGTCAGGATTGCTTGTCTTCGCCAAGCAGTCCGAAATTGCCGGAGCCTTACAAGATCAGCTTCGCCTCCGTGCGCCCGAACGAGAGTATCTTGCCTTGGTCGCCGGACGTATGGAGCAAGAATCGGGAACCTACGAGAGCTATCTCGTGACTAGCAAGCGGCTCAGCCAACACTCTGTCACGACTCCCGGGCAAGGCGAGTATGCGATGACCCACTTTATGGTGGATCAAATCCTCTTCGAGACCACACTCGTTCGCGTCAAACTCGACACCGGACGTCGTAACCAAATCCGTGTCCACTTGGCCGAAGCAGGGCATCCCATTGTTGGAGATCGCCGATACCGACCGAACATGACCAAGCACGATGATTGGCCACACACCCGCTTGGCGCTGCACGCACACGTCCTCGGATTCCAGCACCCAGTGACGGGCAAAGACCTCCGCTTCGTCTCGCCAATGCCACGCAGCTTCCAAATCTTCATCCGCCTGCAACGTCGTGCTGGCCGAGAAGCGGCCGCTGAAGAAGAAGCGGGAACAGGTGCTAGTCCGTCGGAAAACGTTGTTTCACCAAAGACCGACGCGGACGAAAAACAAGCGATCAAAAACCCCAAGAAAAACACCCGACGCAGATAACTGCGCCGGGTGTCGGTCACGTTTGCTTCATGATTCAATCAATGCGTCGCCGCATTAGTGTTGGAACAAGAACTCCTTCGAGTTCAAGATTGCCCACCCCACGTCTTCGAGAGCCAGACGGCGATCTTGTTGAGCGGCGATGTGACGCTTTGCCGCATCGAGCTCTGCCTGCGTTGGCTTGCGGCTCAGAGCCGACAGATACAACGTCGTGATGACCTCGTCGTCCGGCTTGTTCTCCTTGATGAAGATCGCGATGCGACCAGCGTCCGCACGTAGTTTGCCATGCACGGTCGGGCCGTTAATCATCTGCAATGCTTGGGAAAGGTTCGATTCGTTCGATCGCTCGCACTGGCAAGCCATCTCACGTTGAGGCTGCCCGAAGATCTTCAAGAAGTAATGATCTGTCGGGGGATCGGCGAGCGAAACAGCACGCGTTCCAGCAGGAAGCCCCGCGAATGTTTCAGGAACGTTCGTCACTTGGCAGATCGAATCCAGCAATTGTTCTGCGGACAGCAGACGGGTGTTGGCGTGCGAATTATAAATCTCATCGTCTTTATTGAAGTTGTTCTTGCGCGAGCTGAGCTGATATGTCCGGCTCTTCAAGATTGTTTTCACAGCCCACTTTTGGCTGAATTTATTCTTTGCAAACTGTGAAGCGAGTTCATCCAGTAGCTTGGCGTTCGATGGCGGGTTTGAATCGCGGAAGTCGTCAACCGGTTCGACGATGCCACGACCGAGTAGATGACCCCAAATTCGATTCACCGCTGATCGAGCAAAGAACGGATTTTCTGGCGAGGTCAGCCAATTCGCGAAGACTTCGCGACGGTCCTGTCCAGCCGCATCTTCAACATCGCCTTTCAGCAGCAAATGCACTTTCATCTGCTTACCAGTGCGCGGCTGAGTGATTTCACCAGTCGCCATTGGATAAATGATTTCTTCTTCGGCGGTGTCACCTTTCTGTCGTGCGATCCGAGTAAACGCCGCAGCAATGCCGTAATAATTATCTTGCGACCAACGCTCGAACGGATGGTTGTGGCACTTCGCGCATTGAATGCGAATACCAAGGAAGAGTTGAGCCGTTGTTTCGACGGCGTCGTTTGGATCGCGGCTGGCCCGCCAGTAGTTGGCAGCGGGATTCTCAAACACGCTACCACTCGCGGTCAGCAATTCACGAGCGAACTGATCGAATGGTTTGTCCGTGCGGATCGAATCGTAAACCCAACGGCGGAATTTTTGCGTCCCGACCGCTGTGATCTTCTTGCTGTTTGATCGCAGGATGTCGCTCCATTTGAGCGTCCAGAAATCTGCGAAGTCGTCGCTTTCGACAAGTTGGTCGATCAGCAAATTTCGTTTGTCGGGCGTTTGATTGGCGAGGTAGGCCGTCGTCTCTTCGATTGTCGGCAAGCGACCGGTCACGTCGAGGTATGCTCGTCTCAGAAATTCTTCGTCAGAGCATAAGTCCGAAGGAAGAATTTGCAGTTGCTTGAGCTTCTCGAAAACGAGGTTATCGACAAAGTTGTGCTCGGCAGGATTGTTCCATGCGAAGCCAGGAACATCTTCCAAGAACGTGATCTGGCTGGTTGCCATCTTGTCGAGGAAGCGAGCGAGCACCGCAGTCTCACCTCGGCCACCTTTGGAAACCAAACCGTTTTCGTTAACAGATGCGACCTGCTCATTTGAAGAACTGAAGACGGTTAGCGGAGTCACATCTCGCATGCTGCCATCAGCGAATGTTGCCATCACGATCAATTGTTGTTGTGAGCCAGCGGGGCGGAAGACTCGCTTGTTGGGAAAGACTTCGATCTTCGCCACTTCAGGCACATTGTCTGCATCCAATCGCAGTCCCTCACCAATCCATCCATGAAAAACACGATGGACCGGATCACCCTTCTTAATTCGCCGTCCGCCGCCGTGAGCAACATCCATCAACGGCTTTTTGATGAGCAAACTCTCGTCGGGCTGAACAGGATTGATGCGGCGTTGCATGAATTCCGAACGGAGCGTCAATGTGTCAATTGTTGGATCAAACGCGCGCAATGAGAGGCGAAAGCCCCCTTTTCCCGATGGCGATCCGTGACACGCTCCCATATTACAACTGGCCTTCGTCAAAGCGGCCAACATCTCGTTCTTGAAACTGACCGGCGAAGGTATCGCCATCTCTTTGACGGTCACTTCAGCGGAGGCAGTTAGCCCGCCGAGTGTTGCGGTCACTTGAGCTGTTCCGTCGGCTACTGGTTTCGCCAACGTTCCGTCGATCTTCACGACAGCGGGATTCGACGATGTCAGTGTGACACCGGTCGTGAGGTCACGAACATCATCAGCGGTGTAGGTACCGCTGATGACAAGTTGTTGCTGAGCGCGATTTCCTCGCAGTTCAAACTTGCCGGGAGCTAGCGAAAGTCCCGTCGGCTGATCTGCTGCATAAAGAAATGACGAGGTGAGTGTGGCGATCATCGCCACAACGAGGAAGATTTGAGGCCTCTGCATGATTATTCCTCAACCGAGTAGGTGGGTGGCAGAACACAAGGAAGGCACTGGGAACGCACCGAATTCATCACGGTGGTAATTCAGAAAGTCACATCATTCGACAGTCAGTGCAATGTTTGGTGATGTTCCCGCCAACTTAGCGGCACCGTTCATTGCGTCACCTTTGATATTGATATTATTAACTGCGCCTTGAGCCGCATCAGCCGCGGCTGTCAGAACGATTTCTGCTTCAACTGCTCCTTCGGCGATCATCGCGGGAGCGACCGTCACACCTTTGGGGAGATTCTGCAACGTCAAAGTGATCGGGCCTTTGAAAGCAGGGTTGCGTTCGATCGTCACTTTCCCTTTGAGAGTTGCGCCGCGAGCGACTTTGTCTGCGTCGAATTTGGCAACCACGTTGAATGCCGGCTTCAACCGCAACGTGATGCCAGGAGCAGGCTGCGTTGTATTGACGCCATTTTGGTTGATCGCGCCGGTGATCGACGCGGTAAACTCACCATCAGGAGCTTGAGCGTTCGCAGTGAAGACGATCTCGATCTCGTTCGTTCCCTTCAGAATCGGCTTCACCGCAGCGGTAATGCCTGCTGGCAATCCATTCGCCGCTGGAGTAACCGCCACGACGATCTGCTCATCGAATTTCTCTTGTCGAGTCACAATCAACTTCACGGTCGCAGAGAGGTCTTTGCCGAAGACGATCTCCTCCGGTTCCGTTCGTAAACTGATGACCCCTTTGGGGGCGACACCGACCGAGAACGAATTTGCCAAATCTTGCGGAGGCCATGGAAGGCCGTTGAACAACGCAGTCAAAGCGGGCGACACTGAAGCGACTGCCGTGACATCCGCGTTATTCACCTTCGCTGTTCCGACGACTTTGGAGAGCGTGATTTTCCCGGAGGGAACCTCAGCCGCACTACGTAAAGTCAGAACCGCAGAGTCACGTCCTGGCCCGATGAAAGTCGGATGACTCGTCACGCCTGCGGGGAGCTCAACCGCCGCGACATTGATTGTTCCGGCATAATTCTTCCGGGCCGCCGTCACTGTGATCATTGTCACGCCACCGGTGACGGCACTGACAGTATCTGCGGATGCAGACAACGTGAATCCCGCCAGTAACGGCACTGCGACAACGCGGTACGCGTACTGTGGCCCACCTTGACGATGCAGGTCTTGAGCAATCAGCGTGTAATCGCCATCGGCAGGGAACGTGAAATCAAACGTTGGATCGATTGCCCCGAAGTCTTCTTTTGCGGCGACCTGTCCGCCAGCCGCATTCATTAGTCGCAGATTCAAAGACACAGGCGATCCTTGTCGTCGAGTAATCCCCGTGAAGGTCATTGCTTGTCCGGCCTTGGCCGCGAAGACGAAGTGGTCGATGTCACCGGGCTTGTCGAAACGACCATTGATGCCTTGTGCGAGATCAACTCGATTCGGTGCTTTCGGATCATCGTTTGGTTCCGTTTCCAGAAACTCATCGCGATTGCTGACGCCGATCAGAGCAAAATTGCTGCTCGCCCCATTCGCTCGTTTCGCACCAATCGAGGCCCACTCAAATGGTGCGTCTGCTGGAAAATTGACCGCAGCCGGTGACACGCCATCCAGATTCAGTCCCGCGAAATTGACGCTCGCTGCGGCTCCCTTTTTCGCCGCTAATGGATATGGCACAGTCACGCACGGGAAGTCACCCATCCGTAGTCGGAAGAAGTGATTGGCGCTTCCTTGAAAGCGAATATCTCGCAATTCGAGTATGTATTCGCCTGCGTCTTTGAATTGATAACACAGACGACAGTCCGAACGGAGGCCGGGAACATCGTCGCTATAAGCAAGTTCGCGACCTTTCGCATCGAGCAGCCGAATCATCGGATCAAGAGCCGATCCAATGCGTCGCGCGAGCACATCCATCGTTACGAGTTGTCCGGCAGCAACCGTGAACTTGAAGTAATGCTGACTCAGCGAACCCACTTGGCCATCAATCGCGACGGGCAATGTCAGTGCTTGAGCACCTGCCGGCGCATTGTTTCCGGCCACTTGAGCCACCGATGGTAAGTCATCGACAACCACCAACCGCAACGGCGAAGTTCCGTTCGCATTTGCGACGCGCACGCCGTAAATCCCGACCGGCACATCACTCGGAACAGTCACTTTATAAACGCATTCCGCCGCGTTCGTCCCGTTGCCTGCTACTTCGGGAGCCAGCACGTTGGTCCCCGCAAAGCTCGTCCAAAGTTGCGTCGGCCCAACCAAATTCGCTCCGTGCAACTTCAGGTCAGTCGGTTGACCGGGCTTCACTGCCAGCGGCGTCGTCAACGTGATTGTCGGGATTTGAGCGAAAACATGCTGGCTACTAGCAACTAGCGCCAGAGTTCCGGCCAACAACAACAGGCAAACCCGGTTCGTGTCGAAGAGTCTCAACTTGCACCTCTCGCGAGTAGTTTCGATTTGTGTTGTCGTATCTGGTCAGCCAAGGGCAACAGTGCGTTGCTCCAGCATCCATCTGAATCTATTGATGGCTGGCCATGATAGGCCCGCTTCAGGTGACCGTCAAAGCGACAAGGTCTTTCGAGTGAGAAGGCCCAGGAGTCCGATCCGATTGTGCCACGTGTTGAGAAACCGCAACGGCTCACCAAATCACCAGTGATTCGTCAAACAACTTTGCTAACTCATCCGGTTCCGTCAACCGCGGCGACAATTTCAACAGCCGCTGCTGAGCCAGTGTTCCTTCGACCAAATCAGGCAGGTCCGAAGTCGAATAGCCGATCGCATTGAGTCCGCGCGGCATCGCCAGTATTTGCATGTAGTGAATGACTCGATCCGCCAAGATGCGTCCCGCGTCAACCAAACTCGCGTGAGACACATCCGCGCCGAGCGCTTTTGCTGCAATCAAGTGTCGCTCCGGCGACGTTACCGCCGTGAATCTCGCAACCGCCGGAGTGTGGAAGATGACTGACATGCCATGCGGCACCAACGGATTCTGCGTCGCGTATCCAGTCGGTCGAAATTCCCGAACCATACCCGCCACTGGATAGGCCATCGCGTGCGGCAAATGAACTCCCGCATTGCCGAACCCGATTCCCGCCATTGAGGACGCGAGAATCATTTGCATTCGAGCTTCATCATCGCTGATATCAGCAACCGCACGCGGCAGAAACTCAGCGACGATTTCCAACGCCCGCAATGCCCATACATCGCTCATCGGATTCGCCCCTTGATAGGCCGCTCGCAGCGACGGTCGATCCGGTCTAAGACGTTGGTCGTAAGGCAATGCTGTGTAACTTTCGAGAGCATGACTCAACACATCCAAGCCAGCGCTCGCGGCGACCGCCGCCGGCTGAGTCCGAGTGTTGTCCCAATCAACTAGCCCCATCGTGGGCCGCAAGTACTTCGACGCGATTCCCGTTTTCACTCGCAGCGGCGTGTAGTCGAAAATCGCGACACCCGTTGTTTCACTCCCCGTTCCCGCGGTTGTCGGAATCGCAATTAATGGCTTGAGCGGTCCCGGCACGGCTTTCTGTTTGCCAATCGACGGATTGACGTAGTCCAGAAAATCCGCCGGATAAGTCGCGTACAGGTTCGCCGCTTTCGCCGTGTCGATCGTGCTCCCGCCGCCAACTGCCACGATCGCATCAAACTGTCCTTCGGTCGCAAACTTTGCTGCTGCAAGGAAGCTCGTGTCGGTCGGTTCGACTTCTACTTTGTCGAAGACCGCGAACTCCAGTTGGCTCTCTTCCAACGACTGCTGCACGACGGCACCTGTCGGTAACGATCTCAGTGCCGGGTCAATGACGACCAACACCCGCTTTGCGCCGAGATCAACCAAGTCCATCCCGACCTCGTGTGTGATCCCGCAACCGAAGCGGCAATTGGACGCCATGATTTGAAACGCGGTATCGTGCTTAGACATGATTCATGTTGTCCCCCCAAGATTGTTGTCCTTCATCCGCATTTTGAAATCTTGCGATTTTCATCCGGTTTGGAAACCCAATGACTCTAATTCGTTTTTTGGTGAGCGCTATCCTAGTAGTGGTTCTGATTGCGTGCGAGACGCTTGAGGCATCCCCGCCAAGGCTCCCTTTAGCTGCACCCGCTGATATCGGCTTCGATGCTCCGAAGTTGGCAGAGATTGACGGAGTTGTCGAGCAAGCTCTCACCGAAAAGAAAATGCCAGGCTGTGTCGTCGCGATCGGACGTCGCGATCGACTGGCAATCGTGAAGGCATTCGGACAACGGCAACTCGAACCGTCCTCCGAGGCAATGACCACCGACACGATCTTTGACCTCGCTTCGCTGACCAAACCGATCGCAACCGCAACGAGCATCATGTTGTTGATCGAACGGGGCAAGCTGCGATTGGACGATCCAGTTGCCAAGCATTGGCCGGAATTCGCCGATAACGGCAAAGAGAAGATCAACATTGAACACTTGCTGACTCACACCGGCGGGCTCATCGCCGACAACCGCATTGCGGATTATTTACAGGGACCAGAAAAGGCGTGGTCGAACATCGCGAGCCTGAAGCCATTGGCGGAACCGAACGTGAAGTTCACTTACAGCGACGTCGGCTTTGAGGTCTTGGGCAAACTCGTCGAAAACATCTCCGGACTTTCGGTGGCTGAATTTGCGAAGACCAACGTGTTCGATCCGCTCGGGATGTCGGAAACCGATTTCAAACCGAAGCCGGAACTCCGACTGCGGATCGCACCGACGGAAAAGCGAAACGGCGAATTCATCCGCGGCGAAGTCCACGATCCGCGAGCCCATCTGCTGGGCGGCATCGCTGGCCACGCGGGGTTGTTCTCAACGGCAGAAGACCTCGCGAAGTATGCCGCCGCGATGGTGATGAAAGGCCAACTGGGCGAAACTCGCATCATGTCCGAAGTCACTTGGACCGAGATGACGCGCCCCCGCAACGTCCCGTCCGGAAAGCGAGCACTCGGCTGGGACATGAAAACCGGATACTCAAGCAATCGAGGCGCATCGATGTCGGACTACGCCTTCGGCCACGGCGGCTTCACCGGGACAGCTCTTTGGATTGATCCCGACACCGGCCTGTTCGTGATCTTCCTCAGCAATCGAGTCCACCCCGACGGCAAAGGCTCCGTGAACCCACTCGCAGGCCGCATCGGAACGATTGCTGCGGACGCGATTCGACCATGATTTATTCTATTATTGGCCGTAACAGCATCCTGAACCCATCTGAAATCGAAACACCGAACCCATCCAGTATTTGGTAAACCGTTGTTGAAATAAGCGCACCAATCGATAAGCCAATGATCGCATTGACGGCAACCGTTCGTGGTCGCTCAACGATCTTCGAAAAACTGGTTAAAGCCATCCAGACAATCGTTGCGACTATGCCGACGATCAACGACATCGTGAGCACGTTTCGAAAGACGATTTCAGTGACATCAGCCTTTGTCATGCTGCGTAAATGACCGTCAAATTGATCGTAGATCAGATTTCCAACGTTGATGTTCCTCTGCTGGTCGATTGCAAATTCGCCAGCAATCAACCCAACAAACATGAAGTAGCCAATATTTAAGAGAGAAAACTTCATACGGATTACTCACGAATTGAATGTTCTCCCCACTGTCTACCGCACTACGGAGTAAGCTTCGTCGCCAGTTTGTGAAACTGATCGCGAAAGACTCCTGCATCGTAGTTGGCGATTGGTGGCAGCATCTTTTCGAGGTCGACTTCTTGAACTTCACGGCTCTTTGTTGAACCGGGCAGTTGTTGCTGAGCTTTACGGCCTTGAATCAGATCGAGCACGAAGAGCTTTTCGATTTCTGCAAATGATGTCTCCAACGCGGCGACTTTCGATCGCAGCGCTTCGTCACTGCGCTCGCTCGATAGTTCACGACGCAAAGTTTGCGCGGCCCAGACGAGTTGCCGAGCCGAGTCGTAATCCCACAGATCACTTTCCGCGACGACAGCAATCTCGCGGAGTAACCCGAAGCCCGTTTCGCGCGGCAATGGTTTCCGTTCGAGCGACAACGCTTGTTCGTCGAGCCAATCGGTCAACGGGCGGATTGTTGCGTGCCAACGCTCGCGACGTCCGAACGGTTGCTCGCTGAGCAACTTCTCGATCACCTGCAAGCGTTGATCGAACTCTTTCGGATCGTGCCCAGCTCGCTTGATCGCCAGCTTCGTCAATGTTGTTGGCCATGCTCGTAGCATCGGGCGACCGGGAGCACCGCGCAGCGTCCGACGCTGACGCCAGCTTCGATCTTTCAAATCATGGTGGCAGGCAAAGCATTCAAACTGAGCCAACTCCGGCCAATCGGGCTTAGCCACCGGCATCGTCATTGTTTCATCTGCGAGCGCCGACGCCAGTTTGAGATTCTCGCTGAACGCCACCAATGCGGCCACGAGGACATTGTTCGTCTCATGCAAGTTGTCGAGCTTGAACGAGTCGCGACCGTAGACATCATCCATGTTCTTCTTCAAGAACTCATCGCGAACGGCCTCTGACTTCTTATCGAAATCTCGCCAATGCTTTGGCATCTGAGCTGCAAAAGTCGATAACTCGAAGCCCGGCAACGGTGGATGTCCTGCGGCATACATTTCGTGAGTAACCACTTTCCCTTCGGCTGCGTTGCCAAGATGACACGTTAAACAGAGCCGCGTGCGGGCGGTCGCTGAGCGGATATCGGTGAAACCAAACTTGTCTTGCTTATCCTTCGCGGACAAGAGCCACCACAAGTCGCGCTGAGCATGCGGCTGAAACCAGCCAGTCACCACAGCACCCTCTCCGCGAGAATCTCCAGCCGGTGAATGACAACCTTCGCAGCTAATCCCTTGAGTCACTCGCAGATTCTTGACCAACTCAGGCGTGATCAAGTGCGGATCATTTCCCATCGCAGTCAACGGGTACGCGGTATGACAAGTGAGGCAGCGTTTGTCGCGATGAATTTCAGCAACACCCAGCAGCTTCCCCATTTGGTGCGAGCGTTCATTCAACAGCGACGTGAAAGCTTGCGAGTGTTTGTCTTGATTGGCCCACAGTTTCAATTCCTCCAACGTCACCCAACTGTTATTTGCAAGCCCCGTGAAACCGAGAACCTCCAACGCCGCCGCATTTGCATCATCGGCTTTGGGCAAACCGTTGTTGTGGCACATCACACAATTGGCCGCTCCAAGAAACGTCCGCTGGCCATTAGAGCTTTTCACCGTCGCGTCTTGAGCGATCAAAGTCATCGGCATCAGCAACAAAAACGCGAAAACACTGATGTGGCGCACGCGGTTCGCGCGACAATCAACAAGACATCGACACACTCGAGTCGCGTGCGACACAAAGCAATTCCACTCATCATTCATGGGAGCATTCTCCATGCATGTCTTCATTTCGGTGAGGTCAACAGTTTTCGCAACCGGAGCAAATCCGTTTGCAAACGTTCGATCGGTTTGTCTGCGAAATCGCGTGGGCTTTGAAACCCCAATGGAAAGTTCAAAGTCTCATTCATTGAGTCGATCACTGCATGAATCTCGCGATCACGTTGCTCGTCCACCGGAGTTGTTGCCGTCCGCAGAGCGATGCTGGCGTGATGCAGCGACGTCAGCGCCAGCATCAATTGCGTGGCCGAGTCCCAGTCTTGGGCCACCAGCTTTGCTCCAACATCACCAAGCAGACTGAGTTGTAGCTTGTCGATGGCCGCCGCTGAGAAATGCTGTTCGGCGGTGTCACGATGATTTAAGTCTTTTGCCCAAGCCCGAAGCTCGGCCGCAATCATTAGAGCCTGTTTTTGAATTGGCACAGGCGGCGGAGCGGACTTGGCAATCAATGAACGCAAAGGCTGCCATAACGATTTCTCACCGACTAGTTCCGCATGATTCGTCGTGATCGCCAGCGGTTCAATCAATGCATACGGCCAAGCGTTTCCCACGAACGAATCTTTAACGCGGCTGACATTCGCTAACGGACCCCGTGCCTGACGCCAACTGCCGGCTTGCAAATCGTGATGGCAGGCGAAGCAATTCCATTCCGCCAATTCAGGCCAATTTGCTGATGGGTTTGCATCGGCATGCGCCGCACGCTGAGACAACAACTCCAACGAACGCTGAGCCGTCACGACTTGGCCGACGGCCCACAACTTTGCTTCAAAAGAAGAGGCACGCTGCTCGCTTCTTGTTCCCTGGTTACCGTTCCCTGTTTCCTCGACCCCTCGCTTGCGTGTCGGGCTTGTGTGGTCGGGCAGGGGTGCCCGACCTACGAGCTCTCTTGGCCAATGTTTTGGCCAGTTGGCGTGGAAGGCAGAGAGTTCAAAGAACAGACGGGGATGCCCAGCCGCAATGAGGTCGTGATTTACGTCGCGACCCGGCCCGCCGACGTGGCAATCGACGCACAAGTTGGCTCGCGAGAGCACGTCTGTCAGGTCGCGGTATCCAAGTCGTAGCCTCTCATCAGTCGAGCGAGGCTTCCAATCTTTGCGGACGTGAGCGGTCAACCAATGCTCTGCCGGGCCGTGACAGTGCTCGCAACTGACACCCTCGATCAGATGCTGTTCGCGAACCGGTGCTGACTGCATCACAGCCTTCTCCGCAGTCGTCGTCACGGGCGAATGACAGTTCAAGCAAACGGCAGACTCATGCGCCGGTTGTTTGAGTTCTAAGCGTTTCGCCATCTGCTGCGACAGATCATTCAACAAGACCGAGTACGCTCGCGAATGCGGGTCACGCTGTGACCAAATGGAGTATTCAGCGCCCACAATCGGCTGTCCGCCCAGCCCACCATGACAGGCCGCCGCCGCACAGGACGCGCTGCCTACAAGTCGCGGAGTTGCTGTTATCTTGGCTTTGGATTCGTTCGGCGGAGCCGTCTGGACACGCTCCCGCCCCAACGCCGCGAACAGGATCGCAGCGACGACTATTAGGCTCAGCAGACGTAAAGGAGCAAAGTGCGACATCGTGGTGGAGTTGCTGCCGACCTAAGGTGGGCGTTCAGATTTTGTAGGACGGGCACTCTTGCTCGTCGAAAGTCAGATGACGGGCAGGAGTGCCCGTCCTACCAACGTGGTCAGGTCTTTTTCTATCTCGTAAACGGCCCGTTCAATTTTTCTCCGTGGTGGTTGTGGTAGCGGTGGCACTCGATGCAATCGAAGCGCGCACCTTGCCGACTCTTTGCCAAAAGTTCTTTCACGCTGTGCTCTGACAGTCGGCTTGGCGACTCATTGCCTGAACTCTTGGAGTTCAACGCGTCCGACCACAGCGACGGGTCAGCCGAGTGACACGCGCGGCAGACATTGATCGACGGGATTAGCACGTCACCGGTGCTCTTACTTTTCTCGACATCGACGTGACATACCGCGCAATTCAGCAAGCGATGTGATCCATGATGAAACTCACCGTGTGCCAGCCACCGTTGCGGGATGTTGGTCGGGACAATTTTCCAATCGGCACGCGAGACTGTCGGCTTGTCGGCGTTTGCTTTTTCAGCCGTCGGCTCGACTTGATGGCAGTAACGACATCCGCCGGTCGCTTCGTATCCGAACTGTCGGTGGCGATGCTGTTGCATGATTACTTCCGCTTGATTGACAGCATCATCGACTCTTTGAGCTTGATCTTTCGATAGCTTTTGTGAATCACTCTGAAAATCGCGATGCCCCGGAATTGATCGCGGCAGTTCGGATTTCTTCGTCGAGGTTTCATTTGCTGATCCGCCGACCGCTTCGTTCTTCAACGCTTGCAGTGTGTAAGTCTCCGTCAAGAAACCACGCACGATGTCGGGCGTCTGATGAGGCACACTTTGGCCGGGGAAGCGTTGGTGATCGAACAGCAGCGGATGACATTCACCGCAATGTCGTTCGAATGAGATCGGCTTCATAAAGCGCCGTTCGTTGTCTGGTTCATGGCACTTTTCGCAGCTTTGAGACAAATCGATGAATTTGCGATCCTTGCCGATAAGGCCGTAAACCAACTCACCTTTCGCGTCACGTTCGGCCTTCAAGTGCGCGGCATGATTGAACCGAATGCGACCGCGATCTTGCCATTTCGATTCTGTCTCACCGGGTCGCTGAAAATGCTCAACTGTGCGGAGCGCTCCGTGTTCTTTCGCAGGCTTCTCGTCCGCGTGTTCTGGCACGAGCAGTGTCTTCAAACGGAACTCCGGATGTCCGCCGGCGAGATCGAACTGAGTCACGTTACTTGCAAACGTCTCGGCAGGTTTGACGGACTCGTCTTGCAAATCGTTCGGGTGAGCTAGCGAATCCAATTTGGAGTGACACGCGATGCAGAAGCGGTTGCTCGGACGCTGGAGCATCTCGGCTCCGTCGTGCTCTTGATGGCATACTGCGCAAGAAATCGTTTCGTGACGCGGCGATTGGTTGTGGTGATGTTCGGCCACGCGATGACAGAGTTCACACTTCTGATTCTTGACGGAGTGCCGGTCATCGCTGAGCGAGACCAAACGTTGCAGCGGTGTCCAAGTCGTGTGGCACTTCTCGCAGTTGTTCTCGATGAAGCGATGCGGCGTACTGACCGGTCCCGCTTGGTAGATCGCGTTCTCTCCTTGCACATGTTGCCACGACAGCCACATCAACGATCCGACTCCCGCCCACAACGCGAACCACCACGTCGTGCGACGAAATCGATCCGGGCTTTTATGCCCGTCGATTTTCAGACGACTGGAAAGTTCTCGGCTCGAACGCAGCATGACCAACTACCTTCCAAACGGGACCACTCGCAGCGACATCAAAACGTGAGCGACAAACAATACCAACATGGCGATCGACGGCGGGATGTGCAGAATCAGCCACCAATGCAGCCAACGATGTAGTCGCTTTTGAACGGCGAATTGCCGACGTTCTTCACAGCAGCTTGCGAGCTGTTCTAGGACTTCATGCAACTCCGCGGGTAAGTCGGATTTCAACTGACCGAACAATCTTCGAGCGGTGATTGACTCATTTAAACCATGCTGCGGCGAAATCCCTCTGTCCAAGTACGGTCGCACGATCTTCAAATGAAAGTCACGCAATTCGGCGATTTGAATGGGCGAGATAACGACAAGCTGGGGCTTCGCAGCCGCACTTGTTGCAGCCACATTTTCCGCACTTGCGACTGGCTTGGAAATCGGCAACGGCTTCTTGACGATCGGCGGAGCAGCAACAGCACTTGGCGAACGGGGCGGCGTCAGCCCCCCGGTGGCTTGCTCATCAGACACGAGACTCTGTTCAACAAGTACGGGACTTTGCTCAACAGACTGGGGGGCTGACGCCGCCTCGCTCGCCAGTGGGATTACTTGCCCAGTCGCAAACTTCTCCGCGACGGTCAGCGGCTTCGGTGTCTCCGCAGGCTTGTCAGACGGTGAGCCTTTTGCCGCGGACAACTTTGCCCGCATGGCTTCAACTGGCGAAAGGTTTTTCTCGCTCGGCCGCTCGGCAACAGTTTCATTCACAGGTGATTCGCTGGTATCAGCAGTCGGACTTTGTTTCGCCCCCTGCTTCGCTCGCATCAGTTCAAGCGGCGACAGCTTCTTCTCGCTCGGCTGAGCAGCCGGCGTTGCGACAGGTTCAGTCGTTGCTTCGGGACCGGCAGCAGCAGCTTTCGCGGCCGTTTTCTCACGCATCAGTTCGAGCGGCGATTTCGGCTTTGCCGCAGTCGCTTCAGCAACCGAACCTGCGGGCACGCTCGCGACTTCTTTCGACTCTGTTTCCTTCGCGGCGGCGGCTTTCTTTTCCTGCATCAATTGCAACGGCGATTTCGACTTCGTTACGGGAGCCGCTTGCTCGCTCGTCGGTTTCGCTGACGTCGCCGCAGCAGAGGGCGTTGCCGCGACGGGTGTCTCGGTTGCCGTGAGCTTCGGAGCCGCTACAGGCTTCTCAGCGGTATGCCCCTTCTTTTCACCTTCGGGCTGCGGAACGTTCGCGTAAACCTTCGCGAGTTCCTTCGGCAAATCAGACTCGCGCTTCAAGACCCCTTGTTGCTTGAGCACAGCAGTCGCAAACGGAGTCAGCTTTTCAAACGGAACATCGAGCGGCCCGGTTTGCATGGCCACCAATTGATCCGCTCGGAACAACATCGTCTTGGCAAGAAACGAAATCTGTGCGACGAACGTTTCGAGCGGCACTTCGGACCTGAGCAACTTTGGAATCACTTGTTGCAGTGCGAGCCCCGCAAAGCCGGTCACGACAACGAGACCAAACGAAATCCACAGCAAGTTTTCGAGCAACCCACCCCAACCAAAACCGGAATGAAACAAGATCAACACAAAGCCGACCGTTCCCAACCACAGATGTGCTCGCAGCCATGCTTTTGCCGAACCGACTCGCCAAGTCGGCAACCTCTTGCGAACCGCCAGTAACGCGGCAATGACCATGAACACAGAACCGACAATGCCGAAGATTAACCCCAACACGCTGCCACCGGTCGCTCCGTGTGGCGACAACCGTTCGACAGAATACGCCACTGCCCCGATCGCAACGATCGCCGTCGAGAGCATGAACCATCGGTTGTGTGTGCGGTCGATTAACACGCTATCTCTTTCCGCTCATGAAGTAGTCTTGAGCATGGACTCGCATCGCCGCGTCGTGCGGACAGGCATAAACGCACGAAGGATCTTGACTGGGGAGCGAGCTACACAGATCGCAGACGACCGCTTGTTCGGTGATTGTGCTCATCTTCGCTTCCGCACCGAGCGCCTTCCGTGCTTCAGGACTAAGATCGGCGGGTTTGGTCAACGGGTTCATCACGATCGAGCCATACGGACATTGCTCCGCACACATGCCGCAGCCGATGCACCAGTTTTCGATAACGATCTCACCCTTGTCGCCTCGATTGATCGACCCAACCGGGCAACCAATCATGCAAACTGGATCGAGGCACGATCGGCACGAGATCGGCACGAGAAAATTCTCGAAACGCGGCCCATCGAGATACAGCCGCGTGTGACCGTCGTCATGAGCCGCGACGCATGCTTCCACGCATTGATTGCAGCGAGTGCAACGATCGAGATCAATCAGCATCAGCTTCTGGCCCTGAATCAAACCAAGCTGCTCGAACTCCGGCGATTGAGCGTGACTCGCAATCAATTCGGAAGCATCCGATTTGATCTGCTGTGCGGAGAACGCGCGGCGTTTCACAATCATCTCTTCGACGCGGGCCTTCACCTTTGGTGATTGAGCACAAAGCTTTTGAAACGCTTCCTTGCTGATCTTCACTAACTCAACACGTGACGGCACCGCACCCGTGCGCGAGTCCGGCACACGCATGTTCGCGCCACCGTCCGGATGGTCGTAAGCGTAGATCGTCGCTGAACGAGGTTCGCCGGTCATCAATCCCATCTCGCCGAAATAGTCGCCACGTCCGAGATAACTCAATGTTCGTCGCGGCCCCGCTGTCGCGTTGCGACGCGGCATTGCGTTCGCAAACGCATGCTCAAGCAACAGCCGCAAAAACATGCGCGATTCCACGTCAGACCACTGCTTCGGGTCTTCGTGATAATCGGCAATCGCGAACGAGATCACTTTGCTATCGACGACTGCCGCAATGTCCGCCGTCGTCTTGCCGAGCTTCGCATGCCAGTCGGTGCGGAGAATGAATTCGTTCAACCCGCTGAGCAACGCCTGCGTCTCTGCATCCGCCGGTTGATTCGCCGTCGCGAGCTTCGCTGCGGCCGCTTTCGTTGTCGCAGTCAGAACGGCAATCACTTTCCCCTGAATCTGCGGCGCGCGGGCATCCGGCGTCGTGATCTCCTTACCCAGCGCGAGCCACTGCGCTGCCGTGAACTCAGTCGAGCGTGCCAACGTCCAAGCGTTCGCCACGACTTTCACCAGCCCGCTGCGAATGACATAAAAGCTGTCGGATGGATCAAACTGCTCAAAGATCAAACCGCCAGTTGGGACTTCGAGCAGATCAATGTTGTCTCGCAGCAGATCAAATTCTTGATCGGTCAGATCCTCGAAGATCGACAACCGCCGAATGTGTCCTTCGAGCACTCGCTTCTTGTAGACCGCATCCATCCGCTTTTTGAATTCGGGATCTTTCTGCAACAGGTCAAGCACATTCCGCATCATCTCCAGCAAGTAGCAGTCTTGATCTGCCACCACCGTTGCGGAGCGCCGAACGCGATTGATGCAGCTCATCTCACCGAACAAATCCCCTTCATGCAGCGAGGCCATCTTTGTTTCAGCACTGACGTCGGTCCCGTCGATCGGAATCCATTTCGGTAGCTTGCGTTTTTTCTTCCCAGTCCCCGTCAGCAGCCGAGCGACCTTCTGCCACATCGTTCGTTTGTGGCTTTGCCCTTCCAGATTCACCAACAAATGCGCGGAAGCTCGCTGACGCAGTTCGAGGTTGTCCTTGTTCTCAGGCCGCTCCAACAGTTCCGCTTGTGGCCGCAGTTTCTCGATTTCCGCGAGGTATTTCTTCTCTCGCTTTTGTAGCGCCGAATTGTCGATCGTTACGAACTGCTGATGCAAATCGTCAGGTAACGGCTTTCCTGAAACCCGCGCGGCAACGACTTCTCGAATCGACTGCACCTGTTCTTCACGCAACTTGAGCACGTCGCTTGTGGTCAGAATCAGAAACGCCGAAGCCCCAGCAGCACCTTGCTCGCACAGAATTCGCTGCGGCGAGCACTTCCTCAACAATGTGAGTGCGGGCAGCTTATTCAACAACGAGAGCGTTTTTTTCTGTGCGTCCGACTTGAACAACGAAAGGACCGCCAGATCCTTCGCAGTCAGCAGTTCATCCTCCTCCTTAGCCGGCGCAACGACCTGCTCAAATTCCGGGGGAAGTTCCATGACAAATCCTGCTCCATCGTACGACAACCGTGTCGAATCATCCTCAAACTGCACCGCAAGTTATGCAGCTATCGTGACGTTGTACAGCAAACCCGTAACGAGTTCGTGGTCGACTTAGTGTTTGGTTTGCGTTGTAGCCGGTCTCCTTACCGAGTTACCGCTCTTAGAGCGGTTCCATTTTAGAGGTGGCGATAGCCGCAGTGTTTGAAGTAATTTCGGTACTCGATTTCGGTGAACTGGTCGAGGATTTGACCACAGAGATCCCAGAGTTTGTCGACGGTTCGTTCCGCTCCGTCGCGGAGTAGTTTCTTCAGCTTCGAGAACGCCAACTCGATCGGATTGAGATCGTGTGAGCAGGGCGGCAAGTATCGCAACTCAGAACCGGCGGCTTCGATCGCTTCGCGGATGCCGGTGACCTTGCGGCTGGAAAGATTGTCCATCACGACGATGTCGCCAGGTTTCAAGATGGGAGCCAGATGCTGCTCGGTCACATCAGGATGATCTTGCTCCTGGGCAATCAGCGTCTTTTTTTCGCGATTGATCGAGCGCTCGACAGGCGCTGCAGATCGTCATCAGGCCAACCTCTTCGCCGCGATCCTGCTTCAACTCGGCTTGCAGTTCACGCAGATAAATGTCCGGCCAAGCGGTGATCTTCGCCACCAGCCAGTTCGTCCACGCTAGCCATTGCGGTTGTCGCGGGACCGCTGTTTTCGGCGCAATCTGACCCGTCTCACGACGCTGTTGTTTGATTCGCCGCACCCACGATTCAGAATCCTCGAAGCGAAGCGAGACGACACGGGTCCCTTCGTTCGCAACGCACGCGGCAAGCACCTCGCTGCGAAGTGCTGTAGTGTATGGAACCATGAGACCACCTCCTTGAGATAGCCCCAAATCTACCGGGCTTATCCAGATCGCGATAAAGCTCCGATGGAAGCGTTCTAGTCCTGAAACCAGCGAACTTTTTCTGGAAAGGGTTCTGGTTCGAGTCACAAAAAAGAAATCCCTCGGTGATTTGTGGTGTTTGAGGATGGTCAACAAATCATCGCATACCAGTCACGGAGGGATTTCGAGTGAACAG